>NZ_JBIWJU010000008.1:0-462689 GCF_044765285.1 Streptomyces sp. NPDC102490
CCCTCGACCGCAGACCCCTCCCCCGACACCACCACCGACCCCGGACTGTTCACCGCCGCGATCGACACCCCACCACCCGACTCAGCCACCACCGGTGCCACCACATCCTCACCCGCGGCAACCGCCACCATCACCCCACCCGGCGCCAACCCCTGCATCAACCGGCCCCGCGCACTCACCAACACACACGCATCCGCCAGCGACAACACCCCCGACACATGAGCCGCAGCAACCTCCCCCACAGAATGACCCGCCACAAAATCCGGAACCACACCCCACGAACCGAACAACCGGAACAACGCCACCTCAACCGCGAACAACGCCGGCTGCGCAACCTCCGTCGAATCCAACAGCCCCCCAGCACCCTCCTCACCGAAAACAGCCGCCCTCACCACCGGATCCAGCAACTCACACACCTGATCCAAGGCAGCCGCGAACACAGGGAACAGCCGATACAACTCCCGGCCCATCCCGACCCGCTGCGAACCCTGTCCGGTAAACACCACCGCCACACGGCCCGGGCCGGCCACACCGGACACACACCCCGCCCCGGCCCCACCCCCGGCAACAACCCCCAACCGATCCAGCAACTCCTCCCGCCCCGACGCAACCACCACCGCCCGATCCCCATGCACAGCACGACCAACCGCCAACGAATACGCAACATCCGCCAACACCACATCCGGCCGCTCCACCACGAACGACCGCAACCGAGCAGCCTGACCACACAACCCCCCCGACCCACGCCCCGACAACACAAACGGCAACACCGCCGGTGCCTGCCCGGAGTCCGCCTTACCGGTCTCCGGTTCCCTGCGCGGCACCGTCGAGGCGGGCGGGGCATCGCTGAGGACCAGGTGGCAGTTCGTGCCGCCCATGCCGAAGGAACTGACGCCGGCGATCAGCGGGCTGTCGGCCGATTCCCATGAACCGAGGTCCTGCTGCACTCGGAGATTGAGCTCGTCCAGCGCGATCTCCGGGTTGGCCAGCTCGTAGTTGAGACTGGCCGGGAGTTCGCGGTGACGGATCGCCATCGCCACTTTGATGAGGCCGGCGATCCCCGCGGCTGCCCCCAGATGCCCCAGGTTCGTCTTGACCGATCCGACGGACAGCGGTCGCGTTCGCGGCCGGGCGGAGCCGACGACGGCACCGAGCGCGGAGGCCTCGACGGGGTCGCCGGCGGGTGTTCCCGTTCCGTGCAACTCGACGTACTGGAGTTGCGCGGCACTGATTCGAGCGCGCTCGTGAGCGCGGCGCAGGGCGTCTTGTTGTGCGAGCTCGTCGGGCTGGGTCAGGGCGTGCCCGTTGCCACCGTGGTTCACGGCGCTCCCAAGGATTACGCACTGGGGAGTGTCACCGTCGGCCAGGGCGTCCTCGAGCCTCTTGAGCACGACGAGACCGCCGCCTTCGCCCGGCACATATCCGTTCGCGCGAGCGTCGAAGGTGTAGCAGCGGCCGTCCGGTGACAGCGGACCCCAACGGTCCGCGATGTCCACGGACTCCGGCAGCAGGTTGAGCTGCACGCCGCCCGCGACGACGAGGTCCGACTCGCCGGTGAGCAGGCTCTGGCAGGCCAGGTGAACGGCGACCAGCGATGACGACTGACCGCTGTCGATGCCCACACTGGGCCCGTGCACGTCCAGGAAGTGGGAGAGCCGGTTGGCGATCAGCGAACGTTCGGTGCCGGGGTAGGTGTGCCGGGTCGCCGCACTGGCACCCTCGCGGTGCACTAGGTGGGCGTAGTCGTCGGCGAAGGCGCCCACGAAGACACCGAGTCGGCCGCCGCGCACGCTGTCCGGCACGATCCCCGCGTCCTCCAGCGCCTCCCACCCCAGCTCCAGCACGAGTCGCTGCTGCGGGTCGACGGACGCCGCCTCGCGGGCGGAGATACCGAAGAACTCGGCATCGAACTCGTCGACGGCGTCGAGGAACCCGCCCCAGGGGGGCGCAACCGTCCTGTTCGGGCCGCGTCGTCCGGGCGGGCGCTCGGTGATCGCGTGGCGTCCCGCGGCCAGGAGGCGCCACAGTTGCCGAGGCCCGTCGGCGCCGGGGAAACGGCAGGACGTACCAACCACCGCGATATTGCCGTCTTGGGCCCGGACATCCACCCGGATCGTCCCCTTCCACGTTCGAATCGCGTCTTGCAGGGCCACGGCAGAGAGCGTCATTCACCGTGGGTCGTCAGAGGACAACGGGGGTTGTAAGAGGGCCCGTAGGCACAAGGAACAGGCCTGGAACGGCTTGCCTGACGGCCGATCTCAGTCGGTCAGGACCGCGGGAAAGTCCCACCTCGTCGCGGACTCCCATCCGGCAATTCCCGCCCAGCCGTAGACCCGTTCGGGATTCAGCCGAAACACGGGAGCGCTCTGACCGAAACGCGTGTGGACGCGATCCTCGCTCACTGTGAGTTCCCAGTCGTATTTCGCCCCGACACCTTCGGCGAGCACGTTGATTTCGTTGTCTCCGAGCACTCGGGAGCAACTGCCCTCTATCATCACGACGTCCTCGCCGACCTGCAGGTTCACGGAGGCCCGCGGGTTGGTCTTCAGGAATTCGCCGGAGCGGTTCTGGCTCGAGAACCAGAAGGTGTTCTGCTCCCAGACACCCCACAGGGGCCTACTGTGCGGGCGCCCGTCCGGGCTGGTGGTGACCAGCCAGTAAGTGGCCGCGGACTTCAGCAGATTCTCCGCCCAGCTCCACGGTTGTGTCGGCCCCGGCGCGGTCTGACGGAAGATGAATGCCGGCGTCCCCGTCGGCTTCTCCTTGTTGTCCAACACCTCGGCAGTCATGCTGCTGTCCCTTCGCTCGTCCGCTGCGGGCGACCAGCGAGACGCACCGGTCTGGCTTTCGCGATTCATGCTCGCAGTGCGACTGCGACAACGACACCCCGAAAATCCGCGCGCCGACCGGGAGGGCGACTAGGGGGATTAGGGGGTGCCCGCGACGACGTGCGTAAGAGCATGGTTGTTCACGCGACCGCCCAGAGGCGGTTCTGATCGTGCTCCCACTCAAGCCTTTTCGGCGCAGCTCTTCGCCGGACCGCCGGACCACCGGCCTCAGCAGACGCCTGCCACGTGTCCAGGCATGACAAGTCCGGGGTATGCCGGACCACTCCGGGGTCCCACGGGCCACTGGAACAGACAGAGACAGATGGGGTTGCTCGTATGGAGAACGAGGACAAGCTTCGCCAGTATCTCAAGTTGGTCACGAGCGACCTCTACCAGGCTCGCAAGAAGATCACGGAGAGGGAGGCCCAGGACACCGAGCCGATCGCCATCGTCTCGATGGCGTGCCGCTTGCCCGGCGACGTCTGGTCGCCGGAGGACCTCTGGGAGCTGGTCTCCAGTGGCACCGACGCGATCGGCGACTCGCCGACCGACCGCGGCTGGGACATGGACAGCATCTACGACCCGGAGCCCGGCAAGCCCGGAAAGACGTACACCCGCCAGGGCGGCTTCATGTCCGGCCTGGCCGACTTCGACGCGGACTTCTTCGGCATCTCCCCGCGCGAAGCTCTCGCCATGGACCCGCAGCAGCGGATCGTCCTCGAAGCCGCCTGGGAGTCGTTCGAACGTGCCGGCATCGACCCGGAGACCCTCCGCGGCACCGAGACGGGTGTGTTCATCGGCTCCAACACCCATGACTACGTGCCGTTGACCGTCACGGCCCCCCGCGAGGTCGACGGCTATCTGCTGCTGGGCAACGCACCCAGCGTGCTCTCCGGCCGCGTCGCGTACACGTTCGGCCTCGAGGGCCCCGCTGTCACCGTCGACACCGCCTGTTCCTCCTCGCTGGTCGCGATGGACTATGCCATCCGGGCCCTGCGCCGCGGCGAGTCCACGATGGCTCTGGCCGGCGGCGTCGCGTCGATGTGCTCGCCCCTGGTCATGGTCGACTTCAGTCGACAGCGCGGCATCGCGCCCAACGGCCGGTGCAAGGCGTACGCGGACACCGCCGACGGCACCGGCTGGTCGGAGGGGGTCGGCCTGGTCCTGCTGGAGCGGCTCTCCGACGCACAGGCCAACGGCCACCCGGTGCTTGCCGTCATCCGTGGTTCGGCGATCAACCAGGACGGTGCCTCCAACGGTCTGACCGCTCCCAACGGTCCCGCCCAGCAACGGGTCATCCAGGCGGCGCTGGCCGACGGCCAGGTCCCGATGGAGCAGGTCGACCTGGTCGAGGGGCACGGCACCGGCACCCGGCTGGGCGACCCGATCGAGGCGCAGGCCCTGCTGGCCACCTACGGCCGCAAGAAGAAGAACGGCGAGCCGCTGTGGCTGGGCTCCCTGAAGTCGAACGTGGGTCACACCCAGGCGGCCGCGGGCGTCGCCGGTGTGATCAAGGTGGTGATGGCCATGCGCCACGGCGTTCTCCCCAAGACGCTGCACGTGGACGAGCCGACGCACGAAGTGGACTGGTCGGCCGGCGGCGTCGAGGTGTTGACGGAGAACCGCCCGTGGCCGGAGAACGAGTGGCCGCGCCGGGCAGGTGTGTCATCGTTCGGGATGAGCGGTACCAACGCGCACGTCGTCATCGAGGAGGCGCCCGCGCCGGAGGCGGTCGAGGCCGAGCCGGTGAGCGCGCAGCCGACCGCCTTGCCCTTCCTCCTCTCCGCCCGTACTCCGCAGGCCCTGGCCGGCCAGGCGACGCGGCTGCGCGACTGGCTCGCCGAGGAGGATGTCGCCCTGCTCGACGTCGCGAAGTCGCTCGCGCTGCGCCGTGTGACGTTCGAGCACCGCGCCGCCGTGGTCGCGGGCAACAAGGAGGACCTGCTCGCGCAGCTCGACCTGCTGGCCGGCGGCGGCAGCGGTGCCACGGCGGTCGTCGGCACCGAGTCCCGCGGTCTCACCGCGGTGATGTTCCCCGGACAAGGCTCGCAGCGCACCGGCATGGGCTCCCAACTCGCCGCCGCGTTCCCCGTCTTCGCCGCGGCGTACTCGGAGGTGCTGGGGTGGCTCGACCCCGAGCTGCCGCGGATCATCGCCGAGGGCGGCCCGATGCTGGATCGGCCCGAGTACGCCCATCCCGCGCTGTTCGCGGTCGAGGTGGCGCTCTACCGGCTGGTCGAGTCGTGGGGGCTGCGCCCCGACCACCTGCTCGGTCAGTCCTGCGGGGACATCGCGGCGGCGCACGTCGCGGGTGTGCTGTCGCTCGAGGACGCGGCCACCATGGTCACCGCCCGGGCACGGCTGATCCAGACCTCGGCCGCCGGTGTGATGGTCTCGGTCGCGGCCGGCGCCGACGTGGTGGAGCCGGTCATCGCCGACTTCGAGGGCGTGTCGCTCGCCGGAATCAACAGCCCCGGTTCAGTCACCGTCTCGGGGCTGAAGGGCCCGGTCGAGACGGCCGTGGCGCGACTGACCGAGCTCGGCCACTCGTGCCGCACGCTGCGGGTCGGCGTCGCGGGCCACTCGGTCACGATGGAGCCGATCCAGGCCCAGTTCCGGGCCGTGGTGGAGACGTTGACCTATTCGCCCCCGTCCATCCCGCTGGTGGTGCCCGCCGAGGTGCTGTGCACCCCCGAGTTCTGGGTCCGGCAGATGCGCGAACCGGTGGACCTCGTAATCGGCGTGGCCCGGCTGCGCGAGCGCGGCGTCACCCGACTCGTCGAACTGTCGCCCGCCGCGTCGATGAGCAGCGACGTACGCAAGTGCTACGGCGACGAGTCGGTGGTGGTCACGCCGACCCTCCGCAGCCGACGCGACGAGGTGGAGTGCATCGCCGTGGCCATGGCCACCCTGCACGCCGCCGGTGTCGAGCTGGACTGGGCCGCCTTCTTCGCCGGCACCGGCGCGCGAAGTGTCGACCTGCCCACCTACGCGTTCCAGCACGAACGCTTCTGGCTGGAGACCAGCCACGTCGGAGGGCACGACCTCGGTTCGGTCGGCCTGCGCTCGGTGGACGCCCCGCTCCTGGGCGCCGGCGTCTCGCTCGCCAACGACGGTGGTTTCCTGTGCACCGGCCGGCTGTCGCTCTCCGCCCAGCCCTGGCTCGCCGACCACGCCCTGTTCGGCCGCACCCTGCTGCCCGGCACCGCGTTCGTCGAGTTCGCGCTGCGCGCGGCGGACCAGGTCGGCTGCGAGCTCGTCGAAGACCTGACCATCGAGGCTCCGCTGCTGCTGGAGCGGGGCGGCGTGGCGCTGCAGATCGTGGTCGGCGAGCCGGAGGAGTCCACCGACCGGCGATCGATCACCGTCTGGTCGCAGCAGCAGGACCCGGACTCCCCCGACACCGAGGCGGCCTGGACACGGCACGCCGGCGGTTTCGTCTCGGGGACCGCCGGCGTACGCCGCGACGACCCCGAGATGGCCGAGTGGCCGCCCGCCGGTGTCGAGGAAGTCGAACTCGGCGACTTCTACGAGACCTTCGCCGCGGCCGGGTACGGCTACGGGCCGGTGTTCCGCGGGCTGAAGGCCGCCTGGCTGCGTGACGGGGAGGTCTTCGCCGAGGTGACGCTGCCCGAGCACGTGGGCGACGCCGACGCGTACGGCATGCACCCCGCCCTGCTGGACGCCGCGCTGCACGCGATCGCGGTCACCGGCACCACCGAGGGTGTCGTCCCCTTCGTGTGGTCGGGCGTCCGGCTGCACGCCGTCGGAGCCTCCGCGCTGCGCGTACGGCTGACTCCGGTGGGGACCGACACGGTGGCACTGCTGGTCGCCGACGGGACCGGCCGCACGGTGCTGTCCGTCGACTCGCTGACCTTGCGGTCCGCCACCGCGGAGCAGATCGCCGAGAGTACCTCCCAGGCCCACGGCCCCCTCTACGAGATCGAGTGGGTCCCCGCCGGTGAGGCCGAGGCCTCGTCGCCCGCCGTCTGGGCGAACCTGGGCGGCGGCGCGCCCACGACAGGCACGGCGTACGACGGCTTCCCCGCGCTGCAGGCCGCCCTCGACGCCGGGGGCGAGGTGCCCACCGTGGTGCTGGCCGCTCCCGGTCCCGACCACGACCACGACGTGGCCGCGAGCGTGCACTCGGGTGTCAACCGGATGCTGGAACTGGTGCGCCACTGGCTGGCCGACGAACGGCTGGCCGCCTCACGGCTGGTCCTGGTCACCCGGGGCGCGCTGGCAACGTACGAGGGTGAGCACGTCCGCGACCTGACCGGTGCGGCCCTGCACGGCCTGTTCCGCTCGGCGCGTGCCGAGAACCCGGGCCGGCTCGTCCAGGTCGACCTCGCGCCCGGCGAGCCCGACACGGCCGTGGAGGCGGCGCTCGGCGCCGGGGAGGACGAGGTCGCCGTACGCGCGGGCACGACCCTGGTGCCGCGCCTGCTCAAGGTCTCCCCCTCGACGACGCTCACCGTGCCGGCGGAGACGGCCGCCTGGCGCCTGTCCGCCCCGCACCCCGGCACTTTCGACGGGCTCGCACTGATCGAGTCGCCGGAGGCGGTCGCGCCGCTGGCCGAGGGCGAGGTGCGGATATCCGTCCGGGCCGCCGGCCTGAACTTCCGGGACGTCATGTCCACCCTGGGCCTGGTCCGCGGTCAGGAAGTGCTCGGCGGCGAGGCGGCCGGAGTGGTGACCGAGGTCGGCCCGGGAGTCACCGGTCTCGAGCCCGGAGACCGGGTGATGGGCCTGTTCTTCGGACCGTTCGGGCCGGTGGCCGTGGGCGACCACCGGATGGTGGTACCGATCCCGGACGGGTGGTCGTACCTGCAGGCCTCGACCGTCCCGATCACCTACCTGACCGCGTACTTCGGGCTCGTCGACGTGGCCGACCTGCAACCCGGCGAGTCCGTGCTGGTCCACGCCGCCGCCGGTGGCGTCGGCATGGCGGCCGTGCAGCTGGCCACCCATCTGGGTGCCGAGATCTTCGCCACCGCCGGCCCCGCCAAGTGGGCGGCCGTTCGCGAGCTCGGCATCCCCGGCGAACGCGTCTCGAACTCCCGCACCGCACAGTTCGAGTCCGATCTGCTCGGCGCCACCGACGGCCGCGGCGTCGACGTGGTCCTCAACTCGCTCACCAACGAGCTCGTGGACGCCTCGCTGCGGCTGCTGCCGCGCGGCGGCCGGTTCGTCGAGATGGGCAAGACCGACATCCGCGACGCCGACTGGGCGGCCGAGGCGTTCCCCGGTGTGCGCTATCAGGCGTTCGACCTCCTCGCAGTGGCGCCCGAACGGGTCCACGAGATGTTGACCGAGCTGCTGGACCTGTTCGGCCGAGGCGCTCTGACCCTGCCTCCGACCACCACCTGGGACGTCCGCCGGGCCCCGGACGCGCTGAGGTTCCTCAGCCAGGCCCGGCACATCGGCAAGATCGCCTTGACCGTCCCGGTGCCCGTCGATCCGGCCGGGACCGTGCTCGTGACCGGCGCCTCCGGCGCACTAGGCGGCCTGGTCGCCCGGCACCTGGTCGCCGAGCACGGCGTGCGCAACCTCGTGCTGGCGAGCCGGCGCGGCCCGGATGCCCCCGGCGCCACCGAGTTCGCCGCCGAGCTGACCGGGCTGGGCGCGTCGGTGACGACAGCCGCCTGCGACGTCTCCGACCGCGCATCGCTGCTCGGGGTGCTGGCCGCGATCCCCGCCGAACATCCGCTGACGGCGGTCGTGCACATCGCGGGCATCAGCGACGACGGTGTCGTCGGCTCACTGACGACCGAGCAGGTGGACACCGTGCTGCGTCCCAAGGTGGATGCCGGCTGGCTCCTCCACGAGCTGACCAAGGACCTCGACCTCTCCGCCTTCGTACTGTTCTCCTCGGCCGTCGGAGCGTTCGGCGCCCCGGGCCAGGCCAATTACGCCGCCGCCAACGCGTTCCTGGACGCTCTCGCCCGGCACCGCCGTGCGCTGGGGCTGCCCGCCGTCTCGCTCGACTGGGGCCTCTGGGCGGCCACGAGCCACATGACGACCTCCCTGAAGGAGGCCGACTGGGAACGGATGGCACGCGCCGGTATCAAGCCGCTGTCCGACGAGGAAGGCCTGTCCCTCTTCGACGCGGCCCTCACCGTCGGGGCCCCGGTGCTGCTGCCGGTCCGGCTCGACCTGGCCGCGTTCCGCGGAGAGGCGCCGCCCCTGCTGCGCAACCAGGTCTCCGGGCGGGTGCGGCGTGCCACCGTCGCGAGTGGCGGCGGTGCCGGCTCGTGGACCCGCCGTCTGCTCGCCCGGCCGCCGGCCGCCCGGCACCGGATCGTCCTGGACGCTCTCGCCGCCGAGACCGCGGCGGTGCTCGGGCACGCGTCGGCGTCGAAACTCTCGCCGGACCGGACGTTCAGGGACATCGGCTTCGATTCGCTGGCCGCGGTGGAGCTGCGCAACCGGATCACCGCCTTCACCGGCCTGCGGCTGCCCGCAACGGTGGTCTTCGACCACCCGGACCTCACTTCGCTGACGGACTACGTGCTCGGCGAGGTGGTCGGCGCCGGCTCCTCCGCGTCGGCGGCACTCGCGCCCGCCCCGGCGGACACCGGCGGCGACGCGATCGCCATCGTCGGCATGGCCTGCCGCTACGGCGGCGGGGTCGACTCGCCGGAGGCGTTGTGGGCCATGGTCGAGGAGGGGCGGGACGCCGCCACGGAGTTCCCGTCCGACCGCGGCTGGAACCTGGCCGAGTTGTTCGATCCCGAGCCCGGCCGCCCGGGCACGACCAACGCCCGGGCGGCCGGCTTCCTGCACGGAGCGACCGAATTCGATCCCGAGTTCTTCGGCATCTCACCGCGTGAGGCCACCGCGATGGACCCGCAGCAGCGTCTGCTGCTGGAGTCGGCGTGGGAGGCGTTCGAGCGTGCCGGTATCGATCCAGTGGCGCTGCGCGGCACGAAGACCGGCGTGTTCGTCGGCCTCAGCGCCCATGACTACGGCAACCTGCTCGCACTCGAATCGCGCGGTCTCGACGGCCACCTGCTGACCGGGACGGCGCCCAGCGTGGCCTCGGGCCGCATCGCCTACGAGTTCGGCCTCGAGGGCCCCGCGCTGACGGTCGACACCGCGTGTTCGTCCTCGCTGACCACGCTGCACATGGCGGCCCAGGCGCTGCGGACCGGTGAGTCCGACCTCGCGCTGGCCGGCGGTGTGGCCGTGATGTCCACGCCGGTGGTGTTCCAGGAGTTCGCGCTGCAGGGCGGCCTCTCCGCGGACGGCCGCTGCCGGGCGTTCGGCGCGGACGCGGACGGCACCGGCTGGGCCGAGGGCGTCGGACTGCTCGTACTGGAGCGTCTGTCGGACGCACGCCGCAACGGCCACCAGGTCCTCGCGGTGGTGAAGGGCTCCGCGGTGAACCAGGACGGCGCCTCCAACGGGCTGACCGCGCCCAACGGCCGCTCGCAGCAGCGGGTGATCCGAGAGGCGCTGACCAATGCCGGTGTCTCCGCCGCTGATGTGGACGTCGTGGAGGGCCACGGCACCGGCACCAGGCTCGGCGACCCGATCGAGGCGCAGGCGCTGCTGGCGACGTACGGGCGGGAGCACACCGAGGAGACCCCGCTCTGGCTCGGCTCCCTGAAGTCGAACCTGGGCCACGCGCAGGCGGCCGCCGGCGTGGCGGGGGTGATCAAGATGGTCCAGGCGCTGCGGCACGGCCTGCTGCCCCGGACGTTGAACGCCGAGGAGCCCACCCCGCACGTGGACTGGTCGGACGGTGCCGTGAAGCTGCTGACCGCGGCACGGGAGTGGCCGGAGCGCGACCGCCCCCGGCTCGGTGCCGTCTCCGCGTTCGGAATCAGCGGCACCAACGTGCACGTGGTGCTGGAACAGGCACCGGAGGAGCCGGAGGAAATGGAGGGGCCACCTGCTCCGCCCGCCCCCGGTCAGGTACTCGCGCAGTCCGTCAAGCCGTTCGTCCTCTCGGCTCGCGGCGCGGCGGCACTGCGCGATCAGGCGGCCAGGCTCGGCGCCCACCTCGCCGAGCACCCGGAGGTGGACCTCGACGCCCTCGGCCGCTCGCTCGGCGGCCGGGCCACGCTGGAGCACCGGGCCGTGGTGCTCGCCGAGGACCTGGGCGCGCTGACCGCGGGGCTCGCGGCGATCGCCGGCGGCGCGACGGAATCCCACGAGGACGTAGTGCTGGGCAAGGGCGGCGACACGAACCAGCCGGTCTTCGTCTTCGCAGGTCAGGGTGGCCAGTGGAGTGGCATGGCCCTCGATCTCTGGAACAGCAGCCCGCTGTTCGCCGACGCCATGACCGAGTGCGACGCGGCGCTGGCGCCGCACGTCGACTGGAACGGCGCCTCGCTGTCGGACGTCCTCAGCGGCGCTCCGGGCGCGCCGAGTCTGGAGCGGGTGGACGTGGTGCAGCCCGTGCTGTTCGCGGTGATGGTGTCCTTGGCACGGCTGTGGCGGTCGCTCGGGGTCGAGCCGGCCGCGGTGGTCGGTCACTCGCAGGGCGAGATCGCGGCGGCCGTGGTGGCCGGTGTCCTCACGCCGGCCGACGGCGCCCGCATCGCCGGACTGCGCTCGCGCTTGATCGCCGGCCTGACCGAGCGCGGCGGGATGGGCTGGATCGGCCTGCCGGTCGCCCGGGTCCGGGAACGGCTCGCCGACTACCCGGGGCTCGGCGTCGCCGCGGTCAACGGGCCGCGGTCGGTGGTCGTCTCCGGCGCCGCCGACGAACTGCGGAGCCTGTGCGCGGCGCTCGCGGCCGAGGAGGTCCCGGTGCGCACGCTCCTGGTCGACTACGCGTCGCACTCGAACGCGGTGGAGGAGCTGCACGCCGAGCTCGTCGACGCGCTGGCCGACATCGTGCCCGCGGAGGCGGAAGTGCCGTTCTACTCCACGGTCACCGGCGGTCGGGTCGACGGCACCGAACTGAACGCCGACTACTGGTACCGCAATCTCCGGGAGACGGTGCGGTTCAGCGAGGCCGTCGAGGCTCTTCTGGACGACGGGCACAGCTGCTTCGTGGAGCTGAGCGCGCACCCGGCCCTCGTCGACGCGGTCGAGGCGGTGGCCGAGGCCCGGGACGCCGAGGTCGCCGCGTCGTGGTCGTTGCGGCGCAACGGCGGGGACGTCGCGTTCACCCGCTCCCTGGCCACGGCCTTCGTGCACGGGGCAACGGTCCGCTGGGGGAAGGCGTTTCCCGCCGGTGGCCGAATCGACCTGCCCACTTACGCGTTCCAGCACCGCCGGCTGTGGGTCGAGCCCGCCGGCGCGGTGACCGCGAGCGCCGCCGACTTGGGGCTGGCGTCCGCCGATCACCCGCTGCTGGGCGCCGCCGTGGAACGCGCCGGCGAGGACCAGGTGCTCTTCACCGGCAGGTGGTCGCTGGCGACCCATCCGTGGCTGGCCGACCACGTCGTGCTCGGCACCCTCCTGCTGCCCGGAGCCGCCTTCGTCGAGCTGGTCACCCACGCCGGGCGCCACGTCGACTGCGCCCGCTTGGAAGAACTGGCCTTCCAGGCGCCGCTGGTGCTCCCGGAGAAGTCGGGGGTGGCGGTGCAGGTTGCGGTCGGCGCCGCCGACTCCACCGGTCGGCGTCCGGTCACGGTGCACTCGCGGCGCACCGGGTCGGGCGCCGACAGCAGGTGGATCCTGCACGCGGAGGGCACGCTCGCCCCCGTCGGTACCGGCCCGGTGCCGGGCGACCTGAGGGTCTGGCCGCCGGCCGGCGCGGAGGCAGTCGATGTGACGGGCCTCTACGCGCGGCTCGCCGAGCGCGGATACGCCTACGGGCCCGCCTTCGCCGGCATCCGTGCGCTGTGGCGGGACGGCGAGGACATGTACGGCGAGGTCGCGCTGCCGGACACGGTCCGTGCCGAGGCGGGGCGGTTCGGCCTGCACCCGGCGCTGCTGGACGCCGCCCTGCAGGTGCCGGTCGCCGGACTGATCGACAGCGAGAGCGAGGCGGTGATGCCGTTCTCCTGGAACGGCATCACCGTGCACACCCGGGGAACGAGCTCGCTTCGGGTCGCTTTCCGGCGCAACGGCTCCGACTCCTCCACGATGCTGCTGACCGACGGCGCGGGCGACCCCGTCGCCTCCTTCGACTCCGTCGTCGCGAGGCCGGTCAGTCGTGCACAGCTGCGGAGCGCCGTGAACGCCGCGGCCGACACGGACGCCGACGACGGGAACTACCGCGTCACGTGGCGCGCGCTGCCCGGCGGCACGCGTACGCCGATCGACGGTACCTGGCTGGCGGTGGTCCCCGAGGGGCAGCCGGCCGAGGGCTGGGCCTCGGAGACCGTGCGCCGCCTCGCCGCCCACGCGCCGGACCTGGTGACCTGGGCAGTACCGTGCGGCAGCCTCGACCGGGCGGCGCTGGCCCAGCGGCTCCGCGAACTCGCGGCGAACGGCACGGGCCCGGTCGGAGTGCTGTCGCTGCTGGCCGAGGACGAGACCCCGTGCGAGGACGCGGCGGCACTGCCCCAAGGGCTCGCGGGCACGGTGGTGCTCACCCAGGCCCTGCTCGACGCCGAACTCGACGCCCCGGTCTGGGCGGTTACCCGCGGTGCGGTGGCGGCCGGTCCCCAGGACCGCATCGGCTCGCCCACCCAGGCGCTGGTCTGGGGGTTCGGGCGTGTCGCCGGCCTCGAACACCCGCGGCTCTGGGGCGGCCTGATCGATCTGCCGGAGACGGTGGACGACCACGCGGTCGCCGAACTGGCCGGTGTGCTCGCGGGCATTGGAGAGAACGAGGTCGCCGTACGCTCCCGGGCCGTCCTGGCCCGGCGTCTGGTCAGGGCGGCGGCGCCCGACCAGGAACCGCCCGAGTGGCGGCCGCGCGGTACCGTGCTGGTGACGGGTGGCACGGGTGGCCTCGGTGCCGAAGTGGCCCGTTGGCTGGCCGACCGCGGTGCCGAACATCTGGTGCTTGCCAGCCGCAGCGGTGCCGAGGCGGCCGGGGCCCGGCGTCTGGTCGAGGAGCTGGCCGCCAGGGGCGTCTCGGTCTCGGTGACGGCCTGCGACGTCACCGACCGGGCCGCCGTGGTCGAGTTGCTGGCCTCCGTTCCGGCCGAGCGCCCGCTGACCGCGGTCGTGCACGCCGCGGCCAGCCTCGACGGCGGGGCGATCGCCGACACGACGCTGACCGAGTTCGGCGACACCTTGGCCGCCAAGGTGCTCGGTGCGGCGCACCTCGACGAGCTGCTCGACCACGACAGCATCGAGACGGTGCTGCTGTTCGGCTCCATCTCGGCGACCTGGGGCGTCGGCAACCAGTCCGCGTACTCGGCCGCCAACGCCTACCTCGACGCCCTGGCGCGGGAACGGCACGACCGCGGCGGCCGCACCGTCTCGGTGGCGTGGGGTCCGTGGGAGGCCGGAATGCTGGCCGGGGACGAGGAGATGGCCGACTCGCTGCGCCGCGGAGGTCTGCCCCTGCTGCCGGTGGAATCCGGTCTGGCGACCCTGGACCGGATCGTCAGCGAGGACGAACCGTGCCCGGTCGTCGCACGAGTCGAATGGGCCCGGTTCCATGCCCGCTTCACCTCGCTGCGGCCCAGCCCGCTGCTGGCCGACCTGCCGGACGTCCGCCGGCTGCGGACGGCGGAGTCCCCGGCCTCGGCCGAACGCGGCGCGGCCCTCATCGAGAAGCTCGCCGCGCTGCCGGAGGAGGACCGGGAACCGGCCGTGCTCGATCTGGTCTGCACGCACGTCGCGGCCGTGCTCGGGCACGACTCTCCGGAGGAGGTCGATCACAAGCGGGCCTTCAAGGACGTCGGCTTCGACTCGATGATCGCGGTCCAGCTGCGCAACCGGCTCAACGCGGCGACGGGGTTGCGGCTGCCGGTGACGCTGGTCTTCGACTACCCGAATCCGACGATCCTGGCCTCGTTCCTGCGCTCCGAGGTGGCCGCCGCCGTGCCGTCGCCGACGGATGCGGCACTGGCCGAGTTCGACCGGCTGGAGGCGTCGCTCTCCGCACTGCCGACCGAGGAGACGGAAGTGCGCGACGTGCTCGTCGGCCGGGCGCGAGACCTGCTGAGCCGGCTCTCGGGCCCGGCGGAGACGGCGAGCGCCGAGGGCGACGTGGCGACACTGACGGCGGCCTCCGACGACGAACTGTTCAGTTTCATCAACACGCAGCTCGGCCGCCGGGACGAGTGATCCCCGTACGCACGTGGAACGTGCCGGGGCGTCGGACGAGAGGTCGAGGAGCAGATGGACGACAACGATCACAAACTGCGGCACTACCTGAATCTGGTCACAGCAGACCTCGTACAGGCCCGCAAGCGGTCGGAGGAGCTGGAGCGGCGGGTCGGCGAGCCGATCGCGATCGTCGGCATGGCATGCCGCTACCCGGGCGGCGTGCGCTCGCCGGAGGATCTGTGGGAGCTGGCGGTCACCGGGCGGGACGCGATCACCCCGTTCCCCCAGGACCGGGGCTGGGACCTCGACTCGCTCTACGACCCCGACCCCGGTCGCCCGGGTACCAGCTACACCCGGGAGGGCGGCTTCCTGACCGACGTCGCTGATTTCGACGCGCAGTTCTGGGGCATCTCGCCCCGTGAGGCCACCGCCCTGGATCCACAGCAGCGGCTGCTGCTGGAGACGTCGTGGCAGGCCCTGGAGAGGGCCCGGATCGATCCGCACTCGCTGCACGGCAGCGAGACGGGGGTGTTCGTGGGCCCGAGTGTGACCGACTACGCGGCCCTGTTGGCGCGCTACCCGGCCGGTTTCGAGGGGCTCCTGCTCGGCGGACTGGCGGGAGCGATCATCTCGGGCAGGATCTCCTACCTTCTGGGGCTGGAGGGTCCGGCGGTGACCCTCGACACCGGCTGTTCCTCGTCGCTCACCGCCCTGCACCTCGCGGCGGGAGCGCTGCGCGCCGGGGACTGCTCACTCGCCCTGGTCGGTGGCGTTTCCGTGTTGGCCACGCCGGGCTCGTTCGTCGAGTTCAGCACCCAGCGCGGGCTCGCCCCCGACGGCCGGTGCAAGTCCTTCGGCGACGCCGCGGACGGTACGGCCTGGGCGGAGGGTGTCGGCATGGTCGTTGTCGAGCGGCTTTCCGACGCCCGCCGCCACCGGCACCCGGTGCTGGCGGTGCTGCGCGGCTCGGCCATCAACCAGGACGGGGCGTCGAACGGGCTGACCGCGCCGAGTGGGCCGTCCCAGCAGCGGGTGATCCGGCGCGCGCTGGCGGCGGCCGGGCTCACGTCCTTGGACGTCGACGCCGTCGAGGCACACGGTACCGGCACGACCCTGGGCGACCCCATCGAGGCTCAGGCGCTGCTGGCGACGTACGGGCGTGGCCGGCGATCCGGTCATCCGCTGTTCCTGGGGTCGCTCAAGTCCAATCTGGGCCACAGCCAGTCCGCCGCCGGAGTGGGCGGTCTGATCAAGACGGTGATGTCGCTCCGGCACGGCACGCTGGCACCGACGCTGCACGCCGACCCGCCGTCCACCGAGGTCGACTGGACGGCCGGCGACATCGAACTCCTGCAGGAGCCGCGGTCGTGGCCGGATACGGGGGACCGGCCGCGGCGTGCGGCGGTCTCCGCCTTCGGCATCGGCGGTACCAACGCGCACGCCATCCTCGAAGCGGTGCCCGAGGACGACGCCGGAAGGGAGGGCGACGGCGTAGCGCACCGCACGCTCGCGGCCGTTCCCTGGCTGGTCTCCGGCCGCACGGCGGCCGGGATGCGCGCCCAGGCCGCGCGGCTGGCCGCCTTCCTGACGGACCGGGCCGAGCCGGCCGACCCCACCGACGTCGGATACTCGCTGGCCACCACGCGCGCCGCCCTGGACAGCCGCGGCGTCGTCGTGGCCGCCGACCGGGGCGACCTGCTCGCCGGACTCGGCGCACTCGCCGGGGGCGCACCGCACGCCGCGGTCACGACCGGCACCACCGGGCGCGGACGGCTGGCCTTCCTGTTCACCGGCCAGGGGGCGCAGAAGCTGGGCATGGGCCGCGAGCTGTACGCGGAGCACCACGTCTTCGCCGAGGCGTTCGACGCCGTCTGCGCGCACCTTGACGGTCCGCTCGGCCGTTCGCTGCGTGACCTGACCTTCGCCGGGGACGACCCGCTGGACCTGCTCGACCGCACCGGTTTCGCCCAGCCGGCCCTCTTCGCCGTCGAGACCGCGCTGTTCCGGCTCGTCGAGTCGTGGGGTGTACGCCCGGACTTCGTCGCGGGGCATTCCATCGGCGAGGTCACTGCCGCGCACGTGGCCGGGATACTGTCGCTCGAGGACGCCTGTGCGCTGGTCGCCGCCCGAGCCCGCCTCATGCAGGACATGCCTCCCGGCGGCGCGATGGTCGCCGTCCGTGCGGCCGAGGAAGACATCCTGCCGATGCTCGATCAGCTGACCGGCCTCGTGTCCGTGGCCGCGGTGAACGGTCCTGCCTCGGTGGTGCTCTCCGGCGACGAGAAGACACTCGCCACGCTGACGGCGACGCTCACCGAACAGGGTCTTAGCCCGCGCGGACTGCGGGTGAGCCACGCTTTCCACTCACCGCGGATCGACCCGATCCTGGCCGGCTTCCGGTCGGCGATCGAAAGCCTCTCGTACGCCGCGCCGCGCATCCCGATCGTGCCGCTCGCACCGGGCGGGGCGGACCGGGGCGAGCGGATGCGTTCGGCGGACTACTGGGTCACCCAGGCCCGTGAGGCGGTGCGGTTCCACGACGGTGTCGTGCGCCTGAGCGAGGCCGGTGTCACCACCTTCCTGGAGCTCGGGCCGGGCGGGGTCCTCGCCGCACTCGGCCGGGACTGCCTGCCGCCGGCCGGTCCGGGCATGCCCGAGCGGGCTTTCGTGCCGACGCTGCGTCAGGGCCGGGCCGAGCCCGCCGCGCTGCTGGACGCGGTGGCTGCCCTTTTCGTCCGCGGGGTGCCGGTCGACTGGCGCGCGGTCTACGCGGGCACCGGCGCCGCCCAGATCGACCTGCCCACCTACGCCTTCCAGCGCCGCCGCTACTGGCTGGTCGATCACCTGCCGACCGGGGCGAGTCTGCTGGCCGACCAGGGGGTCGGCGGCGGGACGGGCGCCCCGCTGGCGGACGCGGTGACGGCCGAGACGGTCCCCGGGGTCCCCTCCGTACGCGTCACGATGGCCGATCGCCCGCGTCAGGAGTGGGCGGAGATCCTGCTCGCCGCGGTGCGCGACCAAGCGGCACAGCTGATGGGCTACGACGCACCCGAGGACGTGGACCCCCATCGGGGCTTCGCCGAGCTGGGCTTCGACTCGCTGACCGCAGTCTGGCTCACCGAGCGCCTGAGGGCCGTCACCGGGCTGGAGCTGTCCCGGACACTGGTCGTCGACTGGCCGACGCCGCACGCCGTGGCGACACATCTGGCCGACCGGTTCGCCGCGCTCGGCGACCTCGAAACACCACCGGCCGCCCCCGTCGCCGCACCGGCGCGCCCGACGCCGACGGGCGCGGACCGGGCGACGCCGCCCGCGACCGATCCGCTGCCGGTCCTCTTCACCCAGGCGTGCGCGCAGAACCAGGTGAAGGACGGGTTGGAGCTGTTGGCCGTCGCCGCCCGGATGCGCGTGGGTGCCGGCTCGCCCCGTATGCGGGAACCGGTCAGGTTCTCCCAGGGGTTCGCGGGTCCGACCCTGGTCTGCGTCCCGTCCGTGATGGCTCCCTCCAATGTCTACCAGTACGCTCGGACGGCCGACACGCTGCGCACGACGCACAACATGGCCGTGCTGTCGTTGCCGGGCTACGCCGACCACGAGTCCCTTCACCGCACCCGGACCGATCTGGTGGCTGCGGTCGCCGAGACGGTGCTCTCCCACGTGACCGGCCCCTACGTTCTCGTCGGATACTCCTCCGGCGGCTGGATCGCACACGCGGCTGCCGCCCGGCTCAAGAGTCTCGGCACCGCACCGGAGTCACTCGTGCTGCTGGACAGCCACCTGCCGGGCAGTACGGGTCTGGCCGAGATCCAGTCCGGCCTGCTCGGCGACGCGTATGCCGAATGGACCGCGACGCAGCCGCCACGCGGCGCCGAACTGACCGCGATGGCACACCACCTCCAGTTGTTCGACGACTGGGCACCGACCGACATCGACGGCGTGTCGACACTGCTGCTGCGTGCCACCGGACGCATGGGCGGCCAGCCCCGCACGGGCGAGCACTGGCGGGCCCACTGGGGCCCCGACCATGACGCCATCGACGTGCCCGGCACCCATCTGAGCATGATCGACGAACACGCCGCGAGCACCGCCTCGGCGATCAGCGGCTGGCTGGCCCGGCGGCCCTCCCGTCCCCGGCACACCGACTCGATCAGGCAAGCCCCGTGACCGATACACGCCAGTGGAACCGCCCCGCGTGCGCACACGCGGCTACTGATCACCCCATGGAGAAGAAGGACATGACTGACCACATGGATACCCAGCCGGAGCGGGTCTCGGACTTCTACGACGTGTTCACCCACATGTTCCTGCGTTTCTGGGGTGAGAACTTCCACTACGGATACTGGCTTTCCGACGAGGACGACAGTTCCGTGGACGTCGCCACGGATCGGCTCACCGACGTGCTCATCGAGCAACTGGGGCTGCGGCCCGGCCAGCGGATGCTCGATGTCGGCTGCGGTATCGGAACGCCCGCGCTCCGCCTGGCCGGTACGGTCGAGGCGGACATCACCGGCGTCACCATCAACTCGGGACAGGCGCAGGAGGCCAATGCCCGGGCCGCGGTGGCGGGTCTGTCCCATCGTGTCCGGTTCGATCACGCCGACGCGATGGCGCTGCCCTATCCGGACGCCTCGTTCGACGCGGCCTGGGCGTTCGAATCGCTCCTGCACATGGAGCGTTCCCGCGCGCTGGCGGAGCTGAAGCGGGTGCTGCGCCCCGGCGGCCGCCTGGTGATCGCCGACACCTGCCAACGCGAGCCGATCAGGCCGGAGTACCAGGACGTACTCGACGACGCGAAGGGGAAGTTCGCCATTGTCGAGCTTCCCGGAATCGACGACTACCGGGCCCTGATCACCGGCGCGGGCCTGGAACTGGACGAGTTGCTGGACGTCAGCGAGCACACCAGGCGCACCCTGCGGATCATGGCCGATGGCGCGAGCGAGCACCGCGGCTCCCTGGAGGAGCAGTTCGGCGATGCGGCCCGGCAGTTGATCGAGGTCCTGGTGCACCCGGTCTCCACGCTGCCGGAGTTCGGCTACCTGGTGGCCACGGCGCACAAGGCGCCGTGAGCGCGTCGCCGGCCGTCGAAGCGGGAGCGCGGCCGGGCTCGGAGGCCGCCGGATCGGCCGATCACTCGCCAAGCGCTCCGCCGCACCGAGCTTCGCGAGCGTGCGGCGCGCATGGTCGCGGAGATCCGCCCCAACTACCCCACTGAGTGGGCCGCGATGAAGGCGGTCGCCGCGAAGCTGGGCATCGGGGCCGCCGAGACGGTGCGGACCTGGGTCCACAAGGCCCAGGTCGACGCCGGCCATCGCCCCGGTGCGACCTCGGAGGAGGCCGCGGAGATCAAGCGGCTGAAGGCCGAGAACGCCGAGCTGCGGAGAGCGAACGAGATCCTCAGGGCGGCCTCGGCTTTCTTCGCTGCCGAGCTCGACCGGCCATCGAAGCGCTCGTAGCGTTCATCGACGAGCACCAGCAGGTGTTTGGAGTCGAGCCGATCTGCAGAGTCCTCACCAGCCACGGACTCAAGATCGCGACGAGCACCTAGAAGGCATACCGGTGGCCCGCTGTACCGTCGCCCGGCTGATGCGCGTCCTCGGCCTCCAGGGCGTCCGCCGCGGCCGCGGCATCCGCACCACTGTCCGCGACGACGGCCACGACAGGGACGATGACCTGCTGCAACGCGGCTTCACCGCCTCGCATCCTAACGAGCGATGGGTCGCCAACTTCACCTACGTGACCACCTGGTCCGGGATCGTCTACGTCGCCTTCGTCGTCGACGTGTTCTCCCGGGCGATCGTCGGCTGGTCCGCGGCCACCAGCAAGCGGGCCAAGCTCGTCCTGGACGCATCGCTTACTACCTCGCCTACGCACCCGCCGGCCCCGAGGTTGCCGAGCTGGCCCGGATCGCCGGCAGCCGGTGGGCGATCGAGGAGTGCTTCCAGGCAGCGAAGAACGAATGCGGCCTGGATCAGTACGAAGTCCGACGCTATCCGGGCTGGTACCGGCACACCACCCTCGCCATGCTGGCCCACGCCTTCCTCGCGGCCATGTCCGCCACCGCAACGACGGCAAGGGGGGTCTCAGAAACGGTTCCGGTGACCTTGCACCCCTCACCGTGGCAGAAGTCCGGCGGCTCCTGGCAGTTCACCGTCCCCCACCGACACACCGGCGGAAAACCGATCACGCGCCGAGGTGGTCCTGGTGGCGGCGCCGTCACCAGGCAACCGCACGACGCTGCCACTACCCTCGCCGACACGGTGGAGGTTACGAACTTCCGGCACCGGCCGCCAGGGCAGCCGAGTAGACTCAAGAAGGCGCCTCTGACCAGCAGAGATAGCGAACTGCGACTGGAGTGCTAGGTCCTGTCTCTTTGGTCAGCCTCGGGTCCAGATGAGGATGCCCGCGAGGTGGAGTGCGGCCTGGTAGGCGATGGCGAGCTTGTCGGTTCGTGTGGCCAGGCCGCGCCACTGCTTGAAGCGGTTGATGCACCGCTCGACGGTGTTCCGCTGCTTGTAGACCTCGCTGTCGAAGCCGGGCGGACGGCCACCGAGCCGGCCTCGCCGCAGGCGGTGGCCGACCTGGTCGGACGGCTGCGGGATGACCGCACGGATGCCCCGGCGCCGCAGGTGGCTGCGGATGGCGCGGGAGGAATACGCGCGGTCGGCAAGAACGGCCAGGGGCCGGGTGCGAGGCCTGCCCGGACCGGTGCGGGGCACGCGGATGCGGGACATCACCGTCTCGAAGGCGGGTGCGTCACCTGCCTGGCCCGCGGTGACGGTGAAGGCGAGAGGCCGTGCGCGGCCGTCTGCGGCCAGGTGGACCTTGGTGCTCAGCCCGCCACGGGAGCGGCCGAGCGCGTGATCGGCGGGCTCGCCGGTGCGGGCCGCCCCTTTTTGAGCGCTCCGGCAGCGTGCTGGTGAGCTCGAACGACCGTGGAGTCCACTGACACGGTCCAGTCGATGTCGTCGTCGGCGTCCGCCGCCGCCAGGACGGCGGTGAGGATCATCTCCCAGGTGCCGTCCACGGCCCATCTGATCAGCCGCTTGTGAGCGGTCTGGAAAGAGCCGAGCTCGTCGGGAAGGTCCCGCCAGGGCGAGTTGGTGCGGTACTTCCACGCGATGGCCTCGAGGGTGCGGCGGTGGTTGGCCCATCGCCGCCCGCGGACCGGATCCGCCGGCATCAGCGGCTCGATCCGGTCCCACATCGCATCGGTGATCACTAATCGGACGGACACATCCGATCAACTGACCAACCCATCAAAGAGACACGCGCTAGGTGTGCTCGACCTCTTCCCAGAGCCCCGACAAGCCGAAACGATGCGCCGCCTCACCAGCGAAGCGACGACGCATCCCGACGGGTACACCGCACGAGACGTCCTGGCCCACCCTGTGTGGTATCGACTTCACCGGGGTCACGCTGACCGGCTGTTCCCATATCGCAGCCGTGTCGTTAGACCTCACGACTCAGCCACCGCGACCGTCCTAGGGGGAACGATGACCTCGGCCACTACGGAGGACCAGCCGCCGCAACCACCCAAGGGGGCCGCACCGGACGGCGAACCGCAGGAAGCCGGTGTTCGAGAAGAGGAATACCGCTACCGCAACGCTTCGGTCGGCCGGGAGGACACCCGACTCGTGGTGATCCGCGGCAACTCGGCGTCAGGCAAGTCAAGCGTGGCCCAGGGCCTGCGAGATCACTACGGCCGCGGTATCGCGATCGTCGGCCAGGACGTGATCCGCCGGAACGTGCTCCGGGAACACGACACCGCGCGCGGCGCCAACATCGCCCTGCTGGGCAGGATCGCGCGCGCAGCCCTGGACGCAGGCTTTCACGTGGTGCTCGAAGGGATCCTGTACGCCGACCGCTACGGCCACATGATCACGTCGCTGGTACGGGGCCACCGCGGCGCCTCCCACTGCTACTACCTGAACGTGCCGCTGGAGACGACGCTGGTGCGGCACGCGTCGAAGGCGGACGCCGCGTACCTGGCCCACGTCACCGACAGCCACCTCACCTCCTGGTACCGCGAGATGGACCTGCTGCCCGGCGCTCTGGAAACCGTGATCCCGGCCGACAGCACGCTCCAGAACACCATCGCGCGCATCCTGCGCGAAACCGAGCTCGCATCTGCCTCCCCCATCCCGCCACCGCAGGACAAGCCGTCACAGGGAGCCTCCATGAGCAAACTGGTGTTGATGTCCGATCCGCGCGTCGCCGCGATCCCGGTGCGCGAGTGCGGGGAACCCCTCGTGGACGTGCGAGACCGCGGCTTCCGCGTCGACCCTCGCAAGCAGGATCCGCTGGGCGCGTTCGCCCACGTCCGTGAGGGCGTCCTGGTCCGGCTGGAGCACGCCCGCTCGCTCCTGCCCGCGGGCACCGACCTCCTGTTCATCGAGGGCTACCGGCCGCTTGCCCTCCAGCAGCGCTACTTCACCGAGTACCGGGACGAGCTGGCCGCCGCCCACCCCGACTGGACCGCCGAGACGCTGCGCCAGGCCGCCAGCCGGTACGTGTCGCCGCCGGAGATCGCGCCCCACTCCGCGGGCGCGGCCGTGGACGTCACCCTCGTCGACCAGGACGGCCACGAACTCGACCTCGGCACCCGCGTCAACGCCTCTCCGGAGGAAAGTCACGGGGCCTGTTTCACGTGCGCCACGAACATCAGCGACCGTGCGCGTCGCCACCGCACGCTGCTGCTCAACGCGATGGAGAGCGCCGGCTTCACGAACTACGGGACCGAGTTCTGGCACTTCTCGGCAGCGGACCGGTACGACGCGCTGATGCGGCAGGAGCCGCACGCACGCTACGGACCGATCGAACTGGCCTAGCCCGCCGACAGCCCCGACACAGGAGCGCGGCCGCCACACCCTGGTCCGGTTACGACGGCCAGACCGGCAACAGGCGGAAAGCGTCGAACGGAGGCACGTATGCCTGACGACATCCAACAGGCGATCCCGGCCATCCCGAGCCCGACGAGCGGAAACGGCCCGCAAGAGCACCACATGCACCTGCTCGGGCGGTACTACCGCCAAGTGGAAGCAGGCCGCAAGACGATCGAGGTCAGGGTGGCCACCCCGAACAAGCGGACCATCGTCGCCGGCGACACGGTCGTCTTCCACGACCGGGACACCGGCCGGGAACTCGACGTCACCGTGCAGCGGATCACCTCGTACCCCTCCTTCGAGGACCTGCTCGGCTCGGAGGATCCCGCGCGCATCGACCCCGACCGACCGCCCGCAGAGCTGCTCACCGCCCTCCGCAGCATCTACCCGCCGGCCAAGGAGGCGCTCGGGGTGCTCGCCCTCGCCTTCGACCACCGCCCCGCCCGGCCGGGGCGCCCCATGCCGATGACGGCCGAGGAGTACGCGCAGACCGTCCCCCACCACACCGTCTACGGCTGCCTGTACATCCGCGACGAGCACGACCGGCCCATCCAGCTCCGCTCGGTCTACGGCTCGAGACTCTGGCAGTTCCCAGGCGGCAACCTGGACGCCCTGGGCGAGGACCCACTGCAGACCGCCCGGCGCGAAGCGGTCGAGGAGACGGGCCTCGAACTGGGCCTGGGCACGCCGAAGCTGCTCCTGACGCACTTCCTGCACGCCGGGCCCCGCCTGCCGCTGAACAAGGTGGGGTTCATCTTCGACGGAGGCCAGCTGAGGCCGGACCAGCTCGACCGGATCCGCCTCGACCCCGCCGAGCACGACATGTGGGCCGTCCACGACCTCGCGACCTGGCAGGAGCTGATGGCACCGCGCGCCTTCGCCCGCCTCGACGCCGTCGAACGAGCCCGGCACGGTGAAGGCCCCGCCTACCTGATCACGCACACCTGACGTCCCAGCACACCCGCCCAGGAGGCAACCGTGACCGCCGAGGACGCAAAGGTAGCGCCGCGGGAGCAGACGATCCTGCTGCGCGACGACCCGCCTCTGCCGACGCAGACGTGGGTCCTGGCCCCGCAGCTGTGGGAGGACCTGCTCACCGAGTACGGCTTCCGCGTCGAAGCCATCGGCCTGTTCCCGCACCCCGACGAGAGCGCCTCGGTCGGCCAGCAACTCATCCGCGCCCGGCGCCTTCCCGACCGGCCGACGTGCGTCACCAGCCGACCCCGCTCGACAGCCTCAAGCGGCTGGGGCATCGCGCAGTTCCCTCACGGCGAGGTTATGGCTGGGTCTCTGTCGCCGCTCCCAGCGCCCGCAGCGTTTCGACGAGGGTGCGGACGCCGAAACCGGTCGCTCCATGGGGCACCTCCCCGTACGGCGGCTCGTCGTTCCAGGCCGGCGCCGCGATGTCCAGATGGGCCCAGCGAGTGCCCGGGGGCAGGAACTCGGAGAGATAGAGAGCGGCCTGGACGGTATCGCCGTGCCGGTGCGAGCAGTTGACGCGGTCGGCGACGGCGGAGCGCAGGTGGCGGCGCTCGTGGGCGAGCAGCGGCAGTCGCCACAGCGACTCCCCGGCCCGCCCGGCGGCCCGGCCCACGAGGTCCGCGATCGCGTCGTCCGTGGAGAAGAGGGCGCCGGTGCGGGTGCCGATGGCGTGCACCGCCGCCGAGGTCAGGGTGGCCACGTCGAGTACGAGGTCCGCCTGCCCCGGTCTGCTCGCCCGCACCAGTACGTCGGCAAGCAGCACCCGCCCTTCGTTGTCCGTGTGTGTGATCTCGGTGGTCGTCCCGTCGAGGTGCCGCACCACGTCCCCCACCCGAAGGGCCCCGCCGTCGGGCATGTTCTCCGCCAGCGGCAGATGCGCCCGCACGCGGACCGGGAGGCCGAGACGGGGTAACGCGACCAGCGTGCCGAGAACGGCGGCGGCCCCGCCCATGTCGGCCTTCATGGTATGGAGTTCGTCCGAAGGCTTGAGCGAGAGTCCGCCGGAGTCGAAGGTGACCCCCTTGCCGACCAGGGCCACCGTGAGCGCGGGCGGTTCAGCAGGTTCGTACAGCAATTCCACGTACCGTGCGGGTTCCGCCGAGCCCCGGCTCACGGCCGCGAGACCCGCCAGCCGCAGCCGTGCAAGGGCCGGCCCTCCGTACACCTCGCAGGACAGGCCGGCCGCCGCCGCCGCGGCCTCGATCCGGCGGGCGAAGGAGGCCGGGGTGAGCACTCCTGGTGGGGAGTTGACCAGGTCCCTGGCCAGGCAGGTGCCCTCGGCCACGGCCAGCGCCTCCGCGAGGGCTTCGGGTGCGCCGCCCGTCACCCGAACCTCGACGGGCGGTGGCAGCGCCCGGGCCGAGCGAAAGGTGTCGTACCGGTACAGCGCGAGCCGGGCGCCCTCCGTCACAGCCCGCACCCGGTCGGCGGCCGGCATCCCCGTGCCCTCCGTCAGGGCGAGATCGAGGCGTACGGTCCGCGCCGGGCCCACGGCCCGCATAGCGGCGGCAGACGCCTGCCGGAGGACCGCGGCCGTCGTCGAACCGGCCGGGCCGAGACCCACGTTCAGGAGCACGCTCCGCCCGTCCGCGGTCGGCTCGGCCACCACCTGGCCCTCCCTGGCCAGGAACCCTCGCCGCCGCACGAACGGGCTCGCTTCGGCGGCGGAGTGGCAGGGGCGGGCCACCACATCGGCCGGTTCGTGCGGTTCACCGGCGCGGACCACGGTCACGGCGGTGGCCTCGGTCAGACTCGCTCGTACTGGGCGGCGGCGTCCCGGCGCAGCAGCCCCTCGTCGACCAGCGCGCGCCGCAGGCTGACCCAGTCGTCGAGCCAGCCGCCGCAGATGGCGTTCACCTTGGACTCCGGATAGGTGACGTCTTTCTCGAAGGAGTCCGCGACGACCGAAAGGACCCGGTTGCGCACCTCCGCGTTTCCGGGGATCGAGGTCAGTCGGCCCTTTCGGAAGTACGCGCCGGCCCCGTCTCCGCCGCCCCGCCCGGTCAGCCGTACCTCCTCACGCACGGCGAGGCGGAAGGTGTCGTCAAGGAGCACGTATGTACCCCGCGCCGGGTCGTGGCGCGCGACCCGTCCCTCCGCCAGCTTCTGGAGTGCCATCGCCGCGGCTGCCGGGCGCAGCCCAGTGCGCTCCGCGACCTGCTCCAGGGTGGTGGCGCCGAGGACCAGGGCCGCGTACGCCGACCGCCGGTCGGTCTGGGCAAGCAGGCCGACCAGGTCGCGACAGGACGGCGGCCGCTCCTGTGACCCGGCCGGGCCGGAGGCGTCTGGAGTCTCGGACGGGTTGTGGGTGTTCGTGGGAGTCAACTCTTCGCTCTCGGTTTCTTGTTCGGGCCCGCGCACCGGATCGGGGCGGGCGGTGGATCGGGGGACGCGCCCCGGAACGTCCCCAGGACTATCGTGCGGAGCGGCTGCCGGGAAACGGCGTATCGGCGACATGCGGACTCTTCAAGCCAGATCCCGGCCGGCCCGCGCCGCCGTCGAGGCCGGGCCGTCGCCATCGGCGCGGCGTGCGGGCCCCAGGGACAGGGGCACCGCGGTGCGGGCCTGCCTCGGAGTGCCCTTGGCGGGCGGGGCGCGGTAGGCGGAGGGCACGGCCCGGGTGGCCAACGCGATCACCTTCGTGCCCTCGCTGTGGATCCACCGCCTGCGCTCCCACGCGGCCAGCGTCTTCGCGGCCCAGGACCAGTCCTCGCCCGGCCCGCCAGGGGCGCACAGGTCGCGGTGGCGGGTTCCGCCGATCAGGGACCGGTAGAGGCGGGCCTCGGCTCCTGCCAGCAGGGTCCGGCCGGTCGGCAGGTCGGGCCGTCGGTCGGTGAGCGCGATGGAGTCGAAGCCCAGCCGGTAGGTGAACGAGGCTTGCCGGTGCCGGGCCCGCCACAGACTCACCCGGGCCGCCAACGTCCGTCGCAGCGCGGGGTTCCCGGGAGCGTCCGCGAACTCACCCTCGAAGTGGTATGCGATGTTCCAGAGGTCGTCAGGGGGGAGGTACGGATAGACATGGTGATACCCGGGCAGCGGCCGGGTCAGCCGCAGTCCGAACTCCTCGGGCCGCTCCACATACGGACTGAACCGGTCGAAATGCACTGCCAGGATGTCGTTGTCCGGCGGTTGGAGATGGGTGAGCGACGGCGCGAGGTCGATCTGTTCCTGAAGTGATGTCGGTGACTCGTTCGGATACCCGGTCAGCACGTTCCACACCGGCAGTACTCCGTATTCGGCGCAGCCGAGGAGGAAGCGGATGTTCTGGTAGGCGGTGGCGCCCTTTTTGAGGTGGCGGAGGCCTTCGGTGCTGAGGCTTTCGATGCCTGGCTGGACGGAGCGGATGCCGGCCCGGCGCATGGCGCGGATGTCGGCCCATTCCATGTTGGCCTTGACTTCGAAGAAGAGGGAGTGGTCGGTGTCGAGTTTCTCGATGAGCGGCAGTGCCGTGTCGAGGTATTTGAGGTCGAGGATGTTGTCGACGGCGAAGAAGTCCAGGACACCGTAACGGTTCATGAGGTGCTGCAGCTCATCGGCGACGGTGTCGGGATGTTTGCTGCGGTAGTTCATGGTGGCCCCGTTCAGGCCGCAGAAGGTGCAGTGTGTCTTGGCGCCCCACCAGCAGCCCCGGGAGAACTCGACGGGAAGGGTGATGTCGGGTTCGAGGTCGGCCAGGCCCGCTGTGTGCAACTGATCGAAGAATCCGTCGTAGTTGGGTGTGGGGACGGTCAGTGGCCGGTCCGGACGGGGTTCCGCGGCGGGTGGGGCGGCGGGACCGTTCCGGGAGCGAAGACGTCCGTGGCTGGGCACGGGCGTGCCCGCTGCGGTATGCCGCAGAAGGGACGTGAAGGCGTCCTCCCCGGGGCCGTCCACCACCGCGTCCACCGCCGGATGGTGGGCCAGGAGCGTGCGGCCCATGGAGCCCTCGCAGTTGCTGCCCCCCATCACGATCACCCCGCGATAGCCATGCTCACGCAACCGCTCGGCCACCGCCAACGTCGGCCCGTTCTGACTGAAGGTGCTCGTGAAACCGATCACCGACGGCTCCCGCTCCAACAACCGCACGGCACTCCGCTCCACGTGCGTCTCCGCCACCTCCCGCAGCGCGTCCACCAGGGCGATCGTCTTCTCCTCGACCCCGTGCGCCCGCAAGTCCGCGTAGTAACCGGCCCGTTCGTCCTCGTCCGCGTGACGGCGCGCGAAGATCCAGTCGCCCACTGCCAGGTGGTACAGCTCCTCCGAGACAGCCCGATACGCCTCTGACCACTCCTCCCGGCCAAGGCTCAGAGCCGGACCCGCCCGACGGGCCAGCCCGTAGAAGTCGAGGTAGGCGTAATGGGAGTCGACCTCCCACCCCTCGGCCTCGGCCACCGACCGCAGCGTCCCCACCTGGATCGAGGGCCGCCGTACGTTGTTCCACGGCATCGAGACCAGCGCGGCCCGTCGGAGTACCGTCATCGCTACCTCACCACACCAACCGCAGATCGTAGGAGTTGCGCAGGAAGGGCGGAGGGTCTTCCCGCAGCTGCGCCGGGACCTCGTACCGGGGCAGCACCCGGTGCCACTCCTCAAGCGCCGTCAGGATCTGCGCTCGGGCGAACGCGGCTCCCAGGCACTGGTGGGCTCCGGTGCCGAACGCGATGTGCGGATTGCGCTCCCGGTCGAAGTCCACCCGCTCCGGGTGCGCGAACACGGCTGGATCATGATTGGCCAGCGCCAACGGCAGCAGCACCGTCTCGCCCCGGTCCGCTATTCCGCCTGCACCGGCCCGCGCCGCCATCCGGCCCGGATACATGCAGGAATTGATCCGCAGGAACTCTTCCACGGCGGCCGACCGGATCTCCCGATCGGCCAGGAACCGCTCCCGGTCCCGCTCGTGGTAGGCGAAGTGCTGCATCGCGTTGGCCAGATGGTTCACGGTGGAGTCCACGCCGGCCAGGAACAGCACACACAGCAACGATGCCCGGTCGTCATCGCCGACCGGCTCGCCGCCGATCGTCCACGACAGGCTCGCCGTCGTCAGGTCCCCGGCCGGCTCGGCCCGTCGCAGCGCGATGTGTTCTCGCGCGAACCGCTCCAGCGCGGGCAGCCCCGACTCCCCGTACGCGGCCTGCTTCGGGTCCGGCTCCGACCGGGAATCGATCATCGCCCGGTCGATGGCGAGGAGCAGCTCCAGCCGCTCCGGCGGCCAGCCCAGAGCCGTCATCAGGTTCTCCAGGACGTACGGACGGGCGAAGTCCTCGTTGAACGAAGCCCCGCCGTGCCCGGCCAGTTCCTCGATCCGCAGCCGAGCCCGCTGCCGCATCCCGGGTGTCAGCTCTCGCACCCGCTGCGGCGTGAACCAGGACGCGAGGCGGCGCCGCCACTCGGTGTGCTCGCCGCCTTCCACGGTCAGCGGGATCCACCGCTCCTCGTCGGCGCCTTCGGCCGCGCTGACGCGCCCGACCGTGAACGCGTCCTCGTCGCGGAACGCCTCGCAGATCCCGTCGTACGACGCGAGCACCCAGAAGCCCGGGCCCCGATCGCTGTGGAAGGCGCCGTCCCGGGCGTGCGCGGCGGCCACCCGTCGGTATTCCTCCGGCGCGTTGAAGAAGTCGAAGTCCACCGAGGCCGGGCAGGACCCGGCCTCGGCGTCCTGTGCAGGATCCGACCCCGGGCGCTTGGGCGGCGCCGTGTGTTCAGGAAATTCCTCGGCCAGCAAGAGCAACTGCCTCCTTCGTCGGTCGATCGCCGGACGTCGGCGGATCGAGTTCGCCACGTGGCCAGACCGAGGTGTCAAGGCCCGAACCGGCAAGGCGCAGGGCCCACAGTCGGTCCAGATCCGCCTCGTCCAGAAGGACACCGTCGATCAGCACCGCGTCCGGCCGGGCAAGGCCAGCCACGCGCCCGGCCGGCGGCCGGCGGTAGAGGACCAAATCCGGCGAGGACGAGGGCGCGGCGCCCGCTGTCGCGGACGACTGCGGTGCCATCGCCCGGTACGCGTTGACCGTCGCCGCCCGCAGCAGGGCAGGGAAGCCAAGGCCGGCCCGCTCCAGTTCGGCAAGCTCCTTGTGGAAGGACGGCCCTGCCAGCACGAACGGGTTGCCGCAGTCCGTCCCCACCAGGAGCCGGCCCGCCACGTTCTCGGTCCGTGCCACCAGCTCGCCGAGCCGGTCCACGCTCCCGCTGCGGCTCCGCGCCTCGGACGGGTCGAGTCGCAACGCCTCCCGCGCCGCGTGCTGCCAGGCCCGTCGCCGGTTCGGCGTCGCCGCGGCCAGCGCCGCCCGTGAGGGCCGAGTGCGGGCGCGTTCGCCGCTGCGCGCCCGCCAGCACACCAGCGTCGGGCAGATCAGGTGCCGGGTCCGGCCGGACCCGGCCAGCGCCTCGCCGAGGGACGCCGCCCTGTCCGCGACCCCGGTGCCCGCGAGGGCGTCCGCCAGGGCCGGCCACCGCCGGTCCGCCGGCAGCCGGAACACGTTGGGCACCGCCCCGTACAGGTGCTCGCTCGTCCGCATCCCGCGCGCGGCCGTTGTGAACGGCACCCTCTGCGGGGCGTGACCCACCAGCAGTACGCCCGCCCGGGAGGCCCCGCGCAACAGCCCCTCAAAGGCGGCCGGTTCCACGTCGTCGTAGACCTTCACCCCGTCGTAGCCGAATGCGACAGCCTCCTCGATGACCCGGCGAACCGCCCGCTCGTCGTCCACCACGGTCACCACCTCGGGCAGCCGGGTGGACGGCCCGTCGACCACCCCGGCCGTGATCCACAGGCGGGGCAGCACCACGTGCCTGGCCCGACGGGCGCCGTCGGCCAGCAGGTGTGCGGGCTCTCCCCACAGCTGTCGACAGCCCGTCACCCCGTGCACCAGCAGGCCCACCAGGTCGGCCAGCGAGGACACATGTGCGTGCGCGTCGACGAAGCCCGACACCGCGTACCAGGAGCACGGCCGCTGCTGCTCGGGGGTGCGGGGACCTGTGCGTGGCTCCGTGCGGGGCGAAGGCCGGGCCGTGTAGGTACCATTGGCCACGGTCAGATCTTCCACCGGTCCCGGCTCACCGGTCACCGGATCGATCCGCCGCACCTCCCGGATGGTGTGAGTGCGTTCCCGGTCCGCGAATTCCTCCAGTGCGGCGACGAGAGGGTCGCCGTCCGGCAGCAGATCGCGCCGGTACCGCCACTGCGCTTCTTCCAGTTCGCCGCTCACGCCGCCCCCATCCCCTTCTCCGTCCCCGGGACCAGTTCTCGCGCCACCTCCGGCAGCCGGGCCGCGGCCCGGACCCGAGTGGGGGCGTCGAGCAGCCACAGCCGCGCCCCGATCCTTTTCTCGCCCGCTCGGAACGGGTCGAGGTCCGGGTCTCCTGAGGCGGTGACGAGGACCAGTTCCTGTTCCGGGGTGCCACGCTCGACCGCCCGTTCCGCGCCGTGCAGCAGGCCCCGGGTCGCAGCGCCGAGTTCCCGTCGGCCTACCCGGTCACAGGCGTCGACCATCCAGGCAGGGGCTCCCTTGGCGAGGAAGTTCTCCCGCAGATACGCGTGGCCGTCCGGCCCCTCGACCGCCCTGGCCTCCTCCTCCACCGCGTCAGTGGGGATCACGACCTCCTCCGCGTGCGCGCAGAAGGACACCGCCCTGGCGACCCGGGAGTCCTCGCCGGCCGTCCACAGGGCCACCCGGCCCCCGAAGTACAGGCCGAGCAGGGTGTACCGGTCCCGTCCGAGGTGGTCCAGCACGGCCCGCAGATCCGCCGTGTACCGGTCGGGGGCATGCGCTTCGGCGGTGCCGACCGGGTCGCTCTCGCCGCGCCCGCGCAGGTCCACAGCGGTCACGTCCGCGTCGGCGGGGAGGGCCGCGAGAAAGCCGGAGTCGCTCCAGACCCGCCGGTCCATGGCCACCCCGTGCACCAGAACCACCGCCGGGCCCGGTCCTGGCCACCGCTCGGCAACGATCCGCGTGCCGTCCGCGGCGACCACGGCGAAACACTCACTGCTCCGCACGGGCACCTCCCACCCCTGCCTCGACGGGCGGCTCGGTGGCCACGTCGCGGTCAGGGCCTGTGACTCCCAGGTAGGCCGCGCGCCCCAGCTCGTCGCGCATGCTGTCCCGGGTGGCCAGCACCAGACCGCGCCGTGCCTCGAAGTGAACCCAGCCCCTCTTGCCCCAGGCGCGCAGCTCGGCACGGAGTTCCGCCTCCGGCCGGTCCGTCATCTGGACCACCCGCTCGACGGCCTGGTCCACCCGCCCGCCGTGCACCAGCTCGCGGAACAATCGGTCGGCGGCCCCGCGCAGCACGTGACGACCGGCGCCCACCTGCGGGCGGTGGTCGTGCAGCACGGTCAGGTCCGGTCCGAACCGGTAGGCGAACCGGGACTGGTGGTGGAGCTTCTTCCACAGCCCCACCCGCGCGCCGAGCCTGCGGCGCAGGGCCAGCATCTCGTCGGCGTCCGGCCTTTCGTCGGTCTCCGCGTGGTCGAAGGAATACGCGAGCGCGGTCCGGTCCAGGGCCGGATCGGCGTGGATGAACCGGTACTTGGGTTCAGGGCCGCGCAGCACGATCCGGAACTCGTCGGGATTCTCGAAGTACGGGCTGTAGCGGTCCACGCGTACTTTGCTGACCGTCGACGGCGGCGCCAGGTGCGTGATGAACGGAAGCAGCGCCAGCTGTTCCTTCAGCATCTGCGGGGTCTCCATGGGCATCGCGGACAGCAGGTTCCACTGCGCGTCGATGCCCAGCTCGTGGCAGAGGATCAGGAAACGCAGGTTGTGGTAGGCGGTCGCGCCCTTGCGGAGCAGCTTCAGCGCCCCGCTGCTCAGGCTCTCGATCCCGGGTTGCACCATGGTCACCCCGGCCGCCCGCATCTCGCCGACCTCGCGCGGCCCGAGGTTCGCTTTCACCTCGAAGAACGTGGTCACGTCGACCTCGGCGGCGGCGAGCGCGGCCAGGCCGTTGTCTCGCCGGGCGAGGATCGTGTCCACCGCGTAGGTATCGAACACCCCGTGCTTCTCGGTGAGTTCGCGCAGCGTCTGGGTCAGCTGCCGCCCGGGCTTGCTGCGGTAGACCATCCCGCTGCCGTTCTCCCCGCAGAAGGTGCACTGCAGCTTCTCTCCCCACCAGCAGCCTCGCGACATCTGGAACGGCAGCGCCACGTGTGGAGCGATCAGATCGGCCCACGGCAGGTCCCGCAACCGCTCGAAGTACTCCTCGTAGCGGGGAACCGGGGCGGACGACGCAGACTGCACCACCGGCAGCGCGACCCGGATCTCCCCCTCCGTGCGCAGCGCGAGGCCCGGGACCGCCGCCAGGTCGGCGGTGTCCCGTGCCTCCCGAAGCGCGGTCACGGCGGCCTCGCCCTCGCCCTGCACCACGGCGTCCACGAACGGATACGCCGCCATGACGGCCTGCCCCATCGGGCGGTCACAGTTGGCGCCGCCGAGCACGATCAGGCGCTCGGGAGCGCGTGCCTTGAGGGCCTGCGCCACGGCAAGGGCGGGACCCAACTGGCTGAAGGAGGTGGTGAATCCGTACATCTCCGCGTCCAGGGCGAGCAGCCGGCCGACGAAGCCCGACACGAAGGCGGGGGCTGTCGCGCGCAGCGCGAGCACCTGTCGTACGAGGTTGTCCGCAACGCCCTTCTCCTGCAGAAAAGCCGCGTACGTGACGCACGCGCGCTCCTCAGCCGTCTCCGGGTCGGGCGCGTCGGCCCCGGTCTCCACCTGCCGCGCGGGACCGCCGAAGATCCAGTCGCCGACCCCGAGCCCGTACAGCTCCTCGCCGATGGTGTCGTAGACGGTGATGAACTCCGCCGGCACCCAGCCCAGGGTCTCCACGGCGTACTGCGACCAGTCCAGGTACCCGTACACGGGCGTGACGGGGTCGCCCGGAGAGTGGTCGGCCAGGGCCGCCAGGGTCGCGATCTGGATGGACGGGCGGTACAGGCTGTTCCACGGCGGTGCGATCAGCGCGAGCCTCACCGCGGATCACTTCCCTGGGGGCGCAGCCTCGCGTCGAGTCGGCCGGTGGGCAGAACCGGGTAGCCGGCCCGCGCCTTGTCCAGCATCTCGAGCCCGCAGACGACCACGTCGACCACGGTCACGGCGCCCGGCTCGGTCAGGATCCGGAAGTGCGGCTCGACTCCCACCGCTTGGAGCCGCCGCACCAGCCTGCGCAGCAGGTCCTCGGGGGCGGCGGTGGCGGGCAGCCCGTCCGCCGTCTCGAAGGGGACGGTCCGGTGGGGCAGGGCGCGGACGTCGAACCGGGCAGCGGCCAGATGGCGGGGCCAGCGGGTCAGGGCCCGTGCGATCTGCTCCGACTCACGCGCCGCGTCCACCGGGCCGTGCCGGTACATGGTGCGGACCTGGAGGTATTCCAGGAGGGCGCGGTGCAGGGCGTACACGGGGTCCGGCGAGGCGCCGCTGCCGACCAGCCGGACCGGCTCGTCGGCGGTGGCGTCGCATACCAGGTAGGCGGGCACCCGGGTGTCAGCGGTGAGGGAGACGATCAGCAGTCTGCCCCCGCACGCGCGCTCCACCTCGGCGGTCAGCTCCCGGAGTTCGGCGGGGAGTGCGGCGGGGTCGACGACGGGCAGGGCGGGACCGGTCTCCGGTGGCCTGAAGTAGCAGGAGGCGAGCAGGCAGGACCATGCATCGCGTTCGATCGCCTCGTTGACGGCGTGCAGCAAAGCCTCGTGCAGGGTGGCCCCGGCGGCGTACCCGGCGCTGGAGGTGTAGTGCCACAGCGGTGCGAAGGCGCCGCTGTCCTCAGGGTGCGGCCAGTTGCGGTAGCCGCCGTCCCGCAGGAAGACCGGGTGGTGATGGGGTGCGGGTGCCCCGGGCGGGGACGCACCGTTGTCCCCCGCACCGGCGGCCCCGAGGCCGAGAGCCTCGGAGACCGGACGGTAGCTACGGGTGAGTACCGGAGCCTTGGGCGCGATGCCGGCGAGCCGCCGCAGCAGTGCGGACGGCCGCGCGGTGGGCTGCTCGGCGATGGCGGCTGCGGGCAGGAACTGGGTCTCGTCGGCGCGGTGGTCGCGCCGCCAGTCCAAGTGGTAGTGCTCGGCGCTCTCGAACAGAGCGCTGGCCAGGCTGCGGTGGCCGAGGCCCTTGCCGGAGCTGCGCGAGCACAGGGCGCCGTCGGCGTCGGTCAGGCGCACCTCGTAGGTGGGAGCGGTGTCGATCCCGTACTTGTGGATGTCCGCCGTCAACCGCTGCGCGGTCAGCCAGTCGCCGACCGTGGCCAGGGCTTTGCCCAGGGGTGTCTCACGCTCAGGCGGTACGTCGTCCTTGCGGGTTCCGTCCAGGATCGCGTCGGTCAGCAGCTCGTGCTGGGCTATGGGGGGCAAGGGTTCTCCTCACTTCTTCCGTGTCGAACACGGGTATGCCTGCGCGGACCAGGCCCAGCAGCGGCTGGGGCTCCGTCACCACGTGGGCGAGGGAGAGCCGGGTCGGCGGGAGATCGGGGCCGAGAAGGTCGACGGTGCCGCGATCGGCCCAGACGCGGAGGGAGCGGGCGGACAACTCCTCCAGCGGGGACAAGGGGGCGGTCGGGTTCGGGCCCGGGGCAGCGGCCACGGCGGGGGCCGGGCCGGGGCCGTTGAGGTCGAAGTCCAGAGCCACACACCGCCTGAGCGCCGGCCAGCGCTCGAAGCGGCGCATGAACTGCCGTTCGGCGGACTCGGCGGTCGGGTTCAACCGCCACATGGTCTCGGCCTGCGCGAGTTCGAGCAGAGCGCGCTCCTGCGCTTGCGCGAGGGTGTGCCCGCTGCCGAGCCCGGTGGCCGGCATCAGCCGATTCGCGTGCCGGGCCACGGCGAGCACGGTTGGGGTGCGCGTCACACCGGCAAGCGTCACGAGCTCCGGATCGGGCCCGGCCTTCCCGGCCGCACCGGGCGCGAGGGCACGGCGCGGGGGACCGGCCAGCCTGCGGTAGAGGAAGACGCCGTAGTCGACGGACTCCGTCAGTTCCAGCAGGGCCCCGGTCAAGGCGGCCTCCGGGTCGGGCGCTGCCGCCCATCCGATCGTGCTGGACAGGCGGGCATCTGCTGCGCGCAGCACGCCCGCCCTCAGCTCCTCGCCGGCCACCCAGGGAGATGACCAGAACAGCGGTATCCGGCGGTCCGGGCCGCTCGCCGGAGCGCTGTACCGGCGGGTCAGGCAGCCGGGGGGAGCGGTGCGGACTCCAGAGTGCCCGTCGGCGAAACCAGGAAGGGTGCCGCCGACGGGGCTCGGCGGGCGGACCACCTGGGCGAGAGGCGAGCACGCCACCAGGCGCTCCACGGCCTCGGAGAGAGCCTTCCTCCGGGCCAGGGGCTCCTCGGCGGCGGTGCCGTAGCCGTCGGCGGTCGCGGAGCCCCGTGCGGTCCGAATCCTGCACCGCACGGTCATGGTCTCCGCGGCCGGCCATGCGCGGTAGGAGACCTCACTCAGCTCGCACCGGACGGCCGACGACCTCGACATGCTCACCTCTCGCCCTCTGTGGTGGTCCGAATCGGCGGTGTCAGCGTCCGGGGCGGGCCGATGGCCGCAGGTCACGGGCAGCGGTGCCCGTCCTTGTGTGTTCGGCGTGGCCGTCGCCGGTCCCGGTCACGGACGTCAGACGGACTGGTTGTCCTCGGACCAGACGCCCCACGACTCCAGCTCCTCGAGTTCGAGGGCGCTGAGCTCCGCGTTGTTGGGGTCGTCGTTGAGGAAGTCCGCTGTCATGCAGTCGAATACGACCACGGGTCCCATGAGGGTGTTCCTTTCGTCGGTTCGTTCCGGACTGTCGTGTCGGGTCCTTCTTGTCACGTGCCGCCCGCCCTGCGGGCCGGCCTGATGTGGTGGCGCACGGGCCCCTCGCGCGGTGCCGACACCTCCCTACGGTCGGGTGGTGAGCGTGAGTGGCACGGGGGTGCGGGGCCGCCGGGGAGTGCCCTTGACCGGCGGGGTGCGGTAGGCGGAGGGCACGGCCCTGGTAGCCAGGGCGATGACCTTGGTGCCTTCCGCGTACACCCATCGGCGACGCTGCCAGTCGCGCAGCGTTTCCAGGGCCTGTTCCCAGCATTCCCCCTGCCAGCCGAGCTCCTGGAGGTCGCGATGGCGGGTTCCGCCGATGACGGCTCGGTAGAGCCGGGCGTCGTCCCCTGTCAGGTGGGTGTCGCCGCCGGGCAGGCCGGGGCGCTGGTCGGTGAGGATGACGGAGTCGAAGCCCAGCCGGTACGTGAACGAGGCCTCTTCGTGGTGCCCGCGCCAGAGCCGGATACGGGCCGCGAGCCGCCGCCGGACAGGAGCGTTGTCGGCGGCGTCGGCGAACTCTCCCTCGAAGTGGTACGCGATGTTCCAGAGGTCGTCGGGGGAAAGATATGGATAAACATGGTGATATCCGGGCAGCGGTCGTGTCAGGGACAGGCCGTAGCGCTCTGGATGTTCCACGTACGGGCTGAACCGGTCGAAGCGGATCAGAGTGATGTGCGGCGGCGTGAGGTGGGTCAACGAGGCGACGGCGTCCAGCTGGGCGGTGATCGACTCGGGGGTCTCGTTCGGGTAGCCGGTGAGGATGTTCCACACCGGCAGTACTCCGTATTCGGCGCAGCCGAGGAGGAAGCGGATGTTCTGGTAGGCGGTGGCGCCCTTTTTGAGGTGGCGGAGGCCTTCGGTGCTGAGGCTTTCGATGCCTGGCTGGACGGAGCGGATGCCGGCCCGGCGCATGGCGCGGATGTCGGCCCATTCCATGTTGGCCTTGACTTCGAAGAAGAGGGAGTGGTCGGTGTCGAGTTTCTCGATGAGCGGCAGTGCCGTGTCGAGGTATTTGAGGTCGAGGATGTTGTCGACGGCGAAGAAGTCCAGGACACCGTAACGGTTCATGAGGTGCTGCAGCTCATCGGCGACGGTGTCGGGATGTTTGCTGCGGTAGTTCATGGTGGCCCCGTTCAGGCCGCAGAAGGTGCAGTGTGTCTTGGCGCCCCACCAGCAGCCCCGGGAGAACTCGACGGGAAGGGTGATGTCGGGTTCGAGGTCGGCCAGGCCCGCTGTGTGCAACTGATCGAAGAATCCGTCGTAGTTGGGTGTGGGGACGGTCAGTGGCCGGTCCGGACGGGGTTCCGCGGCGGGTGGGGCGGCGGGACCGTTCCGGGAGCGAAGACGTCCGTGGCTGGGCACGGGCGTGCCCGCTGCGGTATGCCGCAGAAGGGACGTGAAGGCGTCCTCCCCGGGGCCGTCCACCACCGCGTCCACCGCCGGATGGTGGGCCAGGAGCGTGCGGCCCATGGAGCCCTCGCAGTTGCTGCCCCCCATCACGATCACCCCGCGATAGCCATGCTCACGCAACCGCTCGGCCACCGCCAACGTCGGCCCGTTCTGACTGAACATGGAGGTGAAGCCGATGACGGAGGGGGCGTCCTCCATAAGCGTGCGGGCCGTTCGCTCCACGTGCGTCTCCGCCACCTCCCGCAGGGAATCGATCAGCTCGATCGTGTTCGCGTCCGCCCGATGGTCGCGCAGTACCGTGAAATAGGCGTCACGTTGTGCGGCGTCGGCATGCCGCTGGGCGAAGATCCAGTCGCCGGCCGCTAAGTGGTAGAGCTTCTCCGAAACGGTTTCGTAGGCGTCGGCCCAGATTTCGCTGGAAAGGCCCAGTTCCGAGCGGGCGAGACCGTAGAAGTCGAGGTAAGCGTAATGCGCCTTGACCTGCCAGCCCTCAGCTTCGGCGATCGACCGGAGAATTCCCACCTGAATCGAGGGACGTACGACACTGTTCCACGGCATGGAAACCAATGCGGCCTTTTGGGTAGCGGACACGGAATCCCCCTCGAGCACCGACTGCGGAGTCACCTCGAAAGGTTCACTTGTTTCGCCCTCATGAGTCAACAGGATCAAAAGCACTGGCAAAGCTTCGGCTGAAACCAGCCCCAGCGAGGAGTCCGCGATTGTAAAGAAAACGTGAAGAGAGCGCGAGCTTCCCGGCCGGGGAGAGCATCCGTCGTTCTCGCCTTCCTCGCAGGTCAGAGTGATCCGCACGAGGCTCGATGGAGGTTTCGCGCTGCGCGCGCGAGGGTGAAACGTGGTTGCGGCAGCCAGTTGCGCCCCATAGGGTGCTCCGGCTGACGAACCTAGGAAATCTCTTTACCCTTGCTTCCGGTGCGAATTTTTCCGCCACTCGCCATGGAGCCGTCCATGAGGAATGAGGAGAGCGCGTGACCGAGCCGATCCACGGGTTACGGCAGGCCGCGGGGGGTGCCGACGAGGGAGCGACGGGTCCCTTACGGCCCACCCTGACCGGCGCGGCCGAGACACTGCTTGCCCCTCTCTATGCGCGGGCGCTCGACGCCCGCTCCCTGCATCCCCTCCTCGGTGACCGCGCTGCGGCCGACTTGGTGGCGCGCATCGACTACGACTTCGGCCGGCTGGGAATCAACGAGACCAACGCCGTGGGGGTCGCTCTGCGCACCCTCTGGTTCGACCGTCAGGTGCGGCGCTTCCTCGCGGCACACGGCACGGCCACCGTGCTCCACCTCGGCTGCGGACTCGACGATCGCTTCGGCCGCCTCGCCCCGGGCCCGGACGTCCACTGGTATGACCTCGACCAGTCGGAGGTCATGGACCTCCACCGGAGGGTGCACCCCGCCCATCCGCGCCGACATACCATCGCCGCCTCCGTCACCGATCGGGACTGGCCCGAGCAGATCCCGACGGAGCACCCGGTCCTGGTCGTCGCCGAGGGCCTGTCGATGTATCTGAAGGCCGAGGACGGACCGCGCATGCTGCGCCAGGTCGTCGCCCGCCTCCCGTATGGCGAACTCGTCCTCGACACCTACTCGCGATTCGCCGTCGGCTCCACCCGCCGCTTCGCCCTCTTCCGCCGCACCGGCGCCCAACTCGCCTGGGGCATCGATCATCCGAGCGAACTCGCCCACCAGGTCCCGGGGTTGCGTCTCGTCGGCTCGGTCAGCGCGTACGGGAGCGCCAAAGGCGTCGACCTGCGCGGACTTCCTCCACGACTGCGGGCCCGGATGCTGATCGACACTCAGATCATGGCGCGTCTGCCGGTACTTGGCAGTGTCGGTCACCTCTCACGCCACTCCTTCGGTACGAAGAAGCAGACCTGAAGGAGAAGAAACCCGAACTCGACCACCCCTCGCCACGAGTCCGCCTCATCCCATCCCGCCTGTCACCGGGCGTACCCCGTAGCGGCGGCGTCTCGCCCGCCGACCGAGGTCCGACCGGTTGCAGTCGATTCACCAGAATTGATCCATGCTGATCGCATATCTCCTCTCGCACGGCCTGTCCTTGCTGGGCAACACCGTGGCGAGCATCGCCCTCCCCTGGCTGGTGCTCCAGCGCACCGGTGACGCGGCGGCCGTCGGCCTGGTGGCCGCTGCCAGCGCTGTACCGATGCTGCTTTCCGCCATCATCGGCGGCGTGTTCATCGACCGGTTCGGCCGCCGGCGCCTCTCCGTCTGTGCCGACCTCGCCTCCGCCGTCTGTGTCGCGGCGCTCCCCGTCGTCGACGGCCTGACCGGGCTGACTCTCGCCTGGTTCGTCGTCCTCGGAGTGGCCGGGGCTTTCATTGACGTTCCCGGCATGACCGCCCGCGAAGCCCTGGCCCCCGACGTGGCCGAGGCCACCGGAATGGACATGTCCCGCATCGCGGGCCTGCGCGAGAGCGTGGGCGGCGGCGTGGTGATCCTCGCCCCGGCGGCGGCCGGTGGCCTGATCCTCCTGGTCGACCCCGGTACGGTGCTGTGGGTCACCGCCGCCTGCTCAGCCCTCGCCGGGCTGGTCACCCTCACCCTGCCCAAGCAGCTCGGTCGCCGCCCGACGCCGAGCACCGAGGCGGCATCCGGCCCGTGGGCCGATGTCCGCCGCGGCTTCGGCGTGCTGCGTGACGACCGCACCCTCGGCACGATCACCCTGGTGTCGGCCGCGAGCATCGCGGTCCTCGCACCTCTCCAGAACCTTGTGCTCCCCGTGTACCTGGTCGGCGAGAACTCGCCGGGCGGCTTCGGCCTGGTCGTGTCCTGCCTCGCCCTGGGCGGCATCGCGGGCGCCGGTGTGTACGCGGCGATCGGTGCGAAACTCCCTCGCCGCACCGTCTTCGTCGGTTCCCAGCTGGTGTCGATGGTCGGAGTGGCCGGGCTCGCCCTGCTCCCGCCGGTACCGCTGCTCGTACCCTGTGCGGTCCTCGCCGGCATCGGTGCGGGCCCGCTGCCCGCGCTCTTCCTGGTCCTGGTCACCGAACGCATCCCGGAGGACGTCCGGGGCCGCGTCCTCGGTCTGCAGAATGCCGTCTCCATGACAGCTGTCCCGCTGAGTACTCTGTTCGCCGGCTTGGTGGTGGAATGGGCCGGGCTCCGTGAGACGGGCGTAGCACTTGCCGTCGCGTGGTGCGGAGTCTCCCTGCTCCTCCTCGCCGTACCGGCGCTGCGCCATCTGGACAGCCCCACGGCCGCGGCACCCGCCTCCTCGCCCTGCCCCGCCCAGCCTTCCGGCGTCCCGCACCCCGTGTCACCCGTGGATCCGGAGCAGGCCTCGCACCACACCGACTGACAGGCCGTCGTAGTGCTGTTCCCGGTCCCGTTCTGTGCAGCGGTCCTCTTCGGCTCGGTCGTGGAGACGTCGCAGCTGGTCGAGGCCGGGAGCGCTGCGCCTCGCTCTGGCTGCTCGGAGGTGGGGCATGCCGCTGGCGCGACGGGCAGAAGCACCACTCCGGCACACGCTGGTCTTCCACCAGGCCGGACCACGTCGACTGCCTCGTGCTGCGCGAGAAGGACGGTCCACTGGTCGTGGACGTCAAGCCGCGGCACCGCCGGCACCTGCCGATCCTCGCCTCAGGCCGGGCGACAATCAGCGCAGGCTGATACAAACGGATGCCGACCGGTTCGGCGAGGACCCGCGCCGTCCCCATGCGGCTGGTGATCCGGCTTACCCGCACCCGGCTCCAGCAGCCGGGTACTTGCGACCTGGGCGCTGAAGTCACGACTGGGGTGGTCGCAAGGCTCCGGCGATGACGGTGGTCACCGTCTTGCGGACGCCGGCCCTCTGCGGTGGGGCGCTTGTCCGGTCGGCGGCGAACAGCAGGTGTCCGGCCCCGACGAGGGTGGGGGGCGAGCGTGTCGATGTCGGCGCCACCGGCCAGACGCCCCGACTCCTGCTCGGCGGTGAGGTACGCGGCGATCATCGCGGTGCCTGGCACGAGCAGTGGGATGCCGGTCAGACCGGCCTCGCGCAGCCGGGTGCGGAGACCGTCGCGGAAGGTGATGAGCGCGACGACCGCCACCGTGACCGGCCTGAACAGGTCCTGCAGCGCGTCGGCGTGGTGGTCCACCACGCGTGCCCAATGGCGGCGGGTGCTGCAGTTGTGGCCTGTCGGACGCGTTCTCTCCCTGGTTTTCCTGGCTGCGGTCGCCGTGGCGGGCGGAGTGTTGTGGGGCTTGGTGGAGTTCTTGGGCGTCCACCAGCTGAAGGCCGAGACGCAGTTGACCTCGAAACCATTCCTGCTCCCATGCAACATCATCGCGTAGGGCCAGAATGTCACTCCGGGGCAGGACTGGCGGCTGGTGGGGCGGGTTGGGTGAGGATTGCGGTGACGGCCTGGTCGAGGGTGGCGGCTGGGTGACCGAGGACGTGCTGAAGATCGTCGGTCTGTCGCTCCAGTGCGCCGGCACGGACCTGGTCCTCAAGCCAGCCCTGGGCACCGGGCGCGCGGCCGTGCCGGTCTCGGTGGACGACGGGTCTGCCGGAGATACGGCTGAGTGCGTGGGCGAGCTGGCTGTAGGTCCACAGGTTGCCGGTGAAGTCGTAGGCGCGGCCGAGGTGGCAGTCCTCGGTGAGGACGCGGGCGGCGGCCTCGGCGAGTTCGCTGCGGAAAGCGGTATTGATGCCACGCCCGCCGGTGCCGCTGGCCAGTTCACCCGAGGTGACGGCGGCGTGCAGGCCCGCGTTGAGGAATGCCTCGCTGTAGTAGGGGTGGCGCAACAGCGTGTGGGGCAGCCCGCTTGCGAACAGGGTGCGCTCGGTGGCGTGATGAGCTGCGGTGACACCGCGGGCCTGAGTGTCGGCACCCAGGAAACTGGTGTAGATGATCGCTCCGACTCCGGCGGTGTGGGCCGCGTCGATGGCTGCCTGGTGCTGGCCGACGCGGCGGGAGGGTTCCAGCTCCGGAGAGGAGATCAGCAGCAGCCGGTCGGCTCCCTTGAACGCGGTGCGCAGCGTTGCCGGGTCATCGTAGTCACCGAGGCGGACACGGACCCCGCGAGCGGCGAGATCCGCGACCCCTTTGGGATTGCGCACCGCGGCAACGATGCGATCAGCGGGTCCCTGGGCCAGCAACTGGTCGATGACCAGTCGGCCGAAAGCCCCCGAGGCGGCCGACACAACAATCATCCACAACTCCCTCACCGTGGTGTAGCCGTCGCCGGCGCGGCGGTTCGTGACCGCTCGGTCCCGACGTCCGGCTCACCATCGATGAACAGCGAACCGCGCGTCAAAGCCTTTTCCAGGCTCCAGGATTCTGAACCTCAACAGCAACCAACCGCCTGCTCGTGCTGTGACCGCATTAGGTTCGCCGGGTTGTGCCCAGGCCGCTGGGGTGAGGGCGCGTCCCCCCCCAGCGGATGCCATTCTCGCTGCGGATGCGGACACGTTCTCGGCGTTGTGCGGCGAGCACGTCGGGGTGGCGGCGTTGGCGTTGCGCCAGCGCAGGTAGCGGTGCAGGGCCTGGGTCTGTGCGGGGTGGCTGCGGTGGTGGGAGTTGGCCAGGGTGAACTGGCGCAGCGGTCCGAAGTGGGCCTCGATCGGGTTGGCCCAGGAGGCGTAGGTGGGGGTGAAGCACAGCTCGACCTTGCTCTTCTTCGCCCAGCGGCGGATGTCCACACCGGTGTGGGCGGAGAGGTTGTCCAGGATGATGTAGATCGGGGCTCCGTCGGGGCGAGGCGGCGCGGATCGACTTCAGCGCCGCGGTGACGTCGTGGGTGCGGTGGTAGGTCGACGGCAGCCGGTTGGGCTCGCTCGGTTTCGCCCAGCAGGAGCCCGCGGCGGTGGGCCGGATCCCCGGCGGCCCGAACTCGTCGAAGGCGAACACCCGGTCAGGGAAGCGCCCCAACACCTGCTCGATTTGGTCGAGGGTGGCGTCACCCTCGCGATCTGGGGACTCCTTCCAGGTCTTGGTGCGCTGGAAGGTGTTGTCGCGGCGCGATAGCGGGCGCCGTAAGGCTTCCCGGCCGATGCGGATGACACGGCCGTGTACGCGGCGCAGGTAGGCGGCGAGTTTGCGGATCGACCAGCGGGTGTAGGGCTGACCGAGCTTGTTGGGGCGGGTGGTGGCCGCCTGTACGACGAAGTCCTCGTCGTCAGGGGTGAGCTGGCGGGGACGGCCTCCCGCCCATCGAGGGTGTAGACAGGCCAGGCCGATCTCGTTGAACTGGTGGATCATGTCCCGGACGGTGTCCTCGTCGGCCTGCACCAACTTCGCGATCACCGGGACGTGGTTCCCGTCGGCCGAGGCCAGCAGCATCATCGCCCGCCGGTAGCGCACCGAGCTGGTACTTCCTCGGTGCACGATCTGCCCATCCAACCGCCCCAACCATCAACCCGGCGAACGTTCCCGGTCACTGCACTAGTACTGCAACGGTGCTTGCTGTGACTGGTGACCAGGTCAGGGGATGTGTCCGCGTTGTTTGTAGTGACTGGTGCGGGCCTGGTGCTGTCGTCGTCGGCGCCAGGTCGACCAGTGCAGGATGTGCTCGACGGGTGCGGGCCGACGGTTGGTGAGGCGGGTGATCAGCCGTCGTACCTCGGCGAGGCTGAGGTGGATGAGCTGGGAGGATCCGTTTCTGCTTTCCCGGCATCCAGCTCTCGGGCTCGCAGGACGGTCAGGCAGGCATGGGCGGCCATGGCGAGGGTCATGTGGCGGTGCCACCCGGGATAGCGGCGGACTTGGTAGTCGTCCAGTCCGCATCCCTGCTTGGCGCTCTGGAAGCACTCCTCGATGGCCCACCGGCTGCCCGCGATGCGGATCAGGTCATCCAGCGTGGTTCCGGCGGGGCAGTAGGCGATGTAGTAGGAGATCTCCTGCGGTCGGGCGACGCTGCGGCGGGCGATCACCCAGTGGCGGCGGTCGGGCCGGTGCCACGGCCGCACCTCGACGCGTGCCCAGTCATAGATCCGCAGGCCGTGAGCCCCGTTGCCGCAGGAACGACGCTTCCATTTCTGCCGGGCAAGGCCGTTGAACAGGTCGTGGACGGGATGGTCGATGGCCCAGCGGGTGACCACGGTGTCGTGCCGGGTGGTCGCCATGACGTGGAAGACGTCCGCCCGCTCCAGCTCGGAGCGCCAACCTCTGCTGAACCCGTAGGCGGCATCCGCGGTCACCCACCGAAACGGGATCTTGTCCGCGATCGCGCGGCGGACCATCGCCTTGGCCATGGCCACCTTGGTCTCGAAGGCGACCTCGTCGCCGATGCCGGCCCCGTGGCATCTTTCGCGGTCGTCGGTCCAGGAGGTGGGCAGATACAGACGCCGGTCGATCAGCGTCCGCCCGCGGTCGGTGGCATAGGCGAGGAAGACACCGACCTGGCAGTTCTCCGTTCGCCCGGCGGTGCCGGAGTACTGCCGCTGCACCCCTGCCGACTGCGTGCCCTTCTTCAGGAAGCCCGTGTCGTCCACGACCAGGACGGCGCTGCGGTCGCCGAGGTTGTCGACCACGTACTGACGCACATCGTCGAGCACCTTGTCAGCGTCCCACTCGATCCGGTTCAGCATCCGGTGGATGCGGTCCGGGCCTGCGTAGCCGGCTTCTTCCGCCAGCGTCCAGCCGTTTTTCCGCTGCAGCGGAGCGATCAGGCCCCGCATATAAGCCAGTGCGGACTCCCGCGGCTCCGACCTGCTGAAACGGTGCACGAACCGCCCATGCACAGCTTCCAGTTCGCCCGCCCACAACCTGACATCAGCAAGGTCCCCACCCATAACCACACCCACGACCAACCTGGTCACCAGTCACAGCAAGCACCGTTGCAGTACTAGGGCCTGTCCGATGGGTCGTATGAGCTGATTAGGGGCGTGCCCCACTGTTCGCTGAACGAAGGGGGCCGCATGGCACGCGATACAGCTGAAGCAAAGGCAGAGATGTACGGGATCACGTTTCCTGCCTGGCGCGGAAAGCACTACGTGACGCTGGCTGAGCTTCTGGTTCGGCTCGGCAGCTTCGGCTTGGACCTGACCTGGCGCATCGAGTTCGACGAGATCGTCGACCCTCGCTGTGTCGAGTTGAAGAGACGGTCCGCCGACACCGGCATGGACACGTTGACGTTGTTGTCGCTGACGACCCCCTTCCTCGAGTTGATCGACGCCGAAGCACGGGGGTTCGCCGGGGACGAGCTGGTGCTCGTCCTGACCGAGTTCGACAGTTCCTCCTGGGACGTCAGGGCTGTCGACGAGCGCGTACTCAGCAAACTTCGTCACCACTACCCGGGTGCCGAGGATCTCTGAATCGACTTCTTCGCGCGGGGGCTGTGCTGCGTAGTGGCCCACGGCGCACTGGGCGGCAGCGGCGAACTCATCGCCGCCCGCGGCCGATACGCCGCCATGTCCGACGCCCAAGCCGCCCAGTACGCCCCGACCACGGCCGTTCCCCACCCCGCCGCGCCCACTGTCCCGGACCAGGTATGACCCGCTCGCCCGAACGATCCACCGTGACCCCACCCCCCATCACTACGGACCTCGACTCGGTGCCGAGGTCACTGAATGTGGCTCGCGACAGCGCGGTCTCGTCGCCGCGTCGGAGCAGGCCGCGCTCGCGCACCCGCATCGGCCGTACGGGGCTCGAGCTCACGTGATCAGGGGCAGGTAGATGGTGTCGACGATCTCCCGGATGTCGTCGGAAGGCACCGGCTCCAGTTCCATGAGCACTTGGTGCCGGAGCAGGTCGAAAGGGAGGCGGGTGATGCGTGGGGTGAGTTTCGTGCCGTCGATCTCTCCGCGTGCGGCGGCGCGGTGGGTGATGGACTCGATCAGCGCCCATCGAGCCTCGACCAGCGTGGCGCGCAGTTCGGCCGGTGTCGTTCCCGTTTCCTCGAAGTAGGCGGCCAGTTGCGCCGTCATGGCTGCCGCGAACGCTGTGAACGCTCCATTGAGCTGTTCGAGAAGGGCGATCGTGTCATCGCGCAGGGACCCGGTGTCGGGGTCGGTGAGTGTGAATTCCGCGCCGGCTCGCTGGATGGCGTCGCGGACGAGGAGGTCTTTGGTCGCCCAGTGGCGGTTGACGACCGGCCGACTGGTGCCGGCGCGTTCGGCGACCGCGGCGAAGGTGAGCCCCGCGTATCCGCGTGCCATCAGCTCGCCCCACGCGGCGTCGAGGAGCGCGGCCCGCAGTTCCGCGCCGCGTCGGCGACGGGGGGTGGAATCCGACCTTGCAAGATGCATGAGTGCATCTTATAGTCGATGGCGGGCACGCGGCAAGCGAGCGATGCCCACCTCATGCGAAGGGGAAGAGAATGACCACACAAGCTGATGCGCACCAGTCCACCCCGGTGACGGTCGACCTGCACACCATGGGCCGCAGTTTCGACGAGACGGAAGTCGACCGATGGGAGCTGGAAGCCGCACGGCGGGCCCTGAGGAACCTGAAGAGCGTGGTCGGCGGCCAAGTGATGATGGATCTCCTCGGTGAGCAGATCGACGACGGCGACCGTTACCACAAGGAACTCGTCGCAGCCTCCCGCGGCACCTACCGTGAATCCCGCACCGAGTTCACCGTCTACGGACTCAGCGGCACCCAGCTGGCCGAGTGGTTCCAAGCGCAGGCCGGCACCGGTCGCTTCCAGGACAAGTCGTTGCTCGTCAACGCCCATCCTGAGCACTATGTCGAGCCGCCCTCCTACACCGGAGGCATGGTGGAAACGATCGGCGGCCACCTCACCCGGTTCAAGGTCTCGGTGGCACGCGAACTGCCCGCCGCCGTCAGCGCCTACCTGGACGCCTCCTACCCGGTGACGCTGATGAACGCGGCCCTCAGCCTGGACGATGGCACCCCCTTCGCGTACTGCCTGCACCAGGCGCGGGACACCGACACCGGTGCCGACGTGGTCGTACGCGTCATCTATCCGTCCGCTGCCCCGGACTCGATGATCGAGGGACACTGCGAGCACCTGGCGATCGAATTCCGCAGCTGGATCCGCAATGCGGCAGCCGCGACCCGCTGACCTGCGCGCCCGGGTCGTCGCGGACGGCTCGTGGCCGATCACACGTCAGTCGAGCGCCCCGCGTCTGCGGGGAGGACAGCAGCAGCGTCCCGCCTTGTGATCAACCGGACGATGTCCGTCGGCCCCTCGGTGGCACGGGCCGCGGCAGGCTCGTTGCGGACCGTTCATCGGAAGCCGGTGACTGGGTCGCGCATGGCTTCAGGGACGGATCAGCTGCCGAGGTCGAACGCGCCCGACGCGTAGAACGGCTCGGCGGGCTCGACTGATGCTTCGGTGAGCTCTCCGTGGCAAGTCGGTCCTGCTCCCCCGTCAGCCACCATAAAGGGCGACTCGCTCGCCGTGGACGGCCACCGCACGAGCGCCCCTACGCGGTTCGCCCACACAGGGCTGGACCGCGGCCTGAACCTCTGCGCTCGTCGCTGGTGGCTTCACGGCCTGGCCGCCGCCCCGCCCTGTCCGGCGGCGAGAAGTCCGACGGTGTGCATGCCATAGTCGTGGAGGGTGTTGGCCCGGCGGGGTTCGATACCGTGCAGTGCTTCGACGGGCAGGCGGGCAAGGCAGTCGGTGGCCTGTGCGGGAGGGGGATGGTGAGGACACCGCCGGGGTGGTCGTTCTGGTCGGAGGCGGTGACCGTCGGCCCGATATCCACCCTCATGTCCACACCAAGACGGGGACGGGGTGCAAACCCGCAGCCTTCTCCCCCATCCCGCGTCGGTCGCGGTGCCGTCGGAGTTGAGCCAGCCACGTGCGACGAGACGGGTTGTTGCCGCGGCCGCCTCCTCGTCGTTCCACAGCCTGGTGGCACGTGCGATCGCTTCCGGGAAATGACCTGTCGCGCTCTGCAGTACAGTGCATTCGCACGGTCCGATGTCGTTGGCGGCGAGCACGGTGAAATGCGCGTCGTCACGCCACTCGCGCAGCACTGTGAGCTGCTGCCAGAGTGCGACGAGTGGATCGGAGGGGAGGGGGATCGAGGCGTTGACGGCGACCATCGTCTTTCCGGCGTAGTCGGCGCGTGACGACTGGGGCGATCAGCGCGCGCCTCCGCGATCTGATCGACGGCGAGGTTGACGCCGACGCGCTGCACCGCGCGCTCGACGGCTGCGAAGCGGGCGGCCTGCCACTGCTGTGGCGTTGCGGTGTCCCACACGCCTGTCATGGCCTGCACCGCCCGTGGGCTGAAGTTGTAGAAGGCGGCGAGCGTGACCTGCCATGGGGCTGGCCCCATCGGGGGCGAGCGGAACGCGAAGTACGCCGGCCCGTCCTCGCTCACGCCGAGTTTGGCGGCCTCTTCTGGCGCCCCGGGGATGAAGTAGATGAAGAGGTGGGCCGCATTGATGGTGTCGTCTGCCATCTCGACCAGGGCCCCCGCCGCTTCACGGAACTCAAGCGCGCCGTCGACGGAATCAGCCAGCGCATGCTCACCGTCACCCTACGCAGCCTGGAACGGGACGGCATCGTGACTCGAACCGTCCACAACGTCATGCCGCCGCACGTCACCTACCGGCTCACGCCCATGGGCAGCACCCTCTACGAAGCCACTACCCCGCTCCTGCGGTGGACCGTCGAGCACCTGGCGCACATCGACGCGGCCCGCGCGGCCTACGACGCACGCGCCGCCACCTCGCTGGCCGGATCCGTTCAGCCTGAGCAGGGGCAGAGCGTCCTGAACCGAGTGATCACGGAGCGGGACGGAACCGGCGTACTGGGATCCGGCGGGGCGACAGAGTAGTGCGTGCGCACAAGCCATACCCAGGCGATCTGGCCGACGCGCGCTTCGACCAGTCGTCGTCCTGACCAGCTGCCGGTACAGCTCCGCCGATCCGCTTCTTCAGTCTACGCATCAGCTTGAAGCCGAGCATGTGGGCGAAGGCGAACCCGACGATGTAGGCGCCGTGAGTGTGCCATGTAGCACCGAGGGACGGCCCCATGACCAGGACCGGGGCCTGTTCCGGCCCGTCAAAGCGGTATTGCATGCTGTCGACGTTCTTCTCACTCACCCGTTCACGCTCCCACATCTCACATTCTCTTCGTGAACGGGGGCGGAGCCACTCGCCAGACCTCCCCACGTGTCCGCCGCCGGCCGCAGGTCCTCCACATCCGGCTTCACGTACCAGCGCTTCGTGGTCCGGGCGTCGGCGTGGCCGGCCCACCGGGCGAGGAGGTGGTCCGGGACCCCGTGGTTCGCCAGGTACGTCAGGCAGCTCGCACGGGCGTCGTACAGACGGACCCGACGCAGCCCGCTGCGGTCCATGACCTTGTAGGCCCGCTCACGCAGCTGCCGCCCGTTGAGCGCCCTGCCCCCAGCGTCCACGAGAACGTAACCGCTGTCTTCGTACCCGTGCCCGGCCGCCGTCTTCTCGTCTGCCTGAACATCCCGGAACGCGGTCAAGGCAGCCACAACCGGAGCCGGCAGAGGAAGCTGCCGTTCACCGGCGGGCGACTTGGCGTCCTTCTCCACCACGATGTCGTTCCCCATGACCGTCCGGGTGTTGGTGATGGACACGGCGGCTTCGTCCAGGTCGACGTCCGCCCAGCGCATGCCACAGATCTCCGCCGGCCGAAGACCCATCAGAGCGAGAAGTAGTGGTGCCTGCAGGCGGTCACCTGCGATCGCACGAACGAAAGCGCGCACTTCCGCGACGCTCCACGGCGGCACTGCGGTCCTGGCCCTGCGCTCTGCGCTCTGCCCTGCGTGCCTTACGGGGAACGGTCACCTCACGAGCAACGTTCACCCGGACCAAGCCCCGTGTCACTGCCCGGTCAAGCGCCTCCTTCAGCCGAGCCAGCGACATCTCGACCGAGGTCGCCCCCAGGCCGGTGCCCGGCCTCCCTCCCCGCCCACGCCCCTCCTGGAGCGCCCATCTCATCCATGCCTGGACGTGATCCTCGGTTAGGTCCTGGAGCCGAATGCGTCCGAGCCTTCCGCGGACGCGGGCCAAGGTCATGGTGTAGCTGTACGCAGTGCTCTCTTCCAGGTCCTCGGCCTTCATGGCCAGCCACTGATCGAGCCACTCGTCCACCGTCACCTGCCTGAGAGGTGCCCGCTCTGCCTCGTAGCGACGATGCACGATGCCCGCGTACTCCGCCTTCGCCTCCCTCAGCGTGGCGAAGGTACGTGTCACCTGTGTGCGCTTCCCGGTGACCGGATCAGGGCCTGCGTCGACCACGAACCGGTACCGGACCTTCCCCTTGGCATTGGGGGCAAGCTTCTTGATCGGATAAGACAGAACTACTCGCTTTCCTTGGAGTGTGGGAGCCCCAGCGCAGCCTTCTGTGTTGATGTCGAACACCAAGCCCGGGGGGGGCTGACGAGCTCCACCAAGGATTGCCGTGATCGCCGGTTTGGCCAACCGGCGATCACGGTCTATGTTTCGCTCGTCGCCAACCGGGGCCCGCCATGATCTCGCGTTCGCGTTCGGTGAGTAGGGTGAGGCGTTCCGGCGCGGTGAGGGGCATGTGGTCGGCCGGGGTGGCCAGGAAGCGGGTGATCAGGGAACGGGTGGCCGTGGGTGAGAGCAGGGAGTCGCCCGCGGCCACGGTGCGGATGCCGCACTCGCTGCACTGGGCAGATCGAACCACGAGATCGCCGACCAGCTGCTCCTCAGCCCCCTAACCGTGCGCAGCCACGTCTCCCGCGCGATGACCAAACTCCACGCACGCGTTCGGGCGCAGTTGGTCGTGATCGCCTACCAGAGCGGCCTCGTCCGGCCGGCCCCCGACAGCTGACACACGAACGCCCCTACAACGCAGGGGTGTGGGAAACCGGTCTGACCAGGTTGAAGACCTCGCGGGCGGCATATCGCTTGAGGCATCGGATGATCTCACGGCGGGTCTTGCCCTCCTGGGTGCGGCGTTCGTAGTACGCCCGGGTTCGCGGGTCGTGGCGCAGGCGGGTGAACACGATGCGGTTCAGGGCAGCGTTCGCCTGACGGTCGCCGCCGTAGTTGAGCCGACGCGTGCACCGCCGGCCAGAGGAGTACTCGATGGGGCTGACTCCGCAAAGGGCAGCAAAGGACGCCTCAGTGTTCAGTCGCTCGGGATTGTCCCCCATGGTGATCAGGAGAGTGACGGCACTGTCCGGGCCAATGCCCACCGGTACGAGCAGTTGCAGCGCGTAGCGTTCGACGAGCCGGGTCAGGCGTTGGTTCAGCTCGTCGATCTGTCCGCTGAGCTGTTCGATGCGTTCGGCGAGCATGCGTAACGTCATGTGGGTGGCCTGGGCCACCGCGTCCTCGTCTCCCCCACCATCGGGTGGGCTGAGAGTCGCGCAGGTGCGGAACAGCTCGGCATTGCCCAAGCTTGACAACCGCTCCCGCAGGGCGGGGTCGGCGATGACCAGGACGGCCTTGAGCTGGTTGATCGCCTGGGTGCGGGCCTTGACCGCGGAGTCCTTGGCAAGTTTGTAGATCCGGGCGCTGTGCACGGGTCCGTCGCCGGATTTGGCCTGGGCCCGGGCGCGACCACTGAGCACGGCTCGCGCTGCGGCCTGCGCATCGAGCGGGTCCGACTTACCGAGCAACCGGCGGGCCGACCGATCGGGCCGGTTCACTTCGAACACCTCGACGTGCTGAGCCAGCAGGTAGCGGCACAGGCCCGCGCCGAAAGTGCCCGTGCCCTCCACGCCGGCCCGGCGCACCGTCCCCCGCTTGCGGGCCCACACGAGCAGCTGCCGATAGCCGGCCGCCGTGGCCGGGGAAACGACTCGTTGCCCAGGACCTTCCCCAGCGGGGAGGTCACGGCAGCGACATGCATCTCGCCGTGCGTGTCCACGCCCAGTACGACCTCTCTCCGCACGGGCGGGTCCGTGTTCGAGGAGGTGCTGCGCTGTCTGGTCGTCATGGTGGTTCGCCTCCCGGGTGGTGACGTGCTGGGCGGATCGCACCGGCCCGCATGGGCGGTCTGAACCGTGATGGCGCCTGAACTCGGCAAGGCCCCTATTGGGACACGCCCTGTGGCTCGGTGGCTGGCAGCATCCCGCGACGACAGTCGACAGGTCTGTGACTGGACACTTCGGTCATAGATCTCATGAGTCAGACCTCCGCCTGGGACGGCACTGCACAACCGTCCCATCGATCCCAGTACAGCGGCATGACTCGATCACTGCCGGATGACTTCGACCGAACCGATGCTCAACTGACTGAGCGCGCTGACAAGGCGTTGACTACCGTCCACTCCTGACCGTCATGGCCGGCAGCGCTCGGGTCAGCACCGGCTACAACGGAATTCCTACGCCTGATCCGGTCCATCGACCCAGGAAAACTTGGTGTGTCAGCGCAGCCCTCTACGCTGGGATCCGACACGCGCATAGTGGGGCGGCGGGACGGTCAGAGGACGGCAGTGGCATCGAACGACAGCAGGGCACACAGCTGGCAGAGCATCCGGGAGTGGGACGGCAGCCAGCATCGCGCGTTCGAGGAGCTCTGCTTCCAGCTCCGGACGCCGGCGCCTCCGGGCTGGGAGACGATCAAGACTGCTGCTCCGGACGGCGGCGTCGAATGGTATGACCAGGCGCCCGACGGCAGTGCTGCGCACGGATACCAGGTCAAGTTCGTCCACAACATCGACGATCTCATCCCTCAGGCGAAGAAGAGCGCCAAGACGGTCGGCGAGAACGTCGCGAACCGGAAGATTGTCCGGCTTGAGTTCCTCGCTCCCTTCGACCTCTCCGACCCCACCCCTGTCACCCCGCGCGGGAAGGCGCGTACCGGTGCGAGGGAGCGGTGGAACAGCAACGTCGCCCGGTGGAAGAAGGACTTGCCCGGTCTTGCCGACGTGGACATCCGCTACGTCGGTGGCGGTGAGCTGCTGGAGCGGTTGACCCGGCCTGGAAATGAGGGGCGTCAGTGGTTCTTCTTCGAACGGCGGGCGCTGGGCAGCGAGTGGTTCAGGGAACAGGTCACGCTTGCTGAGCGTCTGGCCGAGGCGCGGTACACACCCGAGCATCATGTGACGTTGCCCCTTGCGCGTGTGGCGGATGCGTGTGCCCTGCCGCAGGAGTTCTTGAGGCAGGGCGTCCAGCGATCCCGGGATCTGCAGGCCGCTATCGTGACCCTCCTTTCCGAGATGACACGCTGGTACGACAGCTATCCCACGCCGGCCAGCAGCCCCGACCATCAGGCGCTGGCGCGGTGGGTGCACGCGTGGACGCCCGCGTTGCGGGAAGGCGCCCACACCTTGGTCCACGACCTGTCCGCTGCATCCGCAACGTCCGGTTTCCCCGCCGAGCAGAGTTCTGCTGTGGTGGAGGACATGCTGGAGCGGCTGGGTGAGTTCAAGGACCTGGCTGACCGGTTCACCGAGGAAGAGCGTGAAAGCGACGACGCCATACCTGCGGCCGGACGGGGCGCAAACGCTCCGGTGACCGCGGTGCAGAGCGTGCAATGGTTGTGCGAGCGCGCTCTGGCTCGTGCCTTCGACGCCTGCGAGCGCTTGGACGGCTTGTTGCGGAGTCCCGCTGCCCAGACAGCGGAGAAGAAGACCTGGCTGCTCCTGGGGGAGGCAGGGCAGGGCAAGACGCACTTGCTGGTCGACGCCGCGCGGCGGGCCGTAGACGAGGGCCGTCCGGCGCTGGTGGTGTTCGGGCAGGAGCTCACCGGGCACAACACGCTGAGTGAGGTCGCGCAGAAGCGTGGCCTGGGGCCGCTTGCCGAGCGGGACTTCCTCCAGGCGATGGACGCCGCTGGCGCGGCAAGCGGTTGCCGCTTCCTGTTGATCATCGATGCGCTCAATGACTCCGACGACGCCGGGAACTGGAAGAGCGAACTGCTCGCGCTGCAGGTGCGTCTGGCCGGGTACCAGCACATCGCTTTGTTGGTGTCCTGCCGCTCGACCTTCAAGTCGATCGTCGTGCCTGATCGCTTCGATGTGCCAGTCTCCGTGCACTCCGGCTTTGCAGGACGGGAGATGGAGGGGCTGGAGAGCTACCTGCGGGATGTGGCGGCGGTTCCCCCCAACACTCCCCTGCTGGCCTCAGTCTTCACCAACCCCTTGTTCGTAAAGCTGTACGCGGACAGTCTGAGCAAGAGCCTGGAGCGTGGCGGCTCGGGCGGCCATCCGCGTGTCCGGAGCGCGGTGTTCGACGCCTATGTCGACCACCGTGCGGAGACCATCTGCTCCCGGCTCGGACTCGACCCCCTGGAGCGGCCCGTGCACCGTGCGGTGGACGCCCTGGCGGCGCGCATGGCCGCCGCGCGGCGCTCCGTGCTGCCACGTGATGAAGCCCGCGCTCTTGTCGACGCGTACGCACCGGCGGCCACGTCGTGGCCGGACACGATGCTCGGGCAGCTCCTCGCCCAGGGCCTGGTGTCCAACGAGCGGACCTACAAGGCCGACCAGGCAACCGGTATCGGTTTCCCCTACCAGGCGTTCGGCGACGACCGCGTTGTACGGTCGGTCTTCGCTGCCCACCAGGACGAGATCGACGCGCTACGCGAAGGACACCCACTGACCGCCGATTCCGCGCTGCGAAGCTGGCTGAGGCAGGCTGCCCCGAACTACCAGGAAGCAGCGTCGATTCTCCTGCCCGAACAAACCGGGACGGAACTCATCGACCTGCTGACCGACGCTCCCACATCCGCAGAGGACACAGCTGGCCCCGGCAGACGCGCGGATGCACGAGGCTACCGACTGGCCCGCAGCTTCCTGGAAACGCTTTCACTGCGCAGCACAAGCAGCGTCAACGAACGCACCATCGAACTCCTCAACGAGACCGCCGCACGCCACGGACGCAATTCCGACGTGCTAGAGGCGGCGGTAGCGGTCACCGCCGAGCCGGGGCACCTGCTGAACGCCGACCGTCTCCACCGGGTGCTGCTACGAAAACCGCGGCCCGAGCGCGACGCGTGGTGGGGCGTAGAGACCTACTCCTTGCTGTGGGACGTCACGGCACTGCACCGGCTGCTGCGCTGGGCCGAGCAGTACCCCACCCCGCGCCATCTCCACCCTGCATCCCTCACGGCCCGGCCTCGGCTCGGGGACCGGACCCGCCGACCGGTGCAGACGGCCGGAGCCGACCACGAGGAAGTCGTCCGGCTGGCCGCCACGACACTGGTGTGGACCCTCACGTCCTCCAACCGGTTCCTGCGCGACCGGGCCACCAAGGCCCTGGTGCAACTGCTCCTGGGGCACGGAGACGTTCTCGTCTCCCTCCTGGACAGATTCCTCCACGAGGACGCGGAGAAGATCGATGATCCCTACCTCTTCGAGCGTCTGGTGTGGGTTGCTTATGGAGTCCTGGCCCGTCGCAGCGAGGACGACGGCAAGCACGACCTCCTCGGGACAGTCGCTCGGCGGCTCCTCACGTACTCCTACGGCGGGGTCGATTCGCCCGCGCACGCCTCACGGAACGGGCTGCTGTGCGAAGCGGCTACACGCGTTGTGACCTTGGCGCACCGTGCTGGAGCCGTCACCGGCGAGGAAGCAAACGCGGTCAGGCATCCACACGCCTGCCCTCCGATCGGGCAGGCTCCTACGGAGGAAGACCTCGACGTGCTCTTCCCGCGGCGGGAGCAGAACAAGTCGCTGTGGGGATCGCTCCGCTCGTCCCTTTCACCCCTGGGAGACTTTGCGGACTACCAGGTCCGGCCGGCCGTAAGGCACTTCAGTTTGCTGCCGCTGTCGACCGACTATCCCCGTCGGCCGGCGTGGCAGCGCGCCGACGATCCTGTCGTAGTCGACCCCGCTCGTATTCCGGCCTTCGCGCAAAGCCTTCCGGAGTCCGTCCGGCCCGCCTTGAGCACACTGGCTGCCGTTGAACAACTCCTCACCGGGAGGAAGGCAAGGGACGTCCTCGACCCGGACCAGTACGCGCTGCTGCGGGCCTGCCGCGTGCCCCCGGCCGACGACGAACGCCTCGCCGCTGCCCACGTCGACGCCGAGTGGGCCGCACGCTGGGTCCTCGCCCGCGTCGCTGACCTGGGCTGGACGCCTGAACTGTTCGCCGAATTCGACAACATGCGTTCCCGCCACTCTGGCTCCCGCCAGTCACACAAGGGCGAACGGGTCGGCAAGAAGTACCAGTGGATGGCCCTCCACGAGCTCGTGGAACGCCTGGCGAACCACCGGCACCCCCACCGGCAGACCGAGCACGACGCCGCCGAATACCCGGGAGCGGCACGACTGTCGCTGCTCGACATCGACCCCTCCCTTCCTCCGGCCCGACACCCCTTCTCCGACACCGACGACGACAACAGTCCAGACGAAGCCGACCACGCCACCTTCCCAACCGCCGACCCCGCACACCCGCTGGCACCACCTGTCCCCGACCTGCCCGACGACGAGGGCGTCGACGAATGGATAAGCCGTCCGGACAACCTGCCCGACCTCGACGAACTGGGCATCCGCACCGACAGCGACGGCAGGCAGTGGATCGTCCTTTACGAACAGGCCATGGACGACCACGACGGCCGAGGATGGAACGTCACCCGTGGCCAGGCGGAGCAATGGCACCGCATCCACAGCTGGCTCGTGCCTGCCCCCCAACTCGCCAGCCTGCTCACATGGCTTAAGGGACGTTCGTTCACAAACCGGCTGATGCCCGAAGGGCCCGATCGCCACAGCCTTCTCCTGGCCGACTTCCCCACCGTCCCCAGTCCCTGGACCGATCCGGAACCCGAGTCCAGGCATGTGAGTAGCTTTCAGTACGACGAACCCGATCACGGTGAGGACGACTCCCCTGTCCCAGAGGACGACGATCTCTCCTCTCCGGAGCCAGCCCCTGGGCCACCGGCATCGGAGAGGAGCGTCGCCATCGCCATCTGGCGGGAGCGCAGGGCGAAGCGCCGGGAAGAGCTGCTCCTGGAGCTCGCAGAGCAGTGGGCGGACGGTCCGATGGAAGATGACGAGGACGACTGGCTGGAGCGCACCCTCGCCGCACAGCCGCGAGGCCGGATGGTGTTCGCCACAGACCCCGATGGGGAACCCGTCACCGCTATTCCGACTGACCAAACCTACAACTGGTATGGTCAGAGCCTGGACTGCTCCCTCGACGCATCCGTCTCCGTGACGCTGCTCAGTGACCCACTCCTGAGAGACAGCAAGCTGCGGCGCGACCCGGACCGCCCCTTCTGGTACGACACCGACGGGCAACTGCAGGTGCAGTACCTGACATGGGACCGCCCGAGCGGCAGGGCCTACAGTCTCCTCGCGTCCAGAGAGTGGCTCGAGCACCACCTCGAGCGCAGCGGCCACTGCCTGGTCCAGGGCATGACCGGTGAACGGCAGCCCGTGACCGCCGAGCACCCGCGTGTCTGGAGAGAGTTCAGCCAGAGCGCCGGCCGCACGGCCGAAGGACAATGCAACCCTGGGACCATCGTCACCGAAGTCAAGAGAAGCATCCGGTAGCAGGCCGTCGCCGGACTTGGCCCGGGCCCGGGCACGACCGCGGAGTACGGCCAGCGCGGCGACCCGTGCGTCGAGCGGGTCCGGCTTTCCCAGCAGACGGCGAGCCGTCTGGCTGAGCGGCTTTCCACAACCGTAGAACGCACACGGTGCGTAGCATGTGGGTTGTGAATCTTCCGGCTCGTGTGCGGCAGGCTCTCAACGAATCTGTCCATCCAGCAGAGTTCGAACGGTGCGCTTGTGCCCTGTTGCAGTCCCGGTATCCGGGGTTGTCGGCGGTCGAGGGCGGTCATGACTTCGGCCGTGACGCAGACATCTACTTTCCTTCCGACAGCAATGATCCTCAGGCGCGGGGGCGCCTTATGGTCACCACTGGTGATCCGATCGCCAACGTGCGCAACGGCCTGAATCGGATGCAGGAGGAGGGCTTGCAGGTCGACCTGGTTGTTGTAGCCAGCTCGCGCCCCGTCGACGCTCGCACCCGGAGGGCTCTGGACAAACTGTGCTCGGACCGAGGGCTACCTCCAGCCCACGTGTACGCCCAGGAGTGGTTCGTTCACCAGTTGGTGCGTGATGCGGCATGGCGGCGGAGTCTGTTGGGTATCGAGGGCCGACTCGGCGCCTTGCTCGACGAGCCTTTGGAGGCACCTCTGGTGGCGAGCCCACCGCCTCTGGTGGGCAGAGCGAGCGAGGTTGTAGCCCTGTCGGCTGCGGTGGATGCCTGCCAGGATGTGGTGCTCGTTGGAGTTCCGGGGGTGGGCAAAACTCGGCTCACCGGTCAGCTCGGAGATCAGGTGGTCTACGTAGAGCCCGCTTCGCTGGCTCACCTTCATGACGACCTGCTTCTGGTGCTGCCGAGAGCAGTGGTCGTGGACGATGCTCATGCTCATCCTGATGCGGTGCGTGTCCTGCGACACACCCGTCGACAGACCGGTCTTTTGTTTTCCGCAGTGGTAACGACCTGGCCGGATCGGCTCGCTGAGGTGGTTGGCTGGCTGCCCGGGGCGCTGGTCATCAACGTGGGCCCTCTCGAACGGACGGAGATGAACACGCTGGTCACCTCGGCGGGTGTCACCGGTCATCGGTCCCGGGCTGTAGTACTCGACCAAGCGGACGGGCGGCCGGGGTGGGCGGTGACGCTGTGCGAGCTGCTGGCCAGTGGGCAGGGCGGGGACGTCTTCAGCGGCAGAGCGCACGTAGCGCACGTCGAGCGGTACCTGAGTGAGGCAACAACATCACACACGGTGCTGGATGCGCTGGCCTGTGTGGCCGTCCTGGGTGGCGTATCGCCGGAAATGCTGTACGCCCTCGCGCCCCTGGTCGGAGTGGCTCCCGCTGAGTTGTCTGGCATGGTGGAGGGTCTTGCACACAATGGCCTGGTGGAGTCGGTGGAAGACGTTTGGCGTCTGCAGCCGGCCCTGTGCGCGCCGCTGGTAGCGCGCTGGTTCTTCACCAGTCCGGTGCGGCGGCCGTGGGCCACGCTGGTCGATGCCTTCCCCGACCACGCGCTTAACCTTGCCTCCGCGGTGATGTCCGCAGCCGAGGTATCCCCTTCCTCGCAGGCACGGGCTCAAGCAGAGAAGTGGATCCACTCGCTCTCGGCGCCCACGTCTTGGGACGTCGGCACCTTCGCCGTCGTGGCGCAGTATGCCCGATTGGACACCCGGGCGGCCCAGTTCGCGGTGAACGGGGCTCTGGCCGTGCTGGCCACTCCTCGCGAACCCGAAGAGCTGTATGGGATGCTCGTTGACCCTCTCGGTGATGCAGCTACCCGCCAACTCATTCAGAGCGCACGTCAGTTCTTGCTGCCGGAAGCGATCGGAGGACTGCTGGCCCTGGCGGTGGGAGACAGGCGGCGTCGGAACTCCACTCCGGATCACCCGCTGCGCGTGCTCAGCGATCTGGCCGGCGTGATCGACCCCGACTTCGGTACGTCCCTTGAGATCCGCGCCCGTCTGCTGCGGGCGGTGCTCGACTGGATGCGCCGCCATCGCGCCTCGGGCGAGCAATGGAGCGTGGCCACCGAGGCCCTGGCGGGCATTTTCAGCGTCGAGGTATCAGGGAACTGGCCGGATCCAGGGGCACCGAACAAAGTCACACTCGCCCACGGCGTGGACGCCGCAGAGAATCTCTCGAAGCTACTCGGTCTATGGGAGCAGGCAGTCCCGCTTCTGACCTGCGATACGGAAAGCGAGGACAGCGTCCCCTGTCCGCCCGTCGCGCTGGTCGCCCTGCTCGACATGGCGCTGGGATGGGTCCGGCTCGGCTTGGGCATCGCCCCCCGTGGCCAGCCTCCCTCCGCCGAGCAGATGCGGTGGGGGGTCGAGGGAGGACGCCGCGTTCTTGCTTCACTCCACTCGTTGCTGCAAAACAGCCCGGGAGCAGCGATGCGCGCTCACCGCGAACTCGCCCGGATCCGGGGCCGGGCTCAAACAGCTGGCCAGAAGCTGCCGACATTCGACGTCGACTCCGATCTTCAGTCCTTCTGTGAATGGGGAAGCGTCGAATTCACCCATGACTACGAGGCAGCCACCGAGCAAGTGTTCACTCAAGCGCAGACACTCGCGAAGAAGCTGACTGCTCTGGGGCCTCGAGCCGGAGTGGCCCGATTCAGCGAACTGGCCGAGCAGGCACAGGTCGTCGGTGACTACACCGGCCATCTGACAGCCATCCGCATGGCCGAGCTGATGAACGACCCGGCTGCCTGGTACCAGGCAGCCGCCGAATCAGGTGAGACCCTGTTGTTGGGAACTGCCCTGACGCAATGGCTCACCACGGCTCCCGACACCGTGCCGCCGTCCGTGTTGCTCGCGGCCCTCGACGATGCGGCCTCCCGACCCACTGTCATCAGCGCCGTCGTCGCGCGCAGCGTGGTGGATCAGACGGGAGAGCTGGTGATCGACTCGATGCGGGCCGAGGACGCGGCACTGCTCGAGACGCTGATTCGCCACGAGCCGGACGATGTCATGCAACGCCTGCTCGTCCACACCGTCCCTGCCATCGCCGCGAGCGCAGCGATCAGTTTTTCGGTCGGAGCACCACACGGCCCCACCCTGCCGACAGAATGGCAGACATCATGGCGCCGCGCGATAAAAGACCTGCGCATCGATCACCTACCCCCGCACAACCAGTGGCGAGCGGGCAGAGTCCTCACGCACCTCGCGGAGCATGACGCCGACACCTTCGAATCATGGTTCCACGAGCGGCTGAAGGACATGACCGCCCAGGGCTGGTACGCCTCGCCGCTCCCGCACGACAGCGATCACATCCTCGCTTACCTCCCACGTCCGCACCGGCTACGTCTGGCCATCCACTGCATGGGCCTGCCCCGCGTCGGCCACAGCGCCCTCATCCATCTCGTCGGCTCGGACACCAAGCTGGCCCAGCACCTGCTCGACCAACATGCCGTAAGCCCTGACAAGCTGGTCGACGCCCTCTTCGGGCAGCGCAACACGGCCGTAGAACAGATCGGTCCCCTCCTGTTGGAGCGGGGAGCGAGCGCTGACAGGATCGCGGCGGCTGTCGCCTGGTGCGACTCCTGGTCAGGGAATCGCTCGCGAATGCACTCTCAGCTTCTGGACTACTTCACCGCTCTTGCCGACCGAGAACCTGCGCTGCGCGCGGTCGCCGCAGCGGGCCGCGCACAACAAAAGGAGCTACTTGACCAGGCTGAAGAGCGCGAACGTGCCACACGAGTCCGCGGGCGATGACCACAGATGCCTCTGGTGAGCGGTCAACGCCACTGGAGTAACCGGATAAACGCAACCGCCGTCCTCACCACATGAAAGCCAATCCAACACAGTCTGATGCACGGCCCACACTCGAGGCGGCAAAGAAGGGATGAGCAAACTTTGGAAACGGAAAGCCGCGCGATGCTGATCGCCGCAGTCTCGGAGATGGCCGTACTGCGTGCACTTCAACTCGCAGGGAATCGGATCATCGGAGCGCGTGGGCGCTCCGTCCGTGGACCCATGAAGTCGGTTGAACCGTGGTCGATTCACGTGCACCTGCGGGTTGAAGAGCAGGAACTCGACGCCTTCCTCAAGGACGCCTGGCAGATTCCCATCGCAGTCGGCCTCCCCGACGACCTCCTCGATGCACTCGACCTACACACCCGCACCCTGCTGACAGCCGGCATCGAGTTCAACCGCGACGATCTACGGCGCACCCTGTGTCGACTTCCCCAGCAGCCCGCCCTGCCATGGGAGTCCGTCGGTTCGTAATGCGTACCAGCAGCGAGGAAGCGCACACTCCTCGCGCAGGTCGGGCGGCATGTCGCTTGAGGCATCGGATGACCTCACGCCGGGTCTCGCCTTCTGGGTCGGCGTTCGTAATACGCCTGGCTGCGGGCATCGAAGCGCAGCTAGGTGAACACGATGCGGTGCAGCAGTCCCGACACGTCATCACTCACGACAGCTACACTGCCAGACCCACCCGATACCGCCCCGACCACCTTGACCAAAGACATAGGGCCCCCACCGCGTTGCCCCCGGTCGGCAGGCTGTGACTCACCTGCTCTGAGCTGCGTGGGTGGCGACTGCACTCGGCGTTCGCTGCGTGCAGGCGGCTCAGGCGGCTGTTGGTCCGCCAGAGTCAGGCGCGGGTTGTTGGATGAGCGGAATGCCAGGCGTAGCCCTGCGGCGGTAGGTTCGGTGTCCTTGGCTGAAGGGGTGCCGTATGCGACTGGACAGATTCTGCGTCCCTGTGGGAGAGGACCTCCCTGTCGACTCCCATGGGTTCCTCATGGACACGTCGAGCTGGTATCGCCAGCCTCCGTCGGTTGTGCCGCTGATTGACGCCTGTTCCGCTTCTGCGGTGCTGCTCGGGGAAGCTGGCATCGGCAAGTCATCCGCGCTGAATACCGTTCTCGAGGCAACCCCGACGAGCCGGGGCTGGGATGCACAAGTGCGGGTTGATCTCGGCCAGGTCCGGTCCTGGGAGGACCTGACTCGCAAGGCTGATGCGGTACTCAGCCGACTTGGCCCTAGAGGACATACGCCCGCTGCCAGCTCGGCCGATGCCGAGGCAGGGCATGCGCATCTTCTCGTCCTGGACGGCGTTGATGAATGCCGGGCCACCGGCAAAGAAATTGCTGGCTGGTTTACCGACTTGGCCGCCACCTATGACTGCCGTCGGCTACAAGTACTGATCGCTTGCCGCAGCATGGCCTACACCGACGTCCTGAGCCAGGCAGTGATCGCCGCGTTCGATATCGACGAAGCCCGCACCTACACACTGGCACCTCTCCGCCGAAGCGACTTGGTCGCAGCCGCCTCCGCCAAGGGCGTGGATCCCAAGCTCTTTCTCGAAGCTGTGACCGACGCCGGCGCCCAAGCCCTCGCGCGTACCCCTTTGACTCTGGACCTGTTGCTCGACACGTTTCTGGAACACAGCACACTGCCTGCCAGCCGCGCCAGCCTCTACTCGTTCGCCCTCCCGCATGCCGTCATGCACCAAGGCCATGACCGTGCCCCTGACGACCTTGCTGGAAGCCAGTCCCAGAGGTTCGCCACCGCAGCCCGCCTCGCCTGTTACTGCGTGCTCACCGGCGCCGAGGGCATCACCACAAGGCGCCGAACCGAGCCCGGCCAGGCTCTGCTGGCCATCGACACCTTCCTCGGCACACGAGAGGGCACCCCCGGTGACACGTTCACGATCGAGCGCCCCATCGTTGAGGGGGTCCTGAACAGCTCGCTGTTCAGCAACCGCGGCCCTGCAGCCGCTGGTCCTGCTCACGCCTCCATCGCCTCCTACCTCACCGCTCAATACCTCACCGACCACCAAGTCCCCCGCGAACAACTGCAGGGACTTCTCGTCCACCGGGGGGAGGTCGGCGAGCCTGGCATTCCCACAGACCTTCATGAACTGGCTGCCTGGCTCATCTCCCTGCGTCCAGACCTCGGCCCTTGGCTGATCGAGGTCGACCCGCAGGCCATAGCCTCCTACAGCTCTTACATCGAGGACCCGCACTGCGCCGAACTCATCGTCGATGGCTTGCTGCGCCAAGCCCGACAGGACACGACTGGCGACGGCCTGCCCTGGTGGCATATGGCGCCCCTGCGACACCCCGGCCTTGCCGGCCAGTTGGAGCAGGCTCTTCACGAAGCCGTAAACCGCGCGCCCCACATCACACACGAACTCGAACTCATCCTCAACCTGATCGCCGAGAACGAGGTCAGGGAACTTTTGCAGGCAGTAGCTTCCATTGCCTGTGATGCCCAGCATCCTCACCGGCTGCGCCGCCTGGCTGCCCAATGTGCTGGCATGCTGGACCAGACAGAGGCTGCTCCACTGCTCAGGCCCATCCTCGCCGAACTAGCTCAACAGCCCGAGCACGATCCCGCCGACGGCTTGCGCGGCGCTGTCCTTCAGACATGCCAGCCCTGGCTCACCCTCGATGAACTCCTCGCAGCCCTGACGCCGCCACGAACCGATCCCAGCCTTTACACCTCTTTCTGCCGCCGTCTGCCTGCTTCTCTCTCGGAGGACCAGATCGCGCCATTTCTGGGCTGGGCCGGATCGCATCTCATGAATCCCAATTCCTTGTGGGCCGGCTGGTCCGACGAAGCAGCCATGGTCCAGGGCCTCCTCGACCGCGCACTGAGCGGGCCGGAAGCCGAGGCGCGTGTTCCCATTGTGGCTGTGTGGCTGCGTATCTACCTGCAGACGTACCCACAGTTGTCCGTTCCCGCGCCGCTGTGCGCACCGTTGGACGACCCTGACAACCAGCACGCTCGCCATCTGCGCCGCACGCTCACTCGACACCTCATCGACGTCGCCCAAGACGCAGAGGATGCCTTCCAGCTGGCCGAGGGATGGGACCCGCATTCCACACGGACCGTCCGCTCGCGTTTTGAGACATCCGTCGGCCCTGAACGAGAACAGCGCACCAGCCTGCTCGACGCCACAGATCTCGCCTGGCTCGTAAAATTCGAACAGAGCCTCAGCGACGAAAAGGCGCCGCATGCCTGGCCCATGCTGCAGCACGTGTGGTCCATGGCCAGGACGACAGACGCCGGGCAGGACACGGCATGGTCCACTCAAGGCACCAGAGTCTGGTCACAGGTGTTCGCTCAAGACCTTGAGGCCATTCCCATCGACGGCCCTCGCGCTGACCAGCTCAGGGCCCAGGCGGCAAGACGTCAGTCGCGAACGGAGCCATGGCAGGGCCGCGACGAGTACATCACCACCACCCGCGAGTTTCTCGCACAGGCGGAGTCGGGCGACCACGACAGCTTCGTGTCCCTGTGCTGGAACCTGCAATGCGATCCGGACACAGGCAGGTTCGCGGCCACCGAGTTGCTCACCGATCTGCTGTCTCTTCCCGGTACCGTCATCCTCGCCGACGGCTATGAACACCGCTTGCTGGCCGTAGCACGCAGGTTCGTCACGAACGGCCTGCCCACCGACAGCAGCTGGATCGGCACCAACAGCCTTCCCGCCCGTCCATGGGCAGCAATCTTTGCCTTCACAGCACTCCTCAACGACGACGGCGAGATACTGGCCACGCTGCCCTCAGGCCAATGGCAAGCCTGGGCACCGACACTCCTAGCCTTCCCCCTCACCAGCACTGCGGCCCGCCACGTCGGCCCGCGCGGCCAGCTGCTGGAAATGGCCCTCCTCCACGCCGCGCTGCAACTCGAGACCACCTACGACACGCTGGTCCGGGCGTTGTACGAGGCGGAAGAGACCTCGCCTGTCCTCGACCTGGCCTCCTACATCTGGACAACGGAGCTGGAGACCAGGTTGCTGCAGACACTCACTGACCTCACCGCGCAAGCTCACGAAAAGGCTCCCGCCATCGGCCCTGGCGGCCACGATGTCCTCGCTCGTGTCCTCACCATCCTTCTACGTCAAGGCAGCCCCCGTGTCTGCCACCAAGTACGGGACCGATTCGGTGCGCCGCTGAGCGAGCCCAACCCAGCACGCGACGAGCGTCTGGACGCCGCTTATCTGCGTGTCTTCCTGTTGGAGACACCCACAGAAATCTGGCCGACAGCAGAGCACCGTCTTCGTACCGACGGCACCGCGCTCGTAGCCGTTTCCGGCGCCTTTTCCCGCTCTCACAGCACTCAGGCGTGGCTCTTCAAACTGTCCGAACCGGCACTGGCCGAAATCGCCCGCATCCTCCTGGGCCGCTTCCTCTCGACGGACTCGGCTGGCTCGTCCCCGCCGGGTGCGACTGCTGCGCAGACGCACATTGATGTCGTACTCGACCACCTCGCCTCGCGGGGCACCGGTGAGGCCATCCGTCTCCTACGAGAGTTGGCGGCCGATTGGCCCAAGACCAGCATTATCCGAGCGGCGGCACAGAAAGCCGTGCAAGCGCACCGGGAAGGTTCCTGGGTCCGCCCCACCCCCGACGAACTCAGTCAGCTGATCCACGACCCACGTCGACGACTTGTCAGGGACGGAACGGATCTGATGGACGTCGTCATCGCTCTCCTGAACAAAATGCAGGAAGACCTGGCCCAAGGGACTCTCCCCGCGGCGATTCTGTGGAACGAAACCGAGCTGGAAACCCTGCCGAACGGCCAGAGCGGAAAGCAACGGCTGCGATTCCCCAAAGACGAGAACCTGGTGTCCGACTACCTCGCTTACGCCTTACGACGAGACCTCGTCGAAGGCGGCATTCTCATCAACCGCGAAGTGCAGGTGTACCGCAACATCAAGGGAGCAGGCGACCGCATCGACCTGCTCCTGCAGGCGCCCACCGCTGCGGCGACTCACTCCTCACCACAGCGGCAGGAAGAGTCCGTGGCCCAGGTCGCTATCGAAGTAAAGGGCAACTGGCACGACAAGATCAAAACCGCCATGCAAACCCAGCTCGCCGACGACTACCTCGCCGCGCTGGGCACTCGCAACGGCATCTACCTGATCGCCTTCTTCCCCACCGACCAGTGGACGGCGAAGGAACGCAAGCGGCCAGCTGCAAGGCAGACACCTGCCGGCCTGAAGGAGACCTACGATGCCCAGGCCGCTCAGCTCAACCAGAGTAGGAACCTGAACGTCCGAGCGTTCGTCCTCGACTGCACCATCCGCAGCTCAGCACAACGGAACACCTGACGAAACCGGCTTCTTAGGCGCATAGGCGAGTGCAATCGCAAAGTAGGCTCACCCCCAAACGCGTCACACGGGACAGGCCGCATGAGGAACCGACCACACGCGCCCGACAGCGCAGCCGCCCTCACGACGAAGCCGCACCGGAGAGCTCCGGTGCGGCTTCGTCGTCTCACGGCTCCGTGCACAGGCCCCACCAGGATGGTCCTTGGCGGGGCCTCGCCGTATCACCGACGCCCCTATAACGCGGGGGTACGGAAAACCGGTCTGACCAGGTTGAAGACCTCGCGGGCTGCGTATCGCTTGAGGCATCGGATGATCTCACGGCGGGTCTTGCCCTCCTGGGTGCGGCGTTCGTAGTACGCCTGGGTGCGCGGGTCGTGACGCAGCCGGGTGAAGACAATGCGGTGCAGGGCCGCGTTCGCCTGCCGGTCGCCGCCGTAGTTGAGCCGACGTGTGCGCCGCCGGCCAGAGGAGTACTCGATGGGGCTGACTCCGCAAAGGGCAGCAAAGGATGCCTCGGTGTTCAGTCGCTCGGGATTGTCTCCCATGGTGATCAGGAGAGTGACGGCGCTGTCCGGGCCGATACCCACCGGTTCGAGCAGCTGCGGGGCGTGGTGTTCGACGAGCCGGGTCAGGCGTTGGTTGAGCTCGTTGATCTGTGCGGTGAGCTGTTCGATGCGTTCGGCGAGCATGCGCAATGTCATGTGGGTGGCCTGGGTAACCGCGTCCTGGTCGTTCCCACCGTCGCCTGGGCTGAGGGTCGCGCAGGTGCGGAACAGCTCGGCGTTGCCGAGGCTCGACATTCGTTCCCGCAGGGCGGGGTCGGCGATGACCAGGACGGCCTTGAGCTGGTTGATCGCCTGGGTGCGGGCCTTGACCGCGGAGTCCTTGGCAAGTTTGTAGATCCGGGCGCTGTGCACCGGACCGTCGCCGGATTTGGCCCGAGCCCGGGCGCGACCGCGCAGCACGGCTCGCGCGGCGGCCTGAGCGTCGAGCGGGTCCGACTTGCCGAGCAACCGGCGGGCAGACCGGTCGGGCCGGTTCACCTCGTACACCTCGACGTGCTGGGCCAGCAGGTAGCGGGCGAGGCTCGCGCCGAAGGTACCGGTGCCCTCCACGCCGGCCCGGCGCACCGTCCCCCGCTTGCGGGCCCAGACAAGCAGTTGCCGGTAGCCGGCCGCCGTCGCCGGAAAGGACTCGGTGCCTAAGATCTTCCCGAGCGAGGAGATGACGGCGGCGACGTGTACCTCGCCGTGCGTGTCCACGCCCAGGACGACCTCGCGTCGAACCGGCGGATCCGTGCTTGAGGAGGTGCTGCGCTGTCGGGTCGTCATGGTGGTTCGCCTCCCGCTATGTGAGGTGCAGGGTGGATGGCACCGGGCTGCTCGGGCGGTCTGAACTGTGATGGCGCCTGATCGTCGGCAAGGCCCCTATGGGGACACGCCCTGTGGCTCGGTGGCAGGCAGCATCCCTCAACGGCAGTCGACAGGTCGGTGACTGGACACTTCGGTCAAAAATCTCACGAGTCAGACCTCCGCCGGGGACGGCACTGCACAACCGTCCCATCGGTCCCGGAACAGCGGTATGACTCGATCACTGGCGGATGACTTCGGCCGAACCGACGCTCAACTTGACTGAGCACGCCGACAAGGCGTGGACTCTCGTCCACTTCTGACCGGTATTTCTTGGCTGGCACCGCCCAGATCAGCACCGGTTACAACGGGCTTCTTGCACCTGATCTTCACCGAGCTGCTGGTCCATCGGCACAGGGGGACTTGCTTATGCCAGCGCAAGCGGAGCCAGCAACTTCCACTGCCGGTCGGTGAGTTTATGACGGAGTACCCCCACCATGTACCACTACCCGATGATCTTTGAAGGCGGACCCTAGCCTTCCGCTGGCACGAGGTCCGCCAGGAGGGGCAGGTGCTCCGGCGCCACACCGGTGATCTCCTCAGCCACCTGTTCCCATGGGCCCCAGCACAGTGCCTCGACCAGCACGAGGCGTCCCTGCGGGCAGGGGCCGAGCGACTGGGCGATCGCTGCGAGCGCCTTGCCGCGGTGCTCGGGCGCGGTGAGGGCGTCGGCCAGGGCGCGGGCCACCGCGCGGGCACCCACCTGGCAGAGCGTCTTGACGACGGCCGGCGTGGACGCCTCGCGCAGGACAGGAGTGCTGATCTCCTCCAGCAGCGCGGCGGCGCGGGTGACGTCTCCCGTGGCTGCGGCGCCCGCCGCGAGGTAGCCGAGGGCGCGCTCGTCTGCTTGCCTGGTGGTGATCTGCTCTGCTGCGGCCAGATCACCGGCGTCCACGAGCCCTTTCACGACACCGGTGAGGATCTCGTCGACCGCGTCCTTCGGCAGGCTGCCTTCCAGCCTGAGCACCGCGTCGATATCGCCCGCCGCGAGGAGGGCACCGGCGGCGGCGTACGTGTCCCAGCGTCGGCGGGAGGGGCTGTGGGCGGTTCCTGCCAGGCTCAGGATCTCCTGAGCCAGCTCTACTGCTCCGTCCGGATTCCCGGTGCGGCCGAATGCCTCGGCCACTCGTCGCAGGCCCTCGGCGCGCTCGGCAGGATCTGCCAGGGTCCGGCTTTCGTGGAGTACGCGGCGCAGAAGCTCGTCCCTCTCCGCGGGACGACCCGTGTGGTGCAGGCCCTCGGCTATCTCCGCGAGGTCGAGGACGCGTGCGTAACCGTCGGACGCGGCGGCGGCCTGTTCGGCGCGGTGTATGAGGCGGGCTGCGTCGTCCTGCTGCCCGGACTGGCCAACTGCGACGGCCAGCTTGATGAGGGTGGTTACCCCGAGCCTTCGATCCCTTTGCGCCAAGTTCGTCGCCCGCTCGACCACGGCGTGGGCGCGTTCCTTCTGGCCCGCCCGCAGCAGGAAGTCGGCGGTGTCGGCCGAAAGCGCCACCCGCCAGTGGAGGTAGGGCACCTCGTCGGTGACCTCGCGGGCGTCCCGGGCCAGGCGCAGCGTTTGCACCGCGTCACGGAACCCCGCCGCCGTCCGGCCAGCGGCGTTGAGGACGCGCGCCCGGTAGACGGGTTCCGTGATCCGCTCAGTCAGCTCCAGAGCTCGGTCGAGGTCACCGGCTTCCGCGGCCGCGATGCCGATCTCGACCAGGCTCTCCTCCGGATTGTTCAGGAAACGGCTGCCCAAGTCGATCGCCTGTTGGTGGTGCCCAGTCGCTTCCAGGCCCGCAGCAACCTCGGAGTAGAGCCAGCTCACGCCGTCGGGGTCGTTGACGTCCGCTGCCAGCTGGGCCGACGTCACGGCGAACTCGGCGGCCTGCGCGGCGAGCCCCGGTGCCGTGGACATCCCCCGGGCGAACAGGGCGAGGTACTGCGCCCGCCGGACCGTGTCGCCGGAGTCGGCCGAACTGGCCACGACACGCTCCGCCAGCGCCAGGGCTCGGCGATGCTCGCCGAGCCAGGAGAGCGCGGCGGCCAGTGAGGCGCCCAGGGCGCTCCGGGAGACGGTGTTGGGCACTGCCATGACCGCGTCGACGGCTTCCAGCGCCCAAGGAACCGCATTGGCTGCCCGGTTCCCGGCCGTCTCCTGAGCCGCCGCGGCGCTCCTCGTCACCGGGGACAGTGCCCCGATGCCGGCGACCAGAGCTTCTGCCCTGAGCTCCGGGTCGGTGATACGGCGGGCCGTCCGCAGGGCCTCGGCGGTCCGGCCGGAGTCCGCCAGGCCCTTGGCGATCGCCACCAGGAAGCGGTCGCGGGCTTCGGTGCTGTCCGCTCCGTCGAGCAGGGCGGCCGCCTGATCCAGGCGTGCGGCGGCGGCCATAGCGCCGGCGATGGCGCTCAGGGCTGCCACCCGGTCCCACGCGTCGCGCTGCGACTCGGCCAGATGAACGGCGCGCATGGGGTGCCCGCACCGGGCCCACAGGGCGATCAGGTCGGAGGAGAGAGGCGCCGTCCGATCGTGCAGCCCGTCCCGCGCGGCGGCCAGTCGCAGGGCCACGGACACGTCCTGATCGCCGCGGCGCCCGCCGTCCGCCAGCACCAGATCGAACGCGGCTGACACCGCGCTGAGCGCCTCCAGAGCCGCCCCGGACGCCTGCCACAGCCGTTCCTGCCACCGGGTATCGCAGGCCAGCGCCACCAGCCCAGATGTGTCCCCCTGTTCGTGCAGCAGTTGGGCGTAGCCGCGCAGCAGGTACTCGGGGGTTTCCTCCGGCCACCCCGCGCGCCGGTAGGAGTCCGCCCACCGGTGCAGACGGCTGCGGTGGGTCGCCAGCTCCTGGTCCGTGAACAGTTCCGCCGCGCCGCGCCGGATCTCGTCATGTGCGAAGAGAAAGAGGTGCGGACCGGCGGATGTCCAGTGCCCAAAGCGCTGGCGGAAGCTGCGGCCGTTCACCGCGGACAGCTCGCGCTCGACCAGCCGCGCCGGGCTCTCGGTCAGCTCAGCGAAGTCGTGCGCGCTCAGGCCGCCTCCTGCCGCGATGGTCAGAGCGGCCAGGTCCCAGCCCAGTCCGGCGCCGTCTCGCAGTCGCACCAGATCCCGCTCCGCGTCCCGGCGCGCTGCGCGGGCGTGCGGGGAGGGCTCCAGACGGTGGTCGATCCGCGTGCTGCGCAGGGGGTGGTCTGCGGGCACGTCCCCCGGTATCGGCGGATGCGGACGGCCGGCGACGAGGATTCGCATGCCGTGCGGGGGGACGCGTGGCAGCAGCGCCGCGATGCTGTGGCCGTCGGGACCAGCGGTCACGCCGCGGTCCTCGTCCAGCCCGTCCACCACGAGCACGAGCCGTCGGCCGCGCGCCGCGCATCCCTGTGCGGCGCGGTGCAGCGCGAGCAGCATCTGCTCGTCTCGCGTGGCGGGGGTGGTCAGCGGTTCTGCCTCGCCCAGCATGGCGTACACCTGCCGCTGGACGACCTCGCAGAAGGCCGCGGCGTCGTTCTGCCCGGCCATGCGGGAGGTGATGAAGAACGACACGACATCGACGCCGGGTGGAGGGTGCAGGACGAAGTGCGCCAGCAGGGCGGACTTTCCCGCCCACGCCGGGGCCACCCAGCGCCAGTAGCCGGTGCCGGGATGGTCTACGGGGGCATCGTGCGCGCTGAAGGCAGCCAGCTGGGCGAGTTCGCTCTCACGCCCCTGGAAGTCGGCGGCGGCGAGGGCCTGTTCCACCTTGAGGAGATACCCTGAGACAGCGGCGCGTCCCGCAAACACCTGCACGGAGCTGTCGATCATCACACCGCTGTTGGCGAAGGCTCCGGCTCCCTCGGCGGAGGATCCACCCGACTTGCGCACCGCAGCACGTCTGAGGAAGAACATCGGATGCGCCGCTACTCCTGCCGCCGGTAACCGGTGTTCGCACTGCCGCCGTCCGCCCGCGCGTCACCGGTCTCCTCGACGGAGACCTCACCGGCTGGCGAGGAGGCGACAGCACCCGTGTTGGCGTCCCCGCCACCGGTGGCCGTGGCACGCCCGGTTCTGGACACCTGTACGGACGTGCTCCCGGTCGGGGCCAGTAGCGCGCAGACGCCGACTCCCAGGGCGGCCATGCCGACCACCGCGGAGGCGACCCCGGCCACCTGGTTCGCCCGGTTCCAGCTCAGCAGCGAAAGCGCACCGGCGAAGACCGCGAGGGCCAGCACCGTCGTGACCAAGACGGCGCGCCGACCACCGTGGACAGGCACCCTCTCCCCCCCTCACGTCCCGTCGAGGCGGAACCGCACCGGGCCAGGTACGGGGGCCCCCGCCGCATGCCAAGTCCCACCATACGGCCAGACCCGAGTCGCCGTGGAGGAATGCCTTGAATGCACAACGATGCAGTTCAGAGGCAGATACTGGCACATCTCTGCAACGCAGCGCCATCAAGTAGACAACTTCAAAAGATCTCATCTGTCACCGAGCCGTGTCGCCACCACCCTGACCACCCTCGCCACCCGCACCGACAGTCCATCGGCCGGGCACTTGCCGCCCGCAGATCGCCCTCACCCCGAACGGCTCGCCGCACTCGTCGGCACCTCTCGCGAGACCTGCACCGACGTGCTGCACGAGTTCCCGACCGCGGCCTGCTCCGCCTGGCCCGCGGCCGCATCACGGCCCTCGACCCGGCTCGCCTGCACGACGCCGCCGGATGCCCGCCGCTTCCGGGCTGTGCCCACCGTTTGGGCAGGCGTAACTGCGGCGTTCGAACGCGGCGCTGCGGACAGAGGTGTCATGCGTCATCGTCGTGCAAGGGACAGTTTCTGCTGCCCATCCACGGCTCGTGGCCGACGGTGGCTGGTCCCAGGGGCAGTGACCACGCCTTGCGGACACTGTCGATTAGCGGGCGGGCACTGAAGGGAGAGACACCGAGTTCCTGACGCGCTTCCGCCAGCCGTTCCGGAGCGCCGTCCGGCCCTTGGCCGGCTGCCTGCCGGGTACGGCGTTTAAGGCCCTCGGAGCTGAAAAATGTCAAGGAGAGTAAGGGAGAAGTAGGCGTACGCGGATGCTTCCTCGATCAAAAGTCGAGCATCGTCTCCCAATTCGTGCTGGGCGACGGGGCCGGGGTGGTCGGCGGTGCCGTAGAAGGCGAACTTCTCCAGGGTGATGCGCAGTTCTCTCTCCACACAGACGCAGGGTTCACGCAGGTATCCGCCGAGGGTGCGGAAGACATGCAGGATGCCGCTGGTGTCACGGGTCCACTGGTGCTTGCTCAAGAGGATGCGGAAACCTGCGAGCGTTTCTGCCAGCTCGTCGAGGATGAGGTGGCGGGAGATGTACCTCAGTTCCAACGACTGAGTCATCTCCTGCATCTCCCGGATCTGGAGCCCGTAGCGCAGGAGATCTCGCGGTATGCCGCCGGACAGGACATGAGCAAGCAGTATGTAGGGCTCGGTCAGGGAACCGCTGCGTTGGGTAAGGATGGCCCGGGAATCTCTCAGGGAGCTGTCTGTGGCATCACGGTGCGGCAGGCCCCGGCGGACGAAGGCGGCGCCCACGTCCTCTGCCACCGATATCAGGTAGTAGACGTGTGGGACTCCCAAAATGGCCTTGATCTCGCTGAGAAACGCCAGCGCATGTGCGGATGAGCCGAGGCGGTCGACTTCATCGATGGCGATCACGACGATCCTGTCCTTCGACTTCTGCTCAACCGCGATCCGCCCGAGCAGGTCGCGGAAATCCTCCACCAGCTCCGGGAAGTTGGGCGGGACGGTGGAGACGGACGTGGTGTGCGAGCTGCCCACGGTCAGAACCTGTGAGGCGCCGGTGGACAGCGCATTCGTGGACATCTGGATCGTCTGGAGGCGGTACAGGTGGTCGCGGCATCTGGTCACCAGCTCGGGTTCCGCCGGCCGCGGGCGCCAGCCGCCCGCCCTGGCCACGAGGACTCCGCCGATCATGCCTGCGAGCCGGAGCGGGTTCTCGGGATCCGCCAGAATCGAGTAGGTCTGAGCATTGTGGATGAGGTATATCAGGAGAGCGCTCGCGGCGGCGGCGGCCAGGGGCCCGAAGATCATGTTCGGTGAAACGCGCCACGTGCCAACCGAAAGGGTGCTACCCGAGTCGCGCCACTTCAGGAAGTAGGCCCATGCGAGCATCAGGAACAGGGTACTCAGCATGGTGCCGAAGCTCAGGTGCCGTACCTGTTGTTGCACCTGTCGGTCGAGCACAATGCTCCCGAGTGACACTAGCGCCAGTCCCACACCGATGGGGGTGCTCCCGAAATGCCACAAGGCGCCCAGGATGCGGGGCAGCCATGCCGTCCGCCGCGTCTTCTACCATGCGACGCCTGCGACAACGGCCAGGACGCTGGCGGCAACCGAATGCCGTTTCCAGAGCTCCAACACCTGGGCCTGGATCAGGTCCTTCTGAGTGCCCGCCTGATCAGCGAGCGAGTCGGCGTACTGCGCATACAGTGAACGAGCGGACTCCGACAGTCCGAGAGCCACGAGTGCTGTGGCCGGAATGGCGAAGAATCCCCAGCGTGTCAGACGCGCTCCCGCCGAGGTGACACGACGCAGCCGACGACGCACGTTTGATAGCCGCGTGAACTCGGGGACGTCGTAGCCCTCGTCGCGGATGTACTCCTGACACAGCCGCACGGATAGCGAGAGCAGGAAGTCGTGCGGGGCGTAGGTGGCCGGCGCCTGAGCGAGCACCCCGAAATCCGCGTCCTTGACGCACTGCTCCAATAACTTGGTCTTGCCCGTGCCTCGTGGCCCACACACGGCGATGGTGCCGTAGTCGATGTGTGCGATCTTGCGCCGCAGTTGCCGTGTGACCTCATTCTCGACGAAGTAGCCCGGCGCCCGTAGCGCCCTCAACCCCTCGTACTCCCCCGGAATGAAAAGCGAGTCGGGGTCCTCGCCGAGCGACTGGCGCACCACCTGAGCGACCAGCGGCTGGGTGACCTTCTCAAGGGCCTCGCCCCAACGCACGGCAGACACCCCCAGTTCGACGCGCTGCGCCAGCCACGCCCCCTTCCACGCCGCGGCGACGAACGCCTGCCGTACGTTGAACCACACCGCGGTGCCACGCCAGAACAGAACGAACAGCGCCACCCCCGCCGCCGCAACGGCCCCGGCCAACGCCACCGGCCCACCGATGGCCAGCACCACTACGCTCGGACACACGATCAGCAGGCAGGTCGCCCACCAGTTCCACTCTGTCTCACGCACGGCTGCCCGGTGTTGTCCTGGATCTCCGCCAGGTCGGTGAGCGCCTTGTCGAATGCGTCCTTCCGTGGGCCACCGCACTGACTGACCGAAAAGGTCTCGTACGGCCCCGACCTCATCTGTTCCAGAACGGCTTCCCGGCTCGCACCACTGCGCTTGCCGAGCAGGCGCGCCGACTCCGGAGCATCAACAGCGGTGAGCACGCAGCGCAGGTAGATGAGGGACTGGTCCGGCTCCATAAAGTCCGCGATCTTCGCCCACCACAGATCCAGCCACGTTCGCAACGGAAGCATCGTCGCCTTTCCCTGAGTGCCAGAACTCGCGGATGTTAACGCCCCAGACGGTCCCACGGGAGGGGCACTCAGCGGTCAGGCCCCGGAGAGCACCGGCCACGGAGCTACTCAGGGGGCGCCTGGCTGCCGCGCTGGCCGTCTGGCCCTGTCTCTCCGCACCCACGGACGAGGCCCGCACCGCCGTCCACCAGGAAATCGACGCTTTCGCCGAGGGTCGGACTGCTCCAACTTGCATGTAGCATCATCTGCTTACGAAGAGACCAAACCTCATCCTGAAATGCTCAATAAGCACTGCCCCTATCGTGTAGCTGACTCGAAACGCTTCACGCGGGAGCATCCCCGCAGGCCCTCGGTGGACTTTTCCTCCGCACCCATGCCCTGCCCGATCGCAGCCGAGTGGCTCGCCAAATGGGAACTCACTGTTGACCGCACCTTGAATGGTGCTGAACCTCTTCCCATCCAGCTGAATACTCATGGCCGATCAGCCGAATCCGGCCACTTTAACCTCGCTTGGAGGGAGCAATAGGGGGTGAGCGAGCAAGTCGAGAAGTTGCGTGAAAGTCATGGAAATCTGCCAGGAATTGACATCCTGGGCGTTGACTACACTGATGCACGCCTCGATAGCTTGCTGGTCTCCTATGACGGCGAGCGCCCCTTCACTATCCAGTGGGAGCGAAGACTCAACGACAGGAATGGTAATATCCTCGACTCGAACCTGATGAACGGGGTGTCTTTCAAGCGCTGCAAGGAAACGTCGGGCAGGGCCAAGCTCCAGCAAGTTCTCTGGCAATAGGTGGTCTCGCGCATATTCGGCGAGATCAGATTTCTTGACCACATTGAAATCGAGAGGAGGGAGATTGGGAACCATTCCTGAGAGATACTCACTGGACAAAACTATCGAGGCCGAGCGTTCCTCGGCTCTCAAGTTGTCAATAGCCGCAGCAAGCAGTCGGCTAGTCCATGAACTGCCGGGACCCGTAGCCTGGGTCATACAGCTAAGGACTGCAAGGGCAGTCAGCAAGCGGGCGTCGCGTGCACTCAGCGCATCTCGAATCGCGTACTCAATTCGGATACGGGCTTGCTCATGAAGCTGCGCTGCCGAAGCAAGACTATGTGCGGCATGTTGCAGAATATGGATCCGTGGAGGCCGTCCGATTAGAGTAGTCGCATAGTCGACTAGCATATTATGAAAGCGCGGGTGATGGCGACTGAAATCGTCGTCTAGGAGATCGAGCGCGAGCTGCGCCCCAGGAAGCAGAAGCAGCGTCACTGCATCCCTGGAGTCAAACGAACGTAGCGCGTTGACGAGGTCGCCGCGCAGGTGCGGACGGTGCGTAAAGATACCTGCAGCGGCCAACAGCCAGGTGTTGCGCCACGAGTAGCTAGCAGTAAGAGATTCAAGTCGCGGGACAATTTCGGCTTCAGGTCCGGAGATTAGCGCTCGGGCAGCCATATATTCCTGAAGGCTGCGTACCTCAAAGCCGATAAAACCCGCATTCGGAGCAACGAGCAAGACAAGTCGTTCGGTTGCCGCTTCCAGCAGTTTATCAGCCAGGATCCCTGCAGCATCCTGGTCCTCGATTTCCTGAAGCAGTCGCTGTTGGATATCTTCTCGAAGTTCGCCATCTTCGATCACCGCATCCAATTCCTGCGACTTGGCTGCGCTAATCTGTAGCGACAGCCCCACATGCTGGTGGAGCCAATCGATCTGGAGCCTATTGTCTGCAAGGAGCTGTCCGGTTGCGCCTGGCTTATCCACCTCTCGGGCGTAGATGGTGTTGTAGTAGGCGTCAAAAAGCTCGTAGCGGTTCTGCGGCAGTCGGGCGCGCCGCTCGACTAGCAGGGACATGATCGTCACTTGGAGCGGCGAGCGCATTAGGTGAGCGGTGCCATCCTCGGATAGCGCTGCTCTGACTCGCTCCAACACAGTGTCACGCATATCAAGATCGTCACCGTGGCGCGCGATGGCGAGCCTTTCGGCGTACTGCAGTGCGTCGCTGTCCGCCATGGGCACCAAAGTAAGCGCCTCGTAATCGCCAGAGTAAAACTCGCCTTTGTAACCCTGCGGGCGCGTTGTTGCGATCACGAAGATATCGGCATCGACCTGTCGGGCTTCAAGAAGGAAATCAGATATGCGAGACATCACTTCCTCGCGCGCGCGGCGGGACGCTACCTCATCAAGTCCGTCTAAGATCAACAAACACGGCCATGTCCGCAACCAGCGCTTGATGTGGCTACCGGTAACGGGCACGGAACTTCGGTGGCCTACCCGGTCGGCCAGAAAGCGCATGAGACTGACGTCCTCGCCGCCGAGTAGGGCGTTGGCGTACTGGTTGAGGGCAATGCGGATGGGCCACCGGCGACCCTGGGGCGGGTGCAGCCCAATTTCTGCAAACTCGCGACGGAGGGAATGCAGAACTGTGCGAGCCTCGGTTGTGAGCAGGTGCTCTCCTTCTTCATCAAGAAGAGCAACACGATAAATCTGACAGATCAACTGCCCAAGCGTACTTTTTCCCTGTCCAGGACCGCCAATTAAGACGACGTTGCGCGCTTCGCTCAAGGGGTGTCGCGACGGACGTAGAACCGTATCGCCGCGTTCGAGGATATATGCGGCTACACAGGTAGAGTATGACTTTGGCCCGTCTTGATAAATTAGAGCCCGTTCCGTTTCCGGCCGAGTATCACGCTCTCCAAAGGTGGCGCGCAAATCGACCACTACCGGACCGAGTTTAATTTTTTGATTGTCTGCCTGAGATCCCGCCTGACCTAGGCGTACCCACTGATCAGAGAGGAGTTCCCTGCCGGCATGTGCACGGATCAGTTCGGCGGTCTCGGATTCCGCGTCGGGGACCGTGGTGAGCAGGCGTGAAAGAACATCACCCGGGGTGATGAAATGCGCGAAGGCCCGACGGACACCTTCGTAGATGTCCAGAAACCGGCAAATCTCGTCTCCATGCCACAGGGCCCAGCCTTTCAGGGGGATCCTTGACTTGTTGACGTAGGAGGCTATAAGTCGATCAATACGAGCGATTCCGCCGGTCTCAGGGACGGGCGAGAGAGACACATTAGTTGTAAAGATCAAATATTCCGGCAAGCGACCGCGCTTGGAGTATGCGTAGAGCCACGCTTTGAATTCCGCCTCAATTTGACGCTCAAGCCATTCGACCCCAGAGCTACCACCTTTAGGGCGTTGCATAAATTTGGCTTGTATCACCCCATAGCCATCCCAAGGCTGGTGCTCGTTTGGGTAAGGAATCTGACCGGTAAACGTCGCTTCCCGACCGCCGTCTTTGCCGTCCCCGAAGACCGAAACACCGGGGCCAAGCACGCACTTGGCCAGTGTCTGAGACAGGTGCTCGAACTCTCGCCACCCTAGACGCGTCAGGTCATAGTCCATCGGATCATCCTGGCACGCCGAGTCCTCAGCCGGGTCGCAGCAGCGAGCTTTCCCCATTATCCTTCTGGGGCAGGCCAGATGCAGGGGCAGGACGGCTTGGGAAGGTCGTCCTCTGGGTGAGGCCGCGGGAGCACTCGGACGCCGAACCACTGATGGCACTGCACACCAGGTGGCCGGTGGTCAGCCTGGCCGGGGCCCGCGGACGAACGCAGTTTCTGGGCAATGCGAAGGCACCACCCGGTGATCGCCTTGGGGTATATGTCATGGTGTTAATGCTCTCCCAGCTGTACCTCGCGCCGCTGCTCCTGCTTCTCGACCTGGCGGGCGTGCGACCAGGAGCGACACCGGACCGCTCACCCGACCTACGCCTCGGTGGCCGGGCCATGCTCCCGTGCTCGGTCTGGCTTACCGTGACACTGATCGGCCCCATGGATGAGGCGCACCGCTCGATCGTCACCAGTGCCAGCAGTCATCTACGCGAGGCACCCCGCCTGCGGGCCCAGACCGAGCATTGACGGTAATGGCCTCGGGCAGCTCCTCGCCCAGGTCCTGCTTTCCAACGAGCGGACCTACTAACGAGCTCGTGCACGGTAAGCGGTGAGACGTCGAGGATGGCGGTAGGGCTCGGTGTTCACGTCTGCCGTGCCGACATCAGGTTCGCGGTTTGCTGGTGTGAGAGCAGGCTGGCGATGGCCTGGACGGTGTCGCTCATGTGCTCGCGGCGGCCGAGGTGGCGGGCCAGGGCCCGCCAGTTCTTCAGGTGGGCGATGCCGTGCTCGACACGGATCCGCCTCGATGAGTGCGCCTTGCGCTGGCGCTCGTACATCTCCTCGTACCAGTCCGGGGCGTTCTTCTTGAACTTGCGGTGCGGCGGTGTGATCACCCGGCCGCCGGTCTGAGCGCCCAGGCCCTGGTAGCCGGCGTCGGCGAGGATTTCCACCGCGGGCCCGTCGGCCAGGAGCTTGACCAGCCCCAGCTGGCGGGCTTGGGTGATGTCCGCGCAGCTGCCGGGCCTGGTCGGGCTACAGAAGAGCACGCGGCCGTCCCCGTCCGTGACTACCATGGTCTTGACCGCGTTCTGCTTGTTCTTGCCGGAGATGAACCTGTCCCGGTCCTTGTGCCCGGCGGCCGGCCGGCGGGCCCGGATCTCGGTGCCGTCGATGATCCCGGTCTTCCCGCTGGCGCCGAGCTGGTCGATGACCTCGGCCAAGGTCCGCAACCGCACTCCGGGACTGAGGGTGCAGCCGCGCTCGGCCGGCAGGGGCCGCACCTCACCGACGGCGCGGGTGATGGTGGAGCGGTCCACCCCGAACTGGCAGGCCAGCACGTCGTGGGTGACTCCGTGTCGGAGGTGCACGAGGGCGGCCAGGAGCCGGTCGACGAAGACCAGCCGGTGCTTGGCCCCGGCAGCGATCGTCCGCTTCCGCGGCCTGGACGCAAGCCTGGCCTGGTGCCGTTCATGCCACAACGGGCCGAGCTCAGACACGAGTTCAGCGATCACGTCGGCCGACAGGCCCGTGATCCTCCGGTCGCTGATGATCGCTGCACGAGACGCGTTCCCCACCACACGACCATGATCAACGATCAGGAGCTTGACGCCTCACCGCCTACCGTGCACGAGCTCGTTGGGCCGACCAGGCAACCGGTGTCGGTTTCCCCTATCAGGTCTTCGGCGGCGGCCGCGTCGTACGGTCAGTCTTCGCTGCCAACCTGGACGAGATCGACGTGCTGCGCGAGGGCCGCCCACTGGCCGCCTCTCCCCGTCTTCTGAGGCCGCCGCTGGTGCCGGCAGATGCGCGTACGCACGAGACTACCGGCTGGCCCGCAGCCTTCTGGAAACGCTTCCGCTGCGCAGCACACGCAGCGTCAACGAACGCACCAACGAGCTCCTCAACGAGACCGCCGCGCCACCGACGCAATTTCGGCACGCTTGAGGCCGCAGTAGCGGTCACCGCCGAGCCGGGCCATCTGCTGAACGCCGACCGTCTCCACCGGGTGCTGCTCGAAGAGTTTTCTTGAGACCCGGCCCAATAGAAGAGTTCTGCCTTCCCGAGGACATCACCGCCCTCGACAACGAAGAGGGCGTCCCTGAGCGTTCGACAGGCAGCCGACACCGAGGACATCGCGCCGCCACCCGCTTCTACCGACTGTCCATGGCGATCACCGGCGCGGCGGATGGTTGGCTGACTGCGTCAGCATTGCACCTGGGGACGCACTCCCAGAACCGAGAGGAAGATGACCTGAACATCCTCACCGAGACAATGGCCTTCACCGCGCTCCACTCCCCCTTACCGAGGGGAGCCTGCTCCCGGGAGACACCTACGTACTCTGCGGGATCGGCGCGGGCTTCCGGTGAGGGCTCGGAGGCATGAACTCCACTCCCGGCAACGAGTGCGATTGCGAAGGGGGCGCGCCCAAGAAGCGTCATGAGGCTCCGACAGCAGGTGGGGCGCCAACCGCTAGTGTGCGGCAGCCGACCGGATCTCAAAACGAAGCCGCGACGGAGTGCTCCGTCGCGGCTTCGTCGACTCGCGATGCCACACCCAGTCCGGCCCGGACGCATCCTGCGGGACTTCGCGGTATCACTCGTCTGTCACACAGCAATCACCAACTGGGTGGCCCCCTCCTGGACTAGGAGACCCTGACCTGCACTTCCATACCCGTACTGGTCCGGCATGGACACCCCTGGACGGCCTCTACAACCTGTGCCATGTGGTACCACGGGGGTCACTCGCCGGCACCACGAACTACGGACCACATACCGAGATCCGGACCAGTCGCGGACCAACTCGGTTTCACAGCAGACCATTCAGCCCGTTACCGCGGGTCAGAGGTGAAGGCCAGCGCGTACCACGAGCAGACGAAGAACCTGCCAGTTACTCTCCCGCACAGCTTCCTCGGATCGGACCGAGCACGCGCTGCCGACGGTAAGCGGCGACACCAGTGTCTTGTCGGATCCCCACAAGGCAGCAGCGCGAACAGCGCTGTCCCTCTCCAACGCCCGACTCGATCGCCGGGCAGGTCAGCATTGGCCCGCCCCCTACCAATCCTGCAAACACCTACGCGATCGCCGGAACTGGGCAAAGGGCCCCTCAACCTCGCCTGACAGCACGTCAGCAAAGTCAGCATTGAGTCAGCAAGTGTCCTGCCACGCCTGCCCACAGACAGCCACATCGTGGAATCGTCAACCGCGCCGGTTTGAGCCAGACGGCTGTCTGGACGCCTTTGGCAAGCAGATGGAAGGCAGCGAGTACGGCCCGGCCGCCCTCCGCCCTGCGGACACCAATGCTGACGCCCTCCCGCAGGTCAGCGCACCCTCCCCCGCGGTTTCAACGGCACCGGCGGCAGCTCCGGTGCGGACAGCGGGGCGCCGTCGTAGCCCTTGACCTCCCCGAACCGTGTCCCTTCCACCCAGTCCCGCCGCGCCTGTACGTCTCTTCCTGGGAGCGCCCGATCCAGTTCCAGAACAAGTGGAGCAGTCCCAGATCCCCGAGCACGGCAACTTCCGAGTTCAGTACGACGCGTGAGAGTGCTTACCGACTGAGCCGAAGACGCGTTGTCGAGCCAATAGGTACCGTGGACCAGGGCGCGTCGCCGGTCATGCGCAATGCGCCCTCAAGCGCTCCGGGCACCATGCGGCAGACGAATGCCGTCGCTGCCTTAACCCAGCCCGCGAACCGGAATTCCAATCGACGACGTTCCATCCGCATGCCTACTCACGACAAGCAGCTCACTCGACGCCAGATCTGTCGTCGGTCCAGCAGGCGCGGCATGGCTGTCGTGACAACCATGCAACCGCGCTGACGGGCGTGCTGGACCGATACCGTCGCCTCTTGCTCAGGAATGGCCCCTTGCGGTCTATCAACTGGCGCGATGGTACGAGGACGCTTACGACACCACCAAGATCAAGTGTCAGACCACGTGCAGGCGGGCCATTCCGTTCGTCGCAGGGCCGCCTGGTCCTCGAGCTCTCAGGCCCAGCTCCACGCCGGACCAGGCGACAGAGGATGTCCGATCGGCCCCAGATGACGGGCTTCAACACAGCGTAGTCAGCACCAAGTCAGCAGGGGAGGGGTGAAGACAGGTGATGACGTGCGCTTTCAGTCAGCACCGAACCAGCACGGGAGTCAGCACGCCATCGCCAAATCATGTCAATCTACGCGTCACAGACACCGCTCGATCCGCTCCCTTCCAGGCCGCCAAGCCCCCTTGTCGAAGACGCATGGGGACTGCGCGCATAGCTCGCCTGCGAACTATGGTGTCCCACCACATACGCCTCTGACCTGCGCCTTCCTACGGTGTGGCGACACGCAACCGTCCCCGCAGATCCCCAGGAAGTGGTGCCGATGTCGTCGCCCGCAGCCGCTCCACCAGCCCCGAACAACCTCAAGCGCATCGTCGCCGCCAGCCTCATCGGCACCACCATCGAGTGGTACGACTTCTTCCTCTACGGCTCCGCCGCCGCGCTCGTGTTCAACGAGTTGTTCTTCCCCGACTCCGATCCGCTGGTCGGCACGCTGCTGTCGTTCCTGACCTATGCCGTCGGTTTCGCCGCGCGGCCGGTCGGGGCCCTGGTGTTCGGGCACTACGGCGACCGGCTCGGGCGCAAGAAGCTGCTGGTGCTGAGCCTGTTGATGATGGGCGGGGCGACCTTCGCGATCGGGCTGCTGCCCACCCACGCGACCGTCGGCACGGCCGCTCCCGTGCTGCTGACGTTGCTGCGGCTCGTCCAGGGCTTCGCGCTCGGTGGTGAGTGGGGCGGGGCCGTACTGCTGGTGTCCGAGCACGGAGACGCGCGGCGGCGCGGCTTCTGGGCTTCGTGGCCGCAGACCGGGGCGCCGGCGGGGCAACTGCTCGCGACCGGTGTGCTGTCGCTGCTGACGGCCCTGCTGTCGGACGCGGCGTTCACCAGCTGGGGCTGGCGGATACCGTTCCTGCTCTCCGGGGTCCTGGTCATGGTCGGCCTGTGGATTCGTCTCTCTGTCGACGAATCGCCGGTCTTCAAGCAGGCGTTGGCGCAGGCGGAGTCGCGCAGGGCGAAGGCCGAGCCGCTTCCGCTGGTCGCCGTGATGCGGTACCACTGGCGCGACGTGCTGATCGCCATGGGCGCGCGGATGGCGGAGAACATCAGCTATTACGTCATCACGGCCTTCATCCTCGTCTACGCCACGTCCGCGGCCGACGTCTCCAAACAGACCGCGCTCAACGCGGTGCTGATCGCCTCGGCCGTGCACTTCGCGGTCATCCCGGCCTGGGGCGCGCTCTCCGACCGGATCGGCCGGCGCCCCGTGTACCTGCTGGGCGCGGCCGGAGTCGGGCTGTGGATGTTCCCGTTCTTCATGCTGATCGACACCGGCCGCTTCGGCAGTCTGCTGCTCGCGGTGACCGTGGGGCTGGTGCTGCACGGCGCCATGTACGCGCCGCAGGCGGCCTTCTTCTCCGAAATGTTCGCGACCCGGATGCGCTACTCGGGGGCGTCGATCGGCGCCCAGTTCGCCTCCGTGGCGGCGGGTGCTCCGGCGCCGCTGATCGCCACCGCGCTGCTGTCCGAGTACGACAGCTCGACGCCGATCTCCCTCTATGTCATCGCGGCGGCCGTGCTGACGCTGTTCGCCGTGGGGGTTGCCCGGGAGACCCGGCACCGGGACCTCGCGGAGGTCGACGCGGTCCCCGGCGACGGCGAGGGGACCAGGCCGGTGTCCGACTCCGGTGCGCAGCGGGCGCGCAGCGTCTGAGCCATCCCGTCACCGGCCCGCCGGCCCCCGTACGCCCGTGCGTGCGGGGGTCAGTGCCGTCTCGGGGCCGACAACCGGTGGAGTTTGAGGGCCAGTTGTATCTCCAGCGCGCGTTCGGGACTCTGCCAGTCCTCGCCCAGGAGCCGGCCGACCCGCTCCAGGCGCTGGGCGACGGTGTTCACATGAACGTGCAGGGCCTCCTTCGTGCGGGCCGGGCTCATCCCGCAGGCGAAGTACGCGTCGAGGGTGTGCACGAGTTCCGTCCCGCGCCGTTCGTCGTAGGCGACGACCTGGCCGATGGTGCGGTCGACGAACCCGGGCACGTTCTGGTCCCCGGCCAGCAGCAGGCCCAGGAACCCGAAGTCCTCGGCCGCCGCGCCGTCCCCGCACCGGCCCAGCAGACGCAGGGCGTCCAGGCAGCGGCCGGCCTCGGTGTAGGCGGCGGCCACGGCGTCGGGGCGGGCGGCGAGGTCCGGTACGGGGGCGGAGGCGCCGACGGTGACGGCCTCGTGGACCGCGCGGCCCAGGTGCCGGGCGGTGCGGCGGGCCAGATCGGTGGCCCCGTCCCCGTCCGCCAGGGGCAGCAGCAGGACGGTGCCGCCGTCCCGGGCGGCGGCCAGGCCATGCCGGGTCGCGGCGAGGTGGGAGGCCGCGGCCCACAGGCGCCGGCGGGCGTCCGCCTCCTGGTCGGCGTCGGCCGCCGTGGCGTCGAGGCGGGCGACGAGGACGACGTGGGCGGCGGAGAGGTCGGCGTGCAGCCGTCGGGCCCGGTCGTTCAGCAGGCGCGGATCGCGGTCGCGGGCGTCGAGCAGGTCGTCGAGCAGCTCGCCGCGGACGCGCTGTTCGGCCTCGGCGGCGGAGCGGCGGGCGAGCAGCAGCAGGGAGGTGACCATCGCGGCGCGTTCGAGGGTGAGCTGGTCGACGGGGTCGAGGCCGGGGTGGCCGTGCAGGACGAGGGCGCCGAACAGCTCGTCACCGGCGGCGACGGCGGCGATCCAGTCGTCCTTGTGCCGTACCACGTGGCCGTCGGCGCGGGACGCCTCCAGCGCGTACTCGGGCGCCGCGGCGGCCTCGGTGAACTCCACGGTGCCGTCCAGCACCTGCGAGACGGCGGCGGCCACGTCGTGCACCCCTCCGCCGCGCAGGACCAGCTCGGCGAGCCGGTCGTGGACGTCGGAGGCGCGCTCGATGACGCCGCTGCGGTCCTTGATGATCTCGTTGGCCCGCTCCAGACCGGCGAGGGCCGAGCGGGTCTCGGCGAGCAGGTTCGCGGTGTCGATGGCGGCGGCCGCGAGAGCGGCGAAGGAACCGAGCAGGGCGATCTGCTCGCGTTCGAAGACCCGGGCCCGCCGGTCGGCGGCGAAGAGCACCCCGATGACGTGGTGGCCGAGCATGAGGGGTACGCCGAGGATGGCGACCAGGCCCTCGTCGCGCACTCCCGCGTCGATGGCACCGGTGTGCTGGAAGCGGGCGTCCTTGAAGTAGTCGTCGGTGACGTAGGGGCGGGCGGTCTGGGCGACGAGGCCGCCGAGCCCCTCCCCCATGCCGAGCCGCAGGGCCTGGAAGCGGGCGGCGACCGAGCCCTCGGTGACCCGCATGTAGGTGTCACCGCGCTCCGGGTCGTTGAGGCTGAGGTAGGTGACGTCGGTGCCGAGCAGGGAGCGGGCGCGCTGCACGATCGCCCGCAGCACCGCGTCCAGGTCGCGCAGTCCGGCGAGGTCGTGGGCGGTCTCGAACAGCGCGGACAGCTCGGCCTCGCGCCTGCGCCGGCCCTCCAGCTCCGAGCGCACCCGCAGCGCGAGGTGCTTGGCCCGTTCGAGCGCGTCGATCCGCTCGGCCGGTGCGCCTTCGGCACGGGCCAGCAGCACCGGCTGCTCGTAGGCGTCGGCGGAGGCGCCGCGGGCCAACAGCTCCAGGAACGGCGTCTCGGCGGACTGCGCATGATCACGGGACATGCTCACAGGATTCCCCATCACCCGCCCGTCCCGGCAGCCCTGTGGAAAACCCCGGTTCAGTGCGCGGTCCAGCCGCCGTCCAGGACGAGTGAGGTGCCGGTGAGGCTGGCGGAGTGCGGGCCGCACAGGTAGGCCACCGCTTCGGCGACCTCGTCGGGTTCGATCAGCCGCCGCACGGCGCTGTCCCGCAGCAGGACGTCGGAGAGCACCTGCTCCTCGGGGACCCCGTGGGCCCGGGCCTGGTCGGCGATCTGCCGCTCCACCAGCGGGGTGCGGACGTAGGCGGGGTTCACGCAGTTGGAGGTGACACCGTGGGCGGCGCCTTCGAGGGCGGCTGTCTTGGACAGTCCCTCCAGCCCGTGCTTGGCGGACACGTAGGCCGCCTTGTAGGCCGAGGCGCGCAGGCCGTGGACGGAGGAGATGTTGACGATGCGGCCCCAGCCCTGCCCGTACATGTGGGGCAGGGCGCCGCGGATCAGCCGGAAGGGGGCTTCCAGCATCACGGTGAGCACGGTGTGGAAGACGTCCGGCGGGAACTCCTCCAGGGGGCGCACCAGTTGCAGCCCGGCGTTGTTGACGAGGACGTCGGTGCCGGCCGCGGCGCGTTCGGCGGCGTCCAGGTCGGTCAGGTCCAGGATTTGGGGCTCGACACGGCCCGCGAGGTCCCCGCAGCTCCCGGCGAGCGCTTCGAGACCGGCGGCGTCCCGGTCGACCGCTCTGACCTCGGCACCGGCGGCGGCCAGCCGCAGTGCGCAGGCGCGGCCGATGCCGCCGGCGGCGCCGGTGACGAGGGCGGTGCGGCCGTGGAGGTCGAGCGAGGAGGCGTGGGGGGCCTGGAGGACGCTGGGCGAGGTCATGTCCCGACCCTAGGCAGCGTCCACCCCGCCCCCCATGTGGGCACGCCCCATACTTCAGCGGGAACCAGTGGGTTCGAACCATGTGGGGGCGTCGGACAGGGCCTGCTTGACCCTGGTCTGCCCGAACTCCTTGATGTCGGGCAGCGCGTCCACCGCGAACCAGCCCACCTCGAGCGACTCGTCGTCGTTGACCCGGGCCTCGCCGCCCACGGCCCGGCAGCGGAAGGTGATGTCCATGAACTGGCAGACGTCACCGTTGTCGTAGGTGACCGGCTTCAAGGCCTGCACCAGGACCAGTCGCTCGACGACGCACTGGACGGCGGTCTCCTCCTCGACCTCGCGCACGGCGCAGGCGGCGGGCTGCTCCCCCGGGTCCGGGATGCCTCCGATCAACGACCAGCGCCCGTTGTCGGACCGTCGGCCGAGCAGCACTCTGCCCTCGTCGTCGAAGACGACGGCGGTGACTCCGGGGAGCCACAGCAGCTGGTGTCCGGCCGAGGCGCGCAGGTCGCGGATGAAATCGGGAGTAGCCATGGGTCCGACCCTAACGGGGCGGCCCGGCCGCTCCCGACGGTCTCGTGGGGCGTGCGACGGGCGTACGGCTACACGGCGTGGGCGCGCCGACCGCGCACACCGGCACCGACGGCCCAGCCGAGTCCGCCGGCGGCGACCAGCACCAGGGCGATCTCGGGCGCCACACCGAGCCGGGTGGCGGGCGTCTCGGAGGAGCGCAGGGGCACCTCCTGGACCAGGGAGTCCGCCACGAACATGCCGGTCTTCTGGGTGATCCTGCCGTCCGGCATGATGATCGCACTGACGCCGCTGGTCACCGGAACGGTGACGGTCCGGCTGTGTTCCACCGCGCGGATCCGGGACATGGCGAGCTGCTGGTACGTCATCTCGCTGCGGTCGAAGGTCGCGTTGTTGCTGGGCACGGAGATCAGCTGGGCGCCGTCGGTGACCTCGGAGCGCACGGCCCAGTCGAAGGCCGCCTCGTAGCAGGTCACCAGGCCCACCTCGGTGCCGGCCATGGTGAACACGCCGGGCTCGGTGCCCCGGCTGAAGTCCCTGCTGACCATGGAGGTCCAGGTCTCGTTGATCGCCCCGATGAGCGAGCGCAGCGGCAGGTACTCGCCGAAGGGCTGGATCTGCCGCTTGTCGTAGGTGTCGACGGGGCCCTTGTCCGGGTCCCACAGGATCTGCTCGTTGAGCAGTTTCCCGTCACGTTCCACGACGCCGCCGACCGAGATGGGCGCGCCGATCGCCCGGGCGGCCTCGTCGATGATCCGGCGGGCGTCGGCGTTGGCGAAGGGGTCGATGTCCGAGGAGTTCTCCGGCCAGAGCACGAAGTCCGGGCGTGCCACCTCGCCCGCCCTCACCTCCGCGGCCAGGCGCTGCGTCTCGCGCGCGTGGTAGTCGAGTACCGCGCGGCGCTGGGCGTTGAAGCCGAGCCCCGCGCGCGGCACGTTGCCCTGGATCACGGCCACGGTCGCGGTGCCGTCCTCCGCCGTGTCGCTGACCAGCGGCCGGGCGGCCACGGCGCCCACGACGGGCACGGCCACGCCGAGCAGCGCCACGGCCGCGGCGCCGCGCCGTACCCCGTCGCCGCGGCGTGCCCGGTCGGCCAGGCGTACGGCCTCGCAGAGACCGAAGCCGCACAGGACCACCGCGAAGCCGAGCAGCGGTGTGCCGCCGACCGCCGCGAGCGGCAGGAACACGCCGTCCGCCTGTCCGAACGCGATCTTGCCCCAGGGGAAGCCCTGGAAGGGCACGCGCGCGCGTGCCGCCTCTCCCGCGATCCACAGCGCCGCCGCCCACACCGGCCACCCGGGCAGTTTCGACACCGCGGCGACGCCCGCGCCGACGGCCGCCACGAACAGCGCCTCGATCGCGGCCAGGGCGAGCCAGGGGGCGGGGCCGACCTCCACGCCGGTCCACACCAGCAGCGGGAGCAGGAAGCCGAGGCCGAAGAGGTAGCCGAGGCCGAGGCCCGCCTTCCAGCCGCGGCCGCGCAGCACCCAGCCGAAGACGGCGAACGCGGGCAGCGCGAGCCACCACAGGGTGCGCGGCGGGAAGCTGACGTAGAGGAGCACTCCGGAGAGCGCCGCGGCGGCGGCCGGGACGAGGCGCACGAGCCGCGCGAGGGCCCCGGGGGCGGGTGTGGGCTGCGGCTCTGTCCGGTCCGACTCGCCGACGGAGGTTGCGGTGGCTGTCACCCCCCGGAGTGTACGGCGGGTGACCTGGCCGCGGACAGGACGGTCCGAGCGGCCCGACCGGCTCGGCGGGGGCTCGGCCTGCGTGCCGCGTCTCGGCCCACCGGGCGCCCCGGATCGCCCGGCACGCTCCGCCCGCCCGGCGGGGCGGGTCGCTCGAAGCGTTCGGTTCAGTGAGCCGGGCCCGGTGTCTTCGGACGCAGCCGGTCCTTGATGACCTGGACGGCCGCCTCCGCGTCGTCCACGGTGACCGTGAAGGTGTGCCCGTCCCACAGCCGCAGGATCAGGCCCTCACCGCGCCGCACGACGACGGCGGTGCCCATCTCGGGACGCCACCGGTAGCCCCAGCCGCCCCAGTGGCGCGGGGTGACGTGCGGCGCGAACTCGGCACCGGCGACATGGGAGAGGGGGATGCGGCGGCGTGGCACGCCGATGTGGCCGCAGCGCACCTCGAGGCAGTCCTCGTCGACTCTCAGCGCCACGTGCACGAACGCGAGGGTGCCGAACAGGACCAGGAGTCCCGCCGCGATGCAGCCGACGACGGCCATGGCGAGCGGGGCGACGCCGGTCTCCCAGGCCGATTCGACGGCCAGGGCGATGCCGAGCGCCATGCAGGCGGCGCCGATGAGCGCCAGGAACCACTGGACCCGGTTGGTGGCACGGCCGGTCCAGACGTTCGACGGTGGGACGGTCTCGCCGTGGCGATGCCTCATGGATATGAGGTTACTCATGTTTCTCTGCGCGGGTACCTCGTCGCGCAGGGTGACTGAGCCGACCGGGCGGAACGGCGCGTCAGCCGGCGGGCGTGACCGCGCGCAGGAGCCTGCCCTCGTCGTAGGCGAGCGCCGGCGCGGGCAGGGTGCCCTCGCGTCCGCTCAGCAGCACGGTCAGGGTGCCCTCCGCCGGGGCGCCGGGGTCGGGGCGGGCCCCGATCCGGCGCAGCGCCTGGGCGGCCACCGCTCCGGCGGAACCGTGCAGGACCAGGCGCGGGGCGTCGGGGCGCTGCACGGCGGCGCGGATGCGTTCGGCGACCAGTTCGTAATGGGTGCAGCCCAGGACGATGGTCGTCACGTCGCCGGGTGTGAGGGCGGCGGCGGCGCGGACGGCCTCGGTGATCGCCGTCTCGTCCGCGTGCTCGACGGCGTCGGCGAGTCCCGGGCACGGCACCTCGGTGACCCTCACCCCGCCGGCGAACTCCTCGATCAGACCGCGCTGGTAGGGGCTGCCGGTGGTGGCCGGTGTCGCCCAGATCGCCACGGGACCGCCGCCGGCCGACGCGGGCTTGATCGCCGGCACGGTGCCGATGACGGGCACCCCGGGTTCGAGCCGGGCACGCAGCGCGGGCAGGGCGTGCACCGTGGCGGTGTTGCAGCCGACGATCAGGGCGTCCGGACGGTGCGCGGCGGCGGCCTCGGCCACGGCGAGGGCCCGCCCGGTCAGGTCCTCCGGGGTGCGCGGGCCCCAGGGCATCCCGTCGGGGTCCAGGGAGAGGATGAGATCGGCGTCCGGTCGCAGCCGCCGTACCGCGGCGGTCGCCGCCAGCAGACCGATTCCGGAGTCCATGAGCGCGATCTTCACCCGGCCACCATAGACGATGCGCCGCCACCGGCCGGTGCCGTGGGGCAGACTGCGCACGTGAGCGCCGATGTGTGGACTTCCGTCGTGACCGTCGTGGCAGCCCTCTCCCTCGCCGCCTGGCTGTGGCTGCTGCTCGCCCGGGGCTTCTTCTGGCGTACCGACGTCAGACTTCCGGCCTGGGAGGAGCCGGAGGTCTGGCCCTCGGTGTGCGTCGTGGTCCCCGCGCGCGACGAGGCGGCGGTGCTGCCGGAGAGCCTGCCGTCCCTGCTCGCCCAGGACTACCCGGGGCGGGCCGAGGTCTTCCTGATCGACGACGGCAGCACGGACGGCACCGGTGAGCTGGCGTGCGAGCTGGCCCGGCGGCACGAGGGGCTGCCGCTGACCGTGGCCTCGCCCGGGGAGCCGCCCGCCGGCTGGACGGGCAAGCTGTGGGCGGTGCGGCACGGCATCGGCCTGGCACGCGCGCGTGAGCCCGAGTACCTGCTGCTGACGGACGCCGACATCGCGCACGCCCCGGACAGTCTGCGCGGGTTGGTGTCGGCGGCCGGCACCGGCGGTTTCGACGTCGTCTCCCAGATGGCCCGGCTGCGGGTGGAGAGCGTCTGGGAGCGGCTCGTGGTGCCGGCCTTCGTCTACTTCTTCGCCCAGCTGTACCCGTTCCGGTGGATCGGCGGTGGCCGCGCCGGGAGCAGGCGGAAGAAGGCGACGCGGACGGCGGCCGCGGCGGGCGGCTGTGTGCTGCTGCGTGCCGACGCCGCCGAGCGGGCGCGGATCCCCGACGCCATCCGGCACGCCGTCATCGACGACGTGGCCCTCGCCCGCGCGGTCAAGGCCACCGGCGGCCGGGTCTGGCTGGGCCTGGCCGAACGGGTGGACAGCGTGCGTCCGTACCCGCGGCTGCACGACCTGTGGCGGATGGTCTCGCGCAGCGCGTACGCGCAGTTGCGGCACAACCCGCTGGTGCTCGCCGGAACGGTGCTCGGCCTGGCACTGGTGTACCTGGTGCCGCCGTCGGCGTTCCTCGTCGGCCTGGCGGCGGGGCAGGGGGCCGGGGCCGCGGCCGTGCTGGGCGCCGCCGCCTGGCTGGTGATGGCGGGAACGTATCTGCCGATGCTGCGCTACTACCGGCAGCCGCTGTGGCTCGCTCCGCTGCTGCCGTTCACCGCGTCGCTCTATCTCCTGATGACGGTCGACTCGGCGGTGCAGCACTACCGGGGGCGGGGCGCCGCCTGGAAGGGCCGCACCTACGCCCGTCCGGACGCCGTGCCCGAGGAGGGCCGAGCGGGCTGAGCAGCCCGGGGCGGGTCATTTCCGGCCGGGGGTCCAGTTCATGCCCCAGCCGTAGGCGTAATCGACCGTCCGCTGGGGGCTCACGCCGCGCTCGGGCACCAGGTAGCGGGCCTCGCGCTGGACGACGAGGTCGCTTCCGGTGTTGGTGATCAGCGCGAGGGCGCACACCGTCGAGGGCACGGCGCACTCGTCGAGCGAGAAGTCGACCGGGGCGCCGTACTGCGGCTGGAGGGTGACCGTGGCGTGCAGGTCGGCGAAGGAGCGGGCGCCCTCGTAGATGGTCACGAAGACGAGGATGCGCCGGAAGTACCGCTGGTGGTCGAGGCTGATGGTGAGGTTCTCGCCGGTCGACACGGCGCCGGTGCGGTCGTCGCCGTCGAGGTGGATGAACGGCGGCTGGTGCAGCGCCCCGAAGGCGTTGCCGAGTGCCTGGACGACGCCCTTGCTGCCGTCGCTCAGTTCGTACAGGCAGCACAGGTCGAGGTCGAGGTCGTCGTGCATGGCGACCGGGCGGCCGAGCTTGCGGGCCCAGCCCGAGAACTGTTTGCGCACCTGCCAGTTGAGGTTGACGCGCAGGGCGCCGGAGGTACCGCCCTGCTTGGTCAGCGAGACGGAGGGCGCCGCCTTGGTGAGCGTGACCTTGGTCAGCCGGACCGGCTGGGCGGGGGGTGCGGAGGGCGCCGGCGGGGGCGCCGCGGCAGGGACGGCGGGCGCGGCGGGCGGACCGGGCGGGGCCGTCGGCGCCGGCGGGGCGGGCGCGGGCGGGGCGGGGGTCGTCGGGGCGGTCGCAGGTGCGTGCTGCGGTTCGTCCACCGAGATGCCGTAGTCGGTGGCCAGTCCCTCGAGTCCGCTGTCGTACCCCTGCCCGACGGCGCGGAACTTCCAGGCGCCCTGGCGGCGGTAGAACTCGCCGAGTACGAAGGCCGTCTCGACGGTCGCGCCCGGGTTGTCGAAGCGGGCCACGACGGTGTTCCGCGCGGCGTCGCGCACCTCGATGTACAGATCGGGGACCTGGCCGAAGGACCCGCCGTCCGAGGAGGCGGCGAGGATCACGGTCTCGATCGCGGGTTCCACGCGCGCGAGGTCGACGAGCAGGCTGTCGGTCACCCGGCCGCCGACGTCCCGCTTGCCCTCGTGACGGACCGAACCGGAGGCGTGGACCGACTGGTTGTAAAAAACGAAGTCCGCGTCGGAACGGACCTTGCCGCCCACCAGCAGGAGGGCGGAGGCGTCCGCGTCGGGCACGCCGGGTCCGGACCGCCAGCCCAGTTCGACCCGCAGCGCCGTCGTCGGCACCGGGGTGTTCGATCCTTTCGGCATTGACATGTCCGCCCCCATCACGTGTCACCGAGCCGGGTGATGTCCCGGCGCATCGTCGAGTCCTGACGCACAACCTATTCTCCGGGCCGCCCGCCCTTGAGGAAGCGTCCCGCGGAAGGTTCGGCCAACCGCCGGTAACCCGCCCGGAACTCGGCCTTTACCGCAAAAGCGGGTGGCCAGGCGCCCTATTTTGCCAAGTTCGCTCGCATTGGGGATGCCCGGTCACCGCGGACACGGAAAACAACCCTCTTATCGGTCTCCCCAACCAGCACATCGTGGGCTTAACTTATGGCCATGACCTCCCCCCGCTCCACTTATGGCGGCGGCTACTACTCCGCCTCCTTCCCGGACACCCCGATCTACGACTCGCTCGTGGCCGAACGGGGCACACCGCAGATCGCCCCGATCCGGGTCCCCGCCGCGTACGACATGCCGAGCAGCAGCCACCTGCCCGCGCGGTCGTCCGCCCTGCCCGCCCTGCCCGCGGGCCCCTCGCAGCCCTCCTACGGATACCCGCAGCAGGCCCCGCAGCCCGCCCCGTTGCAGCAGGCCCCCGCCGCGTACATCCCGCACCAGGCGACCGCGCCACGCGGCTACCCGGGCCCCCAGCAGCCGCAGCAGCCCCGCCCGGCCGCGCCCGGCCCCGCGGGGTACGAGGCGATGCGCCCCGCGGCTCCCCGGCCGGCCCCCGCGCCGTACCAGGATCCGTACCACCAGCAGCAGTACCGCGGCTACTGAGCCGTCCTCCGGGTTGTCGGTGCCACCTGGCACGATGACCTCATGGGGTATGCGCGACTGCAGTCGATCCACGTCCATCCGGTCAAGGCGTTCCGGAGCCTGTCGCTCCAGGAGGCCGTGGTGGAGCCCTGGGGGCCGGCCGGAGACCGACGCTGGATGCTGATCGACGACGGGGGAAAGGTCGTCACGCAACGCGGGCAGCCGCGCCTCGCCCTGGCCGCCGCCGAGCTTCTGCCCGGCGGCGGCGTTCGGCTGTCCGCGCCCGGCATGTCACCCCTCTCGGTGCCCGTCCCGCGCGCGCCGGGCACCGTGACGGTGCGGATCTTCCGGGACAAGGTCGAGGCACTGCCCGCCGAGGACGAGGCCGCGCACGCCTGGTGCAGCGCGCTGCTCGGAGCCGACGTCCGGCTGGTGCACCTGGACGACCCCGCCACCCGCCGCCCCGTGGACCCGCAGTACGCGCTGCCGGGCGAGACCGTCTCCTTCGCGGACGGCTTCCCGCTGCTGCTGACCACCACCGCCTCGCTCGACGCCCTCAACTCCCTGATCGCACGCGGTGAACACGCGGACGATGGCCCGCTGCCCATGAACCGCTTCCGGCCCAACCTGGTCGTCTCCGGCACCGCACCCTGGGCCGAGGACACCTGGTCGCGCATCGCCGTCGGCGAGGTCGTCCTGCGGGTCGCCAAGCCGTGCGGGCGGTGCGTCGTGACCACCACCGACCAGGGCACCGCCGGCCGCGGCGCCGAGCCCCTGCACAGCCTCGGCCGGCACCGGCGCGTCGACGGCAGACTGGTCTTCGGGCAGAACCTGGTCCCCCTCGGCCGCGGCACGGTCCGGGTCGGCGACCCGGTGCGGATCGTCGAGTGAGGAGCGGCCGCCCGCCCGGACCGCGCTCCGGTTCCGGACGAACGGCCCGGTGACGGGAACCCGGTGCGGGGTACGCGCGTTGGGCTTGATGAGAGGTTCATGAGAACCGGCCGTGACGGGCCACCGAGCGGGGACGGCGCCCCCCGCGGTCCGATCCGCCCGGGGTCCACGTGAACGGCTCGACGGGGGGTGGAGCGGAGCGGAAGGGGCTGCGTGCGTGCGGGCGATCACAGGTCTGTGGCGTTGGCGAGGCAATCCGCTGTGCCGCACGAGCGACCGGGCCGAGGCCTGGGTGGCCCTGACGGCGCTGCTGCTGACGGTGTTCGTGGCGCCCCTGGTCGGCGTGCTGGTGGGCGGCGCGGCGCAGAGCGCCCTGCAGCGGTCGGTGCGCGAACAGCACGAGGCGCGGCACCGGGTGATGGCCACCGTGGTCCGGCCCCTGGAGCGTTCGCCCCTGACCGTCGACCCCGAGGGCGCCTCCTCCGGCGAAGAGCTGCGCAGCCGCGTCCTCGCCGCCTGGTCCGGGCCGGACGGCTCGCGGCACGAGGGGCCCCTCCTGGTGGGCATCGACCGCCCCGGCAGCGGCGACCGATTCGCGCTGTGGACGGACGCTCGGGGCCGCGCGGTGGCCCGGCCGCTGGACTCCGCGACCGCGGCCACGCACGCCGTGCTCGCCGGGATCGGCACCGCGGTGGTGACGGCGGCCCTGGTGGAGGCCGCCCGGCGGATCGTGGTCTGGCGCCTGGTCCGCCGCCGGTACGCGCGCCTGGAGCAGGAGTGGGAGCGGGCGGGACCGGACTGGGGCAGGACCGGCGCGGGCAGTTGACGGGCTTCGGGCTCCGGTCAACTCACCACCTGCGCGCACGCTACGGTGGACCGGCCGAACCGAATCGGCGACGACCCGCGTACGACGAGGTGGGGGCACAGCAACGCCATGGCACAGGGCACGGTCCAGGTGACGCACACCGGCACCTCGCGGTGGCGGCGCCGCACGGGTGAGTACGCATCGCTCGCCGCTGCCCTGGAGGCCGCGGCCGACGGCGACGTCCTCACCGTCGCCCCCGGGACCTACCGGGAGAACCTCGTCGTCCAGCGGGCGGTGACCCTGCGCGGGCCCGAGGGTGCCCAGGGTTCGGTCCGGATCGCGCCCGCCGACGGTGTCCCGCTGACCGTGCGCGCCTCGGCGGTGATCCAGGACCTGCACGTCGAGGGCCAGGACGCGGCGGCGCCCGCGGTGCTGGTGGAGGACGGCACACCGGAACTGCTGGGCCTGAGGATCGTCGCGCGTTCCGCCTCCGGGATAGAGGTGCGCGGCAGCGCGCGTCCCACGGTGCGGCGCTGCACCGTCGACAACCCGGCCGGTGTCGGCATCGCCGTCCTGGACGGCGGGGGCGGCGTGTTCGAGGAGTGCGAGGTCGTCGCGGCCGGTCAGGCGGGCGTCGCGGTGCGCTCGGGCGCCCACCCCCGGCTGGAGCGCTGCCGGGTGCACCACGCGGCGGGTTCCGGCCTGACGGCGACCGGCGAGGGCTCCGCCCTGGAGGCCGTGGGCTGCGAGGTCTACGAGGTCCGCGGCAGCGGCGTGCAGGTGACCGGCCGGGCCACGGCCCACCTGACCGACTGCGACGTGCACCGCACCACCGGCGACGGCGTCACGCTGGACACGGACGCCGTGCTCACCCTCGCCGACTGCCGCATCCACGACATCCCGGAGAACGCGGTCGACCTCAGGTCCCGCTCGGTGCTCACCCTGACCCGCACCAGTGTGCGGAAGTTCGGGCGCAACGGCCTGTCGGTGTGGGACCCGGGCACCCGCGTGGACGCCAACCAGTGCGAGATCTTCGACAGCACCGGCGACTACCCGGCGGTCTGGGTCAGCGACGGTGCCACCGCGGTGCTCGACTCCTGCCGGGTGCACGACGTGCCGGACGCGCTGTTCGTGCTGGACCGCGGCTCCCGCGCGGACGTCGTCGACAGCGACCTCTCCCAGGTGCGCAACACCGCCGTGTCGGTGAGCGACGGCGCCACCGCGCAGCTCGACGACTGCCGCATCCGGGACGCCGCCACCGGCGCGTGGTTCCGCGACCACGGCAGCGGCGGCACTCTGAACAACTGCACCCTGGACGGCAATCGCACCGGTGTGATCGTCACCAAGGGCGCCGATCCCACCATCGAGCGCTGCACCGTCGACTCCCCCTCCGAGGCGGGTGTCTACGTGTCGGCCGGAGGCCGCGGCAGCTTCCTGAACTGCCGGGTCACCGGCAGCGCCGGCTACGGCTTCCATGTGATCGACGGCTGTCGTACGACGCTGAAGAAGTGCCGCACGGAGCGGTGCGCGCGCGGCGGGTACGAGTTCGCGGACGGCGGCCCCGACACGGCGTACGACTCCGGGCCGCTCGTCGAGGACTGCACCAGTGACGAGAGCACCGGCCTGACGGCGCCCGCCGCGCCCGAGCCGGTGGTGCAGACGGCGGCCCAGTCCCCGGGGCTGCTGGGCTCGATCCCCGGGCAGCGCACCACGGAGCAGGAGCCGCTGATCGCGGGCACCGCCCCCCAGGAGCCGGCCCGGACCTCGAAGGCCGTGCTGGGCGAACTGGACGCCCTGGTCGGCCTGGACAGCGTCAAGCGCGAGGTGCGCGCGCTCACCGACATGATCGAGGTGGGCCGGCGCCGGCAGCGGGCGGGCCTGAAGGCCGCGTCGGTCAAGCGGCACCTGGTCTTCACCGGCTCCCCGGGCACCGGCAAGACGACGGTGGCCCGGCTGTACGGGGAGATCCTCGCCTCGCTCGGCGTGCTGGACAAGGGCCACCTGGTCGAGGTGTCCCGGGTGGACCTGGTGGGCGAGCACATCGGCTCCACGGCGATCCGCACCCAGGAGGCGTTCCAGCGGGCGCACGGCGGCGTGCTGTTCATCGACGAGGCGTACGCGCTCTCCCCCGAGGACGCGGGCCGGGATTTCGGCAAGGAGGCCATCGACACGCTGGTCAAGCTGATGGAGGACCAGCGGGAGTCCGTCGTCGTGATCGTCGCGGGGTACACGGCGGAGATGGAGCGTTTCCTGTCCGTCAACCCCGGTGTGGCGTCCCGCTTCTCCCGGACCATCACCTTCGGCGACTACGGCCCGGGGGAGCTGCTGCGGATCGTGGAGCAGCAGGCGGACGAGCACGAGTACCGGCTGGCGCCGGGCACGGCCGAGGCGCTGACGAAGTACTTCACGGAGATTCCGAAGGGCCCGGCCTTCGGCAACGGCCGCACCGCCCGCCAGACCTTCGAGGCGATGGTGGAGCGGCACGCGAGCCGGGTCGCCCAACAGTCCGACCCCAGCACGGACGACCTGACCCTGCTGTACCCCGAGGACCTGCCCGAAATGCCCTAGCGGAGCGGGCGCCCGTTCCGGACGGGCCTCAGCAGCTCTCCGTCGCGTCGTCCGCCGCCGGGACGGACTCCGCGGCGCCGCCCGTCCGGCGCGGCACCGGTACCTCCGGCCCCAGTCGGCCCAGCAGCCGTCCGCGTTCCTCGGCGAAGGCCGGGTCGGCCTGGTAGTCGGAGTGCCCGAGGACCGGCGCCGGCAGCGGGTGGAGTTCGGTCCGGCCGTACGTCAGCGGGTCCTTGAGGGGTGCGCGGTCCACCGCGGGGCCCGCGTCGCCGGGCAGTCGCATCGGGCCGCCGATGGGATCGGTGCGCCGGTAGAGGTTGCGCCAGCAGTCGACCTCCGCGTGCAGCGAGGCGAGCGCCTCGGGGCCGAAGTGGGCGGGGAACCAGCGGCCGTACAGCCGCTCCAGCGGGGAGCCGTAGGTGAGCAGGGCGACCCGCTTGCGGACGGACGGTTCGAGCTGCCAGGACGCGGCGGCGGCGAGGACGCTGCCCTGGGAGTGCCCGGAGATGACCAGCCGGCCGCCGGTGGCGCGGGTCCAGGTCGCCATCCGCCAGGTCAGGTCGGGCACCGCGCGCTCGGCGTAGCACGGCGGTGCGAAGGGGTGTGCGGCGCGCGGCCAGAAGGTGCCGACGTCCCACAGGATGCCGATGGTGCGCCGCGCGGAGGCGTCCTTGTAGGCGCGCCTGCCCCAGGTGACGAACAGTATGAAGCCGAGGCCGATCAGCCAGGAGCCCAGCTCCTGCGCGGTCTGGGCGGCCCCCTGGACGGCGGCGTACGTCCCCCGCGCGGCCTCCCCCGGCACCTTCTCGGTGGTCAGGGCGCCCACCAGGGCTCCGGCGCCCAGAAGCAGGGTGGCGGCGGAGGTGAGGGCGACGAGGAGGGGCGCCCGGTCGGTGAGCGTGGCCGTGGCGCGGGTGAGGGCGATGCGCCGGGTCCGCCCGGGGTCTCCGGTCTCCCCGGGGTGGTCGCGTTCCACGGCGTCCCGTTCCGCGCGGGCCAGGCGCAGGGTGTGCCGGGCGAGCACGGCGCACATCAGCAGCACGACGAGGAGCAGCGGCGGGATGACGGACGCCTGCCAGGTCAGCAGGACGGGCGGGCCGTCGAGGAAGGTGCCGGTGCCGTCCATCCAGTCGGAGACGCGCTGGGAGACGCCGCCGGACATGACGCCGCCCAGCGCGCAGGCCAGCATGGCGACGGCGGGACCGCCCAGGCCCCGGATCGCGGCGCGGGCGTCGGGGCGGCTGCGGTGGAGCAGGTGGGCGACCACGGCCAGCGCGATGACCAGCAGCCCCTGCACCAGGGCGATGCCACCGAAGGCCATGTCGCCGGCCAGCCGGCCCTGCGACGTCCATTCCGGGCGGGCCCAGCCGCCGTACAGCAGGGCGAGGACGCACAGCAGGAGGGCGGCGAGCGGCAGACGGCGTACGAGGTGCTCGTCGAGCCGCCGGTCGAGGCGGCGCTCGCTGCGGCCGCGGCGGCACACCACCGCGACCACGGCGACGGCCCCCGCGGACAGGGCCCCCAGCAGCAGCCATCCGAGCGTGTCGAGCAGCGCGGGCCCGCCCGGCCGGCGGTCGAACCGGGCCGCCGGTGCGGTCGCCGCCACGGCGACGGTCAGCAGTCCGGCGGCGGTGTGCGCGCCGCGCAGCCGGGCCACCAGGCGGCGCCCGTACCAGAACCCGGGGCGGCCCAGCGCGGCGTGGCGGGGGTCCTCCTGGGGGTCGGCCCCGCGGTCCATCGGCTGCTGGGACTCGTACGCCCGCCAGGTGCGCAGCGACAGGTACCAGAGCAGCCCGGTGAGTGCGGCGGGCACCGCGGCCGCGAGGGCGAGCCTGCGGCCGGGCATGCTCCACCAGCCGCCGTCGGACATCACCGGCGACAGGAAGCCCAGCCAGCTGTGCCGCTCGGCGCACGCGCGCGTGCCCGCGCACTGCCAGGCCACGAGGTCGAGGGCGACCTCGCAGGCGGCGGCGACGAGGAGCACCGTCAGGGTGAGGGCCGCGAGCCGCAGCAGCAGTCCGTAGAGGCGGACCGTGCGGATCCGGCCGTGGGCGGCGGGCCGCATCCAGTGCGCGATGTTGACCACCATGAAGGGCAGGAGCAGCAGCCACAGGGCCCGGGTGCCGTTGCCGGAGGTGAGGTTGCACCAGACGTAGGCCTCGGGCACCGGCCGGCCCCGGTAGTCCTCGGGCCGGGACTCGGCGTCGGCGTCCTCGGTGCGCCGGAAGACGGCCGCGACGTGGTCGCCGGTGATCCGCACGGTCCGCGGGTCGTCCAGCATCTCGGCGGGTGTCGTACCGCCCACTCCGTGGACCAGGAGTTCCAGGGCGGCGCCGCTTGGCGCGTCGGTCCCGCCCGTCCCGACCCGTTCCTGCGCCTTCTTCACTGTCCGCACTCCCCCGTGACGCACCGTCGGCTGTGTCCGTGCGGGCACAGGATCTCCCGTCCGCGGGCGTCGTGCACCCCTCGCCACGGAATCTCCCCGTTCCGTGCGACCGGTGGCGCCCGGCGGGCGGTGGCGCGGGCCGTGGCGGGGCGTGCGAGGATGGGATGTCCGCGCACGGGTGCGGGGACAAGCCCTCATCAGAGCGAGTGCGGCGGCGGGTCGGACGGTTTGCGGCGAAAGGACCGAAGCGTACGTGAGTGAGAATCCGAACCTCCTCGCGGAGCAGCGGCGCGCCCTGATCCTCGACGAGGTGCGCCGCCGGGGCGGGGTCCGGGTCAACGAGCTGACCCGCAAGCTCGGCGTGTCGGACATGACGGTCCGCCGCGACCTCGACGCGCTGTCCCGGCAGGGTGTGCTGGAGAAGGTGCACGGCGGAGCGGTCCCGGTGGCGGAGGCGAGCACCCACGAACCGGGGTTCGAGGCCAAGTCGGGTCTGGAGCCGACCGCCAAGGAGGACATCGCGCGGGCCGCCGCGGAGCTGGTCGCGCCGGGCGCCGCGATCGCCCTGTCGGGCGGTACGACGACGTACGCGCTGGCGCACCGGCTGGTGGACGTGCCGGAGCTGACGGTGGTCACCAACTCGGTGCGGGTGGCCGACGTGTTCCACGTGGCGCAGCGCACCTCGGGGGCGCGGCAGGGCGGGGCGACGGTGGTGCTCACCGGCGGGGTGCGCACCCCCTCCGACTCGCTGGTGGGCCCGGTCGCCGACCAGGCGATCGCGACGCTCCACTTCGACGTGCTGTTCCTGGGCGTGCACGGGATATCGGCCGAGGCCGGCCTGTCCACGCCGAACCTCGCGGAGGCCGAGACGAACCGGCGTCTGGTGCAGTCGGCACGGCGTGTCGTGGTGGTCGCCGACCACACCAAGTGGGGTGTCGTGGGGCTGAGTTCGTTCGCCGCGCTGGAGCAGGTGGACACGCTCGTGACCGACTCGGGCCTGTCCGCGGACGCCCGCGCGGAGGTCGCCGAGCACCTCGGGCTGGTCGTGGCGGGCGAGCCGGAGCCCGCGGCGGACTGACGCCGGCGGGCACGGGACCCCTGCCGCGCGAGGCGCCGGGCGGGCCCGTCGCAGGGCGCCCGCCCCGCTGACACCGGGCACGCGCGGGTCTATCGTGGCGCCACCCGGCCGCTCGTCCGCCATGCGCGGCTTCGCACAGAGGGGTGGTGTCCATGGTTCGCCGTCTGCGCCCGGTGGGTCTCGGCTTCGTCGAGACGGCACCGGTACGCCTGGTCTTCGCGCGGGAGATCACCGCCGCTCCGGACGCCGTCTTCCGCGCCCTGGCCGAGGACGTGCCCGGCTGGACCGCGTGGTTCTCGGCGGTGACGTTCGCCCGGCCCATCGGTGAGGGCGCGGGGCGCGAGATCCGGCTCAAGGGCGGCACGCGCTTCGTGGAGACGGTGCTGGCGGCCGAGCGGCCCGAGGTGTACGCCTACCGCGTCGACGTCACCAACGCGCCGGGCGCCCGGGCCATGCTGGAGGAGTGGCGGCTGACGCCTGCCGGTGCCGGGACGCGGGTGCGCTGGACGTTCGCGGCGGACGGTACGGCGCCGTTCCGCTTCGTGCTGGACCGGGCGCGTCCGGGGCTGGGGCGGGCCTTCCGGGGCGCCATGACGTCGTTGGACCGGCGGCTGCGGCGCCCGTAGCCCGGCGACCGGCGACCGGCGACCGGCGACCGACGCCCGGGTCAGTCGAGCAGTCTGCCGGTGCGCAGCAGGGACTCGATCGCCGCCGTGTACGGCTCGATGTCGAGGCCCTGTTCGGCGAGCCAGGCGTCCGAGTAGTACTTGTCGAGGTACCGGTCCCCCGGATCGCACAGCAGCGTCACGACGCTGCCCCGCTCCCCCGCGGCCACCATCTCGGCGACGATCTTCAGCGCGCTCCACAGCCCGGTGCCCGTGGAGCCGCCCGCCTTGCGGCCGATGGCCCGCGCCAAGGAGCGTACGGCCGCGACGCTCGCCGCGTCCGGCACCTTCATCATGCGGTCGATGGCGCCGGGCACGAAGCTCGGTTCCATCCGGGGGCGGCCGATGCCCTCGATCCGGGAGCCCCGGTCGCAGGCCACGTCCGGATCTCCGGTCGTCCAGCCCTCGAAGAAGCAGGAGTTCTCCGGGTCGGCGACGCAGACGCGGGTGTCGTACTGCATGTAGTGGACGTAGCGGGCGAGGGTCGCCGAGGTGCCACCGGTGCCGGCCGTGGCGACGATCCAGGACGGCTCGGGGTACCGTTCCAGCCGCAGCTGGCGGAAGATCGACTCGGCGATGTTGTTGTTGCCGCGCCAGTCGGTGGCGCGCTCGGCGTAGGTGAACTGGTCCATGTAGTGGCCGCCGGTCTCCGCCGCGAGGCGGGCCGACTCCTCGTACATCCGCCGGGAGTCGTCCACGAAGTGGCACCGTCCGCCGTGGAATTCGATCAGGCGGATCTTCTCGGTGCTCGTCGTGCGGGGCATGACGGCGATGAAGGGCACGCCGATCAGGCTCGCGAAGTACGCCTCGGAGACGGCCGTCGAGCCGCTGGACGCCTCGATCACCGGGCGGTCCGGCCGGATCCAGCCGTTGCACAGGCCGTAGAGGAACAGGGAGCGGGCGAGGCGGTGTTTGAGGCTGCCCGTCGGGTGGGTCGACTCGTCCTTCAGGTACAGGTCGATGCCCCAGTGCTCCGGGAGCGGGAACAGGAGCAGGTGGGTGTCGGCCGAGCGATTGGCGTCGGCCTGGACCTTGCGGACGGCTTCTTTCAGCCAGGCGCGGTAGGCGGTGTCGCTGTGGTCGACGTCGAGGGTGGCGCCGGTGGCGGTCTGCCGGTCAGTGCTCACTTCGGGGGCTCCTTACGCTGCGCGCCGACGGCGGACAGCGCGGCCGACACCTGGATCATAAACACCTTCCACGCGCTTCTCACCTGCATAAACACCCCTTTGGGCGCCTCAAAGGCACCCCTGGGGTGCCGGCGGCGACGCGGTGGCGGTGCGGCGGGGGGGCGCATTCGCGCGAGTGCTCCGGTCGCCTCCGGAAACGGGCGGTGCGTACTGGTGCTCGGTGCGCGGTACGGGCAGACTGCCAGCGGCGGGCGGGAACCGACACGCGCGAGGGGGCGACGGCCATGGCGGAGCCGGAGTTCAGGGCCACGGGGGTGCGGATCGGCAAGCGGCTGCGTTCGCTCACCCGGGCCGGGACGGTCCGGATCAGCGGCGGCCGGGTGGAGTTGCTGACCAGCTACGGCAGTGAGATAGACAGCGCGCCGGTGCAGGCGGTACGCGCCTCCCGCCCGTGGTTCGCCCCGCAGGACCGGGCACTGGCCGACCTCGACGGCAAGCGGTACCTGCTGACCCTCGGCGAGCGCGACCCGGCTCCCGGCGAACCGGGCCCGCCCGCGGCCCGCCGCTTCATCGAGGCGGTGCGCAGGGCGTCCGGACGCCGCGCCTGAGAGATGGCCGTAAGTTGCGGTGCCTCACCCCTTGCGTCACGCTGGTCACACGTCACTCTGGGTTTACCGGCGATAACGCTGCGAACCAGCCCGCCGGCCATGACAGCGGGCGGCGTGCGCCAGGTGCGCCTCGCTGGATCCGAACTCCGTGTTCTTCCGGACCTCTATGTCGGGGAGTCGCAGCCGTGATCACTCACCCAAGCAGACACTGCACGGTGGAGCTCCAAGCTCTGCCGTCGCGGATCGGCCAGGTCCGCAGAATCGTATCTGCGCAATTGCGCTACTGGCATATGGATCTCCTGATCGACCGGGCGGTGCTCGGCGTGACGGAGTTGTTGACCAACGTCCACCTGCATGCCAGACCCGACAAGACGTGCACCGTGGAGATGGAACTGCTCCTGGACCGGCTCACGGTCTCGGTGCGCGACCACGATCCGCGGCTGCCCGTCGTCGACGACGCCGAGCCCCTCGCGACGTGCGGGCGCGGACTCGCCATGGTGGCCGCGATGAGCGGCAGCTGGGGCGTCCGGCCGGACGGCGAGTCGGGCAAGGTCGTCTGGTTCACGCTGCCGACGGCCGCCACCCCCGTACCGGCCACCGCACCGCCGGTGGCGGCGCGCCCGCCGCGCCGTCTGGTCGAGGAGGTGCCGGCCGCCGCGTTCGCCGAGGTCGAGCACGCGGTCGGCCTCGGCGGCCACCAACCCGCTCCCGCCCGGTCGGCCGTTGCCGGCTGACCGGGCGGTGACCGTCCGCTGCCGCGGGCGGTACGGCACGGTACCGGCCGGCGTGCGGGGCTCCGGGACGCGTCTTCGGGCGACCGGCAACCGTCGGCCCCGGCGCGGGACCTGACGGCACGTCGTCCGTGCGGACCAGGGTGCGGTCGGCCTGGGTGGACGCGGCCGGTCGGCGGCGGGAGTTCGAGTCGTCCGCCCCCGCCGCTTCCGCGACCCGGCCGCCGGTACGGCACCCGCACCGCGGTGCAGTGCGGGTGCCGTACCGGCCGGGTTCGCCGGGCTCGGGCGGTGACGGTGCGGGCTACTCCGTGGCCACGGCGCGCAGTACGTCCAGGCGGGCAGCGCGCCGGGCCGGGCGCAGGCCCGCCAGGGCGCCGGCCGCGAGGCCGACCAGAGCCACCACCGCGAGCTGCGCGGGCGGCACCGCGAAGGCGAAGGCGCTGTCCGAGGCGCCGTCGGAGGCGGCCACCAGGACCCAGCCGAGGAAGGCGCCGAGACCGAGCCCGCCGACCGTGCCGAAGGCGGCGACCAGGACGGACTCCCAGCGGACCATGGCCCGCAACTGGGCCCGGGTCTGCCCGACCGCCCGCAGCAGACCGAGTTCGCGGGTGCGCTCCTGGACCGCCAGCGTGAGGGTGTTGGCGATGCCGAGCAGCGCGATGAGCACCGCGAGGGCGAGCAGCGCGTAGACGAGGGTGAGCATCATGTCGATGCCGCCCGCCGAGGACTGCGCGTACGCGTCCCGGGTCTGCACCTCGGGGTTGCCGTACCGGTCGGCGACCCGCTCGACCGCCGCCTTGCCCGCGTCCGCGTCCACGCCGTCCTCGAAGGCGACGGCGACCAGGGTGTCGGAGTCCTGGGTGCGGTGCGGGGCCCAGGCGGCGCGGGTGATGACGTAGTCGCCGGCGAGTTCGGACTGTCCGTAGACCGCGCGGACGGTGAAGGTCCCGCTGCGTCCGTCGGTGAAGGTGAGCCGCGTGGTGTCACCGGTGGTCAGTCCGCGCTTCTCGGCCTCGCTCTCGGTGACGGCGATGCCGTCGGTGCCGAGGTCGTCCAGTGAGCCGTGGACGGTGCCCAGGTCGAAGGTGCGGTGCAGGGCGACCGGGTCGGTGACGGTCAGCGCCCGTCCCTGGCCGTCCACGTCCGCCACTCCGCGGCCGAGGCCGACGGCGGTGTCCACCTCGGGCAGTTCCTGGACTGCGCCGGCCAGGCGCGGGCTGAGGCCGCTGCCGCCGGCGCCGAAGGACGGCGCGCTGACGGCGACGTCGCCCGCGAAGGACCGGGAGACGGTCTGGTCCATGGTCGCCTTGAGCGAGGCGCCGAACACGGTGAACAGCGACACGACCGCCACGCCGATCATCAGCGCCCCCGCGGTGGCCGCCGTCCGCTTGGGGCTGCGCAGGGCGTTGCGCCGGGCGAGGACGCCGGTGACGCCGCGGAGCCGGTCCAGCGGGGCCCCGAGGACGCGTACGGCGGTGGCGGAGGCGACCGGGCCGAGTACGACGAAGGAGGCCAGGGCCAGCACCGCGCCCGCGCCGGCCAGCCACACCGACGGGGAGAGCAGGACCCCGGCGAGTGTCACCGCGAGGGCGAGCACGAGCATCCCCGTGCCGGTGACCGCCCGCGCGCGGGAGGCGCCGGAGGTGTCGACGGCGGTCTCGCGCAGCGCCGCCAGGGGTGCGGTGCGGCCGGCCCGGGCGGCGGGCAGCAGGGCGGAGCCGAGGCAGACCACGACGCCGACGGCGAGCGGGAGCAGCAGCGACGGCGCGCTGATCACCAGGGCGCCCTCGGGGAACGGGAAGCCGATCGCCGGGAACAGGGCCTGGAGTCCGGCCGCGATGCCGATGCCGCCCGCGAGTCCGGCGGCGGACGCGGTCACGGCCACGACGGCCGCCTCGACGAGGGTGGCGGCGGTGACCTGGCGGCGGGAGGCGCCCAGGGCGCGCAGCAGCGCGTTCTCGCGGGTGCGCTGGGCGACCACGATGGCGAAGGTGTTGTGGATCGAGAAGGTGGCGACCAGCAGGGCGATGCCGGAGAAGACGAGCAGGAAGGTCGTGAACAGGCTCAGGAACTGGCTGGAGATCATGTCGGTGTTCTCCGCGGCCGACTCCTCGCCGGTGATGGCCTCGACGCCCTCGGGCAGTACGGGAGTCAGCCGGTCGACGAGTTCCCGCTGGCCGACGCCCGGCCCGGCCCGCACCTGGATGCTCGCCGCCTGGCCCGGCCGCGCGGTGAGGTACTTCTCGGCGTCGGCCCGGGTCATGCCGGTGAAGGTCACCTGGGCCATGCCGTCCTCGCCGCCGAAGGTGGCGAGACCCACGACGGTGACCTCGACGGGGTCGGGCGTGCGCAGCGTGGTGGTGTCGCCGATCGCCAGGCCGCCTTTCTCGGCGGCGCCGCGGTTGACGACGACCTCGCCGGACTTCTGCGGGGCGCGGCCCTCGGCGAGGCGGTACGGGTTCAGCTCCGGGTCGGTGATCCAGTTGCCCGCCAGGGTGGGTGGCCCCTGACCGCCGATCGGGTCGCCGTTCGCGCCGACGAGCTGGCCCGCGCCCTGGATGCTGGGGGCGGCGGCCGCGACGCCGGGCACCCGCTCGACGGTCCGCACCAGGTCGGTGCCGACCGGCTGCCGTACGCCCTGGCTCTCGCCCGGGGTGGTGATGGCGTCGGCGCTGCGCACCACGGCGTCGGTGCCGCCGGCGGCGTTGCCGAACAGGGTGTCGAAGCTCGCGCGGAGCGTGTCGCCCATGACCAGGGTGCCGGCCAGGAAGGCGACGCCGAGGACCACGGCGAGGAACGTCCCGGCGAAGCGGCGTTTGTGGGCCCGGAGCGAGGCGGCGCTCAGGCGGACGGAGGCGTTCATGAGGGCACCTCGAAGGCTTTCATCCGGTCCAGGACCTTGTCGGCGGTCGGCGCGTCCATGCGGTCGACGAGGCGTCCGTCCGCGAGGAAGACGACCTCGTCCGCGTGGGCGGCGGCGACCGGGTCGTGGGTGACCATGACGACCGTGCGGCCGGTCTGCCGGACGGTCCGGCCGAGGAGGCCCAGCACCTCGCCGCCGGAGCGGGAGTCGAGGTTGCCGGTGGGTTCGTCGGCGAAGACCACGTCCGGCTGTCCGGCGAAGGCGCGGGCCACCGCGACCCGCTGCTGCTGGCCGCCGGAGAGTTCGGCGGGCCGGTGGTGGAGGCGGTCGCGCAGTCCGACGACGTCGATCAGCGTGTCGACCCACGCGGTGTCGCCCCGGCGGCCGGCCAGGTCGAGGGGGAGGGTGATGTTCTCGGCGACGGTCAGCGTCGGCACCAGGTTGAACGCCTGGAACACGAAGCCGACGCGGTCGCGGCGCAGCAGGGTGAGCCGGCGGTCGTCGAGGGTGCTCAGGTCGGTGTCGCCGATGCGGGCGGTGCCCGAGGTGAGCGTGTCCAGCCCCGCGGCGCAGTGCATCAGGGTGGACTTGCCGGAGCCCGAGGGCCCCATGATGGCGGTGAAGCGGCCGGCCGGGAAGTCGACGCCGACCCCGTCCAGGGCGCGTACGGCGGTGTCGCCACCGCCGTACACCTTCACGGCGTCCACGACCCGGGCGGCGACCCGGGTGCCGGTCGTCGCGCTCATGCCGCACCGCCCTTGCCGGTCCGGCCGAACTGCTCGTCCAGCACGGACAGTCGGCGCCAGTACTCGTCCTCGTCGATCTCGCCGGAGGCGAAGCGGTGGCCGAGCACGGTGATGGGCGAGTTGTCCTCGACGGCTCCCCGTCGTGCCGGGCCGCGGCGGCCGCGCCACACCGTGCGGCGCAGCAGGGCGATGCCGCCGCCGATGACGAGCGCCCAGATCACCGGGAAGAGCAGGATCCACGGGCCGGGCCCGCCGTCGCCGAACTGTGCCAGGGTCTCCATGTCGTCCAACTCCTCGGTCGCGATGTCCCTCGTGTCGCTTCCGAGCCTCGCTCCGGGAGGGGGCCGCGGTCGTCGTACGGCCAGCGGCAGTGCGCGTACGTCGCGGGGAGTACTCCGGCGGTCCGCGGCTGCTTCCCCGGTCTCCCGCGCACCGCTCGACTTCTGTAACTACTAGTATGTACAGTGCCTGCATGAGCACCTCGGAACGACTGATCGAGTCCACCCGCGAGCTGCTGTGGGAGCGGGGTTACGTGGGCACCAGCCCCAAGGCGATCCTCGACCGGGCCGGCGCCGGGCAGGGCAGCATGTACCACCACTTCAAGGGCAAGCCCGACCTCGCGCTCGCCGCGATCCGGCGGACGGCCCAGGAGATGCGGGCCACCGCCGAGGCCGTGCTCACCGGTCCGGGGACGCCGTACGAGCGCGTCGAGGCGTATCTGCGGCGCGAGCGCGACGTGCTGCGCGGGTGCCCGGTCGGGCGGCTGACGATGGACCCGGACGTGATCGCCGACGACACCCTGCGCGCCCCGGTGGACGAGACCCTCGACTGGCTGCGCGAACAGATCGCCCAGCTGGTGGAAGAGGGCCGGGAACAGGGCGAGTTCGCGCCCTCGCTGGACGGTGAGGAGATCGCGGCGGCGGTCGTCGCCACCGTCCAGGGCGGCTACGTCCTGGCCCGTGCGTCCGGCTCGCCGGCCGCCTTCGACGCGGGCGTCCGGGGCCTGCTCTCGCTGCTCGCGGCCCACAAGAACACCATCGCGTAGAGGAGTTCGACGACACGTGCGCATCACCCGACAGCGCCCCGGGACCGAGCGGGGCGCGGCCGAGAACTTCAGCGGCGCGGTATGGCTGGACGAGATCGCCGCTCCCCCGGCTCCCTCCCGGCTGCGTGTGTTCCACGTCCACTTCGCGCCGGGCGCGCACACCGCCTGGCACCGCCATCCACACGGCCAGGTCCTGCACATCCTCCAGGGCGAGGGCCGGGTGCGGCGCAGGGACGGTGCGGTGGAGGCCGTCCGCGCGGGCGACACCGTGTGGATCGAGCCGGGCGAGTGGCACTGGCACGGGGCCGGGCCGCACACCTTCATGAGCCACCTCGCGGTCGTCGAGGCCGCCGGGGACGGCACGACCACCGACTGGGGCGCACCCGTCGAGCCCGGGGACCGGCACGCCTGAGGGGGCATCCGATGCACGCCATGCAGTACACCTTCACCCTGCCCGCCGACTATCCGATGGACGTCATCAGGGAGCGCGTGGCCCGCACCGGGCACCTGCTGGACGACTGGCCCGGGCTCGGACTCAAGGCGTATCTGGTCCGCGAGCGCGGGAAGGACGGCTCGCCGGTCAACCAGTACGCGCCGTTCTACCTGTGGCACACCGTGGAGGGCATGAACTCCTTCCTCTGGGAGGGCGCCTTCCAGCGGCCCACCGACGACTTCGGCCGGCCCGCGGTCCGGCAGTGGACGGGCCTGGCGTACGAGGAGGGCGGCGCCGCCGACGCCCCCGCGCGGGCGGCGGTGCTGCGGCGGCGCCCGGTGCCGGAGGGGGTGCCGCTGGCGGAGGCGGCGGCGGCCGCGGTGCGGGAGACCGGGCGGCTGGCGGCCGGGGACGGGGCGCTGCTCGCGGCGGCGGTGGTGGACACCGGCCGCTGGGAGCTGCTCCACTTCACGCTCCACGCGGGCGACGCGCCCGACGGGGTGGCGGGCGAGGTCTTCCGGGTGCTGCACCTGTCCGAGCCGGGGCGGGCCCTGCTGCCGAGGGGACGCCAGTGGTGAGCGGCGCCGTCCGCACGGTCCTCGGGGACGTGCCGAGCGGTGAGCTGGGCGTGTGCGACGCCCACGACCACCTGTTCTTCGCCAGCCCCCGGCTGCCCGGCGAGGAGCTGAACGACGTGACGGCGGCGCGTGCCGAGTTGACGGCGTTCCGGGAGCGGGGCGGTGGCGCGGTGGTGCAGTGGACGCCGTACGGGCTCGGCAGGCGGGCCGCGGATCTGCCGGCGCTGTCCCGGGAGACCGGTGTGCACGTGGTGGCGGCGACGGGGCTGCACCAGGACGTCCACTACGACGCGGACACGCTCAGCGCGCTGCGGGGCCGGGCCGCGGACGTCTTCGTCACCGAACTGACGCGGGGCATCGGGACGTCGGGGGTCCGCGCCGGGCTGATCAAGGTGGCGGGCGGTTTCCACGCGCTCGACGCGCACGCGCGGTGGACCATGTCGGCGGCGGCCGAGGCGCACCGTGCGACGGGGGCGCCGATCGCCGTGCACCTGGAGCTGGGCACCGGCGCCCTGGACGTACTGGAGCTGCTGTGCGGTGAGTTGGAGGTGCCGCCGGACCGCTTGATCCTCGGGCACCTCAATCGGTCCCCCGACCCCGTGACCCACCGGCAGGCCGCCGGGTCGGGGTGCTGGCTGGCCTTCGACGGGCCGTCGCGGGGGAACCACGCCACCGACTGGCGGATGCCGGACGCGGTGCGGGACCTCGCCGAGGCGGGGTTCGGCGACCGGCTGCTGCTCGGCGGCGACACGACGACCGCGTCCGCCCGGTCGGTCAACGGCGGTCCGGGCATGCCGTACCTGCTGCGCCGGGTGGCGTCCCGGCTGGCCCTCGCGGTGGGGGACGACCTGGTGCGCCGCGTCCTCACCGAGAACCCGGCGCGGGCGTTCGCCGCCGACTGGCGCTGACTGCTCCCCCCCTTCCGCGGACCCCGTTCCGGCCACCCGACAGGAGATCCCTCATGCCCTTCGTACGCATCGACGCCTACGGCTCCGGTACCGACGACGACCGGCTCGACGCGCTCGGGCGGGCCGTCCACGACGCCCTGGTCGAGACGCTCGGCATTCCGTCCGACGACCGCTTCCAGGTCCTGACCGCCCATGACGCCGCCCGTGGCACCCTGCGCTACGACGACTATCCGGGCGTGCGCCGGGACGAGGGCATCGTCTTCGTGGCGATCACGCTGCGGGCGGGCCGGACGACGGGGCGGAAGCAGGCGCTGTACCGCCGGATCGCCCGGCTCGCCGAGGAGTACGCGGGGACCGATCCCCGCAACGTCTTCGTCACCCTGACCGAGAACACCTCCGCCGACTGGTCGCTGGGCAACGGCCTGGCGCAGTACGTAGGGTCGGGATCATGCTGAGACTCGGAATTCCCGTCATCGGGGTCAGGGACATCCCCCGCGCGGTGGCGTTCTGGACGGCGGCGCTGCCGCTGGTCGCCGTGGAGGAGTGGAAGAGCGAGACCTGGCGCACGTTGGAGTACGCGGACGGCTCCGGGCGGGCCCTCGGCCTGCTGCGCAGTGACTCGCCGCCCGAGCCTCGGCCCCGGCTGCACCTCGACCTGTTCACCGACTCGGCCGAGGAGCAGCAGGCGGAGGTGCGGCGGCTGATCGGTCTCGGCGCGCGGGCCGTCGAGTGGGACCTGTACCCGCCCGACCCCGACTTCGTCGTGCTGGCCGACCCGGACGACAACGTCTTCTGCGTCGTCGACCTCAGCCACGCCCCGAGCGGCGGCGGCCGGCCCGCGCCCTGACGCGCGGCCGGATTCGGTCGCCTACGCCGGCACGCCCAGCGGGTCGTCCAGGACCGGCTGCCAGGCCAGCTCGGCGGCGCCGACCAGGCTGTTGTGGTCGAGGCCGCAGGGCAGGATCGGCACCCCGCCGCTCTGGCCCCACAGGCTGCGCCCGGCGACGACCGCGCGCAGCCGCTCGGGGTCGGCGTCGAGGAGCGCCCGGTGCAGTCCGCCGAGGATGATGCGGTCCGGGTTGAGGATGTTCACCAGACCCGCGAGGCCCAGGCCCAGGCGGTCGATGAGGGTCTCGGTGGCGGTGCGGACGGCCGGGTCGGCGTAGTGCTCGCGGATCAGGTCGTAGGACTGCTGGAGCAGGGACACCTCCGGTCCCGGCTCGCGGCCGGCCGCCGTGAGGAAGGCCAGCGGGTCGGTCTCCACGTCCAGGCAGCCGCGGCTGCCGCAGTGGCAGGGGCGGCCCTCCGGGTTGACGGCGAGGTGGCCGACCTCCAGGGCGAGCCCGGAACTGCCGGTGTGCAGACGGCCGTCGAGGACCAGCGCACCGCCGACGCCGCGGTGGCCGGTGGCCACGCACAGCAGGTCGCGGGAGCCGCGTCCGGCGCCGTGGCGGTGCTCGGCGAGGGCGGCGAGGTTGACGTCGTTGGCGGCGAAGGCGGGCCCCTCGATGCCGGCGTCCCGCACCTGCCGCGCGAAGATCTCCCGCACGGGCGCGCCCGCCGGCCAGGCCAGGTGCAGCGGATTGAGGGCGAGGCCCTCCGGTTCCGCGACGGCGGACGGCACGGCGAGCCCTGCGCCGACGCAGCGCCGCCCGGTCGCCCGCAGGAGTTCCGCGCCCGCCTCGACGACGGAGCCCAGCACCTTCGCCGGGTCGGCGTCGACGACCTCGCAGCCGGGCGCGGTGGCGACGATCCGGCCGCCGAGGCCGACCAGGGCCGCGCGGAAGCCGTCGGCGTGGATCTGGGCGGCGAGGGCGACGGGCCCGTCCTCCGCGACCGAGAGACGGTGCGAGGGGCGGCCCTGGGAACCGGCCGCCGCGCCGGGCCGGGCGTCCACCCGGATCAGACCGAGCGCCTCCAGCTCGGCGGCGACCGCCCCGGCCGTGGCCCGGGTCACGCCCAGTTCCGCGGTGAGGACGGCCCGGGTGGGGGCGCGTCCGGTGTGCACGAGCTCCAACGCGGGTCCGAGCGCACCGCGTCCCCGGTCCAGCCGCGTCCTCGAGGTGGTCCCTTCCCCCGCCGCCCGGGGGTCCGCCTTGCCGCTCATGAGGGGGAGTCTCCCATGATCCGCCCGTACGGGGTGCTCAGAGCCCACTGACCCGGAGCGTGATGTTCAGCCGCCCGGCGAGCCCCAACTCGGGCGGCGCGGTACCCGGGTGCACCCTCGGCACCCCGTGGTACGCGAGCCGGGAGGGGCCGCCGAAGACGAACAGGTCGCCGCTGCGCAGCTCGGTGTCCGTGTAGGGGCGGGTGCGGGTCTCGGGGTTGCCGAAGCGGAAGACGCAGGTGTCGCCGAGGCTGAGGGAGACCACGGGGGCGTCGGAGCGCTCGTCCGCGTCGCGGTGCATGCCCATGCGGGCGTCGCCGTCGTAGAAGTTGATCAGCGCGATGTCGTACGGCTCCCGTGCCACCGCCGCCGCTCCGAGCGCGTCGGTCACCGCGCGGCGGGCGAGGTCATCGAGCCAGGCCGGGAAGGGCTTGACCGGGGCGCCGTCGCCGTCGACGGCGGTGGGGGCGTAGCCGTACGGGTACCAGTGCCGGCCGAGGCAGACCTGCCGGGCGGTCATGGTGCCGCCGCCGGGGGTGCGCACCGTGCGGAGTCCGGCCGGGGGGCGGGCCCACGCGCGGCAGGCGGCCAGCAGCTCGCGCTGTCGCTCCGGGGCCAGCCAGTCCGGCACGTGGACGGCGCCGGGCGCGGTCTCGGCCCGGGTCCTGGGGAACAGCTCGGCGTCCATCCCCCCATCCTGCCTCCGCACCCCGCCTCCCCGGGCGCGACCGGCGCTGAGCTGCGGCTCGGCTAGCCTGGACCCACGATGAACGACCGCAGCACGAACGACCGCAGCGACCGCGACGCCCGCCTGGACGACCGCCTGACGACGCCCTGGGGCGAGCACACGCTGTCCCGCTTCCCCGAGGACCCGCGTGACCGGCTCCGTGCCTGGGACGCCTCCGACGAGTACCTGCTGGGGCACCTCGCGGAGCGGGAGGTCCCCCTGGACGGCACGGTCGTGGTCGTCGGCGACCGCTGGGGAGCGCTGGTAACGGCGCTGGCGGCGCACCGGCCGGTGCAGATCACCGACTCCCACCTCACGCGCGAGGCGACGCGGCTCAATCTGGAGCGCAGCGGTGCCGAACCGGGCTCCGTGCGCCTGCTCACCACGCAGGACCCGCCGCCGGACCGCGTCGACGTGCTCCTGGTGCGGGTGCCGAAGAGCCTGGCGCTGCTGGAGGACCAGCTGCTGCGGCTGGCGCCGTCGCTGCACGGGGGCACGGTCGTGGTCGGCACCGGGATGGTGAAGGAGATCCACACCTCGACGCTGCGGCTGTTCGAGCGGATCGTCGGCCCGACCCGGACCTCGCTGGCCGTGAAGAAGGCCCGGCTGATCTTCGCGGAGCCCGATCCCGCGCTGAAGCGGCCCGCCAACCCCTGGCCGCTCGGCTACCGGCTCCCCGACGACGTCGGACCGCTCCTCTCCGGCCGGCCGGTCGTCAACCACGCCGGGGTCTTCTGCGCCGACCGCCTCGACATCGGCACCCGCTTCTTCCTCCGGCACCTGCCGGGCCCCGGGAGCTTCAGGCGGGTGGTGGACCTGGGCTGCGGCAACGGTGTGGTCGGTACGGCGGTGGCGCTGGCCGATCCCGAAGCGGAGCTGCTGTTCACCGATGAGTCGTTCCAGGCCGTCGCCTCGGCCCGGGCGACGTACCGGGCGAACGAGGTGGCGGGCCGGGCGGAGTTCCGGGTCGGCGACGGGCTGGCCGGGGTGCCGGACGACAGTGTCGACCTGGTGCTCAACAACCCGCCGTTCCACTCCCACCAGGCGACGACCGACGCCACGGCGTGGCGGATGTTCACCGGAGCGCGGCGGGTGCTGCGCCCCGGCGGCGAACTGTGGGTGGTCGGCAACCGGCACCTGGGCTACCACGTGAAGCTGCGGCGCCTGTTCGGCAACAGCCGGCTGGTGGCGGGCGACCGGAAGTTCGTGGTGCTGAAGGCGGTCAAGGAGTAGCGGGAGCAGGGGGGACGGGCGCGGTCCGGGTGACCACCTCGATGAGCGTCGCCACCGTCCGGACCATGGCCTCCCGGCCCGCGGTGAGGTAGCCGCGCGAGTCGACCGCGTCGGGACGGGCGGCGAGGTGTTCCCTGATCGCGCCGGTCATGGCGATGTTGAGCGCGGTGCCGACGTTGACCTTGGCGATGCCGCCGGTGACGGCCGCGGCGAGTTCGGCGTCCGGGACGCCGGAGGAGCCGTGCAGGACGAGGGGCACGTCCAGGGCGCCGCTCAGTTCCCTCAGCAGGTCGTGGTCGAGGGCCGCGGTGCGGGTGATCATGGCGTGGGAGCTGCCGACGGCGACGGCCAGGGCGTCCACCCCGGAGTCAGCGACGAAGGCGCGCGCCTCGGCGGGGTCGGTGCGGGCACCGGGGGCGTGCGCGTCGAGCGGCGGCGCACCGTCCTTGCCGCCGACCTCCCCCAACTCGGCCTCGATCCAGAGACCTTGGGAGTGGGCCCAGTCGGCGGCGGCCCGGGTCGCCGCGAGGTTCTCGGCGTACGGCAGCCGGGCGGCGTCGTACATCACGGAGCTGAACCCGGCGTCCGCCGCCTGCCGCAGCAGGCCGTCGCTCTGCACGTGGTCGAGGTGCAGGGCGACGGGCACGGCGGCGGCCTCGGCGGCGGCGAGCGCCGCGCGGGCCAGGGGCAGCAGGCGGCCGTAGCGGTACTTCACGGCGTTCTCGCTGACCTGGAGGAGGACGGGCCCGCGCACGGACTCGGCGCCCGCGACGACGGCCTCGACGTGCTCCAGGGTGATGACGTTGAAGGCGGCGACGGCGGAGCGCTCGGCCGCGGCACGGCCGATCAGGTCGCCGGTGGTGGCGAGGGGCACGGTCTGTTCCTTACCGGGCGTCGGGGGGTGGGTGTCAGGGGGCGAGGACGACCGAGCGGGTCAGGTGGCGCGGGCGGTCCGGGTCGAGGCCGCGGGCGGCGGCGACGGCCACGGCGAGCCGCTGGGCGCGCACCAGTTCGGCCAGCGGGTCCAGCTCACCGGGCACCCACAGCGCGCCGGTGTCGCGGACCTGGTCGGCCAGGCCCGCGGGCGCCTCGCCGAACATCCAGGTCGCCGTGCCCGCGGTGCTGATGCTGATGGGGCCGTGCCGGTACTCCATCGCCGGGTAGGCCTCCGTCCAGGACAGGGATGCCTCGCGCATCTTCAGGCCCGCCTCGTTGGCCAGTCCGACGGTCCAGCCCCGGCCGAGGAAGGTGAACTGGGTGCACGCGGCGAGCCCTTCGGGCAGCTCGGCGGCGAGCGCGGCGCGGGCGTCGGCGACGACGGCGTCGGTGTGCAGGCCCAGGTGGGCGCGGAGCAGGGTGAGCGCGGTGGTCGCGAACCGCGTCTGGACGACGGACCGTTCGTCGGCGAAGTCGAGGACGACCACGTCGTCGGCGGCGGTCATGACGGGCGTCGCGGGGTCGGCGGTGAGGGCGACGGTGCGCGTGCGGTCCTTCAACTCGGTGAGCAGCGCCAGCACTTCGGTGGTGGTACCGGAGCGGGTGAGGGCCACGACCCGGTCGTACGCCCGTCCCCGCGGGAACTCGGAGGCGGCGAACGCGTCGGTCTCGCCCAGGCCCGCGTCCTCGCGCAGCGCCGCCGCCGACTGCGCCATGAAGTACGAGGTGCCGCATCCGACGATCGCCACCCGCTCCCCCGCCGCCGGCAGCGCCGCCGTGTGGCGTGCCGCCTCCTCGGCGGCGCGCGTCCAGCACTCGGGCTGGCTGCCGAGTTCGTCCTCGACATACGTCATGTCGCACACTCCCCGAAAAACTCGTTGATTGTTCCTGCAAGGTATAGCGATCTTTCGAGCACGATCAAGCAATCTGCCGAAGAGTGCGGTGCGCTAGGGTCGGCGGGATCGAGGGACGGAGGCGCGGATGTCGCGGGACGCCCGCTGGAAGGCGCTGCTGGAACTGCTCGTCGAGCGCGGCCGGCTGGACGTCGAGGAGGCGGCGACCGAGCTGGAGGTCTCGGCCGCGACGATCCGCCGCGACTTCGACCGGCTCGCCGAACAGCAGATGCTGGTGCGCACGCGTGGGGGCGCGGTCGTGCACGGGGTGTCGTACGAACTGCCGCTGCGCTACAAGACGGCCCGCCGCGCCTCGGAGAAGCAGCGCGTCGCGCAGGCGGTCGCCGCCCTGGTGGCGCCCGGCGAGGCGGTGGGGCTGACCGGGGGCACGACGACCACGGAAGTGGCGCGCGCCCTGGCCGTGCGCGCCGACCTGGCCTCCGGTGCGCCCGCGCTGACCGTGGTCACCAACGCGCTCAACATCGCCAACGAGCTGGCCGTCCGGCCGCAGTTCAAGATCGTGGTGACCGGCGGTGTGGCCCGGGCGCAGTCGTACGAGCTGATCGGGCCGCTCGCGGACGGGGTCCTGGGGCAGGTGACCCTCGACGTGGCGGTGCTGGGCGTCGTCGCCTTCGACGTCGCGCACGGCGCCGCGGCCCACGACGAGGCGGAGGCCGCGATCAACCGGCTGCTGTGCGAGCGCGCCGAGCGGGTGGTCGTGGCCGCCGACTCCAGCAAGCTGGGCCGGCGGGCGTTCGCCCGGATCTGCCCGACCGAGTCGGTGGACACGCTGGTGACGGACGGTGCGGCCGACCCGGAGCTGGTGCGCGGGTTCGAGGAGGCCGGGGTCCGGGTCGTCACGGCCTGAGGGGTCCCGGCGGGGTGCCGGTCAGTGCCCGTGGCCGTCGGAGTGCTCCGGCGGGGCGGTCGGGGCGGTCTCCGTCGCGTCCGGCGCCGACCCGGCGCGCACGGTGAACGCCGCGGTGTGGACCTCGTCCCCGTGCCGGAAGTCCAGGAACAGGCGGTAGGTGCCGTCGCTGGGCGCGGTGGCCGTGAAGGAGATCTCCGGGCCGGGCTCGGTGGTGCCGTCGCCGGGTGCGCCGTTCGGGTGGACGTGGAGGTAGGCGAGGTCGCCGGAGCGCAGGGCGACCAGGTGGCCGTAGGCACCGAGGTAGGGCTGGAGGTCGCTCACGGGTTCGCCGTCGCGGGACACCTTCAGCGTCAGCTCGCTCGCCGTGCCGGGGCGCAGGGAACCGGCGAGTTCGACCTCGTAACCGTCGGCCCGGGCGGTGCGGTCAGGGGCCGGCAGCCGCGCCGGTTCGTAGCGGCCGGAGGCGGCCAGGTCGGCGCCGAGGGTGAGGTTCTGCGCGTCCTTGCCCGCCGGGGTGAAGTCGGCGAAGACGCGGTAGCCGCCCGCCGCGGGCAGGTCGACGGGCGTGCTCCAGGTGCCGTCGGCGGCACGGGTGGGGTGCAGGTGGCGGTAGGTGACCAGGTCGCGTGAGGCCACGACGAGGTGGAGTTCCTTGTCGTGCTCCCGCCTGTACGCGGTGACCGCCTCGCCGCTCGCGTCCCGGACGGTGAAGCGCAGTTCGGTGCGCTGACCGGCGGTGACGCGCGGGGTGGCGAGGTCGAGGGTGTAGCCGCCCTCGGAGATCGCGAGGCCGCCGGCCGGGGCGCCCTCGCTCTCGTGTGCCCCGTGGCCGCCGCCCTCCTCCGGCCGCGAGGTCTCCTCGCCCGGGCCGCGCCGCTCGTCGTGCTCGTCGTGGGGCGCGGGTGCGCTGTCCGCGACGATCGGGTCCATTCCGGTGCCGACGCCGTAGGCGGTGCCGAAGGTCGCGGCCAGGGCGGCGGCGAAGGCGGTGATCCTCAGTCCGGTGTGCATGACGGTCGTCTCCTCGGCTTGCGGGCCTCCAGGTCGTCCCGGAGACCTCTCCATGCACGTCACCATACCCCCAGGGGGTACATAGTCAAGGCGTGACGACGCTTGCTTTACGTACCCCCCAGGGGTATACATGGAACCCGTCCGGCGGGTACCCCCGCCCCGTATCCACCTGCACGACCTCCGGAGGAAGCCATGTCGTCGAACGTCACCACGCCCGCCGTCACCCCCGTCAGCACCACCTACGCCGTCGCCGGCATGAGCTGCGGTCACTGCGTCGCGACGCTCACCCGGGTGATCGGCGAGCTGGACGGTGTCACCGGGGTCGATGTCCAGCTCGACACCGGCCGGGTCACCGTCACCGCCACCACCGGGCCGGACGACGCCGCGCTCGCCGAGGTGGTCGACGAGGCCGGCTACGAGCTGACCGGCCGCGTCTGACCGCCCCGCCCTCCCCCGCCGCACCGCCGGGACCCGCGACGCCGGGTCCCGGCCGACGACCCCGCATCAGGAGCAGCCATGACCACCAGTACGACCAGCGCACCAGCCGAGGTGGAACTCGCCATCGGCGGCATGACCTGTGCCTCGTGCGCCGCCCGGATCGAGAAGAAGCTCAACCGGATGGACGGGGTCACCGCGACCGTCAACTACGCGACGGAGAAGGCGAAGGTCAGCTACGCCGGTGACGTGTCCGTCCCGGAGCTGATCGCCACGGTCGAGGCGACCGGGTACACGGCCCGCGAACCCGAACCGGTGCGCACCGGCGCCGAGTCCGGGCCGGCGGGCGCCGAGACCGCCGACGAGCTGCGCCCCCTGCGGGAGCGGCTGGTGACGGCGGTGGTGCTGGCGGTCCCGGTCATCGCGATGGCGATGGTGCCGGCGCTGCAGTTCGCCAACTGGCAGTGGTTGTCGCTGACCCTGGCGGCGCCCGTGGTGACGTACGCGGCCTGGCCCTTCCACAAGGCCGCGTTCACCAACGCCCGGCACGGCGCGGCCACCATGGACACCCTGATCTCGGTGGGCACGTCGGCGGCGTTCCTGTGGTCGCTGTGGGCGCTGTTCCTCGGCACCGCGGGCACGCCCGGCATGACCCATCCCTTCGAGCTGACCATCGCCCGCGGCGACGGCTCCGGGAACATCTACCTGGAGGCGGCGGCCGGGGTGACCGCCTTCATCCTCGCCGGGCGCTACTTCGAGGCCCGCTCCAAGCGCAAGGCCGGCGCCGCGCTCAAGGCCCTGCTGGAACTGGGCGCCAAGGACGTCGCGGTCCTGCGGGGCGGCCGTGAGGAGCGGATCCCGGTCGGGGACCTCAAGCCCGGCGACCGTTTCGTGGTCCGCCCGGGCGAGAAGATCGCGACCGACGGCACGGTCGTCGAGGGCACCTCGGCCCTCGACGCGTCGATGCTCACCGGTGAGTCGGTGCCGGTCGAGGTCGGCGTGGGCGACGGGGTCACCGGAGCGACCGTGAACGCGGGCGGCCGGCTGGTGGTCGAGGCGACGCGGGTCGGCGCGGACACCCAACTGGCGCGGATGGCCAGGCTGGTCGAGGACGCCCAGAACGGCAAGGCCGCCGCCCAGCGGCTCGCCGACCGCATCTCCGGTGTCTTCGTCCCCGTCGTGATCGCCCTCGCGCTGGCCACCCTCGGCTTCTGGATCGGCAACGGCTCCGGACCGACCGCCGCGTTCACCGCCGCCGTCGCCGTCCTGATCATCGCCTGCCCCTGCGCCCTGGGGCTGGCCACCCCGACCGCGCTGATGGTCGGCACCGGGCGGGGCGCCCAGCTCGGCATCCTCATCAAGGGTCCCGAGGTCCTGGAGTCCACCCGCAAGGTCGACACCATCGTCCTGGACAAGACCGGCACCGTCACCACCGGCCGCATGACCCTGCTCGCCGTGCACACGGCGGAGGGGACCGAGGAGGCCGAAGTCCTGCGGTTGGCCGGGGCCCTGGAAGACGCCTCGGAGCACCCGATCGCCCGGGCGGTGGCCGCGGGTGCCGTCGAACGGGTCGGCGCCCTGCCCGCTCCCGAGGACTTCGCCAACGTGCCCGGGCTCGGCGTCCAGGGCGTCGTCGAGGGCCACGCCCTTCTGGTGGGCCGCGAGCAGTTGCTCGCCGAGTGGGCCATGGAGCTGCCCGCCGGGCTGGCCCGGAGCAAGGCCGAGGCGGAGCGGGCCGGCCGTACCGCGATCGCCGTGGCCTGGGACGGCGAGGCCAGGGCGGTCCTGGAGGTGGCCGACGCGGTCAAGGACACCAGCGCCGAGGCCGTCACCCGGCTCCGGGCGCTGGGCCTGACGCCGGTCCTCCTCACCGGCGACAACCGTGCCGTCGCCGAGGCGGTGGCCGCGGAGGTCGGCATCGCTCCCGAGCAGGTGATCGCCGAGGTCATGCCCGAGGACAAGGTCGCCGTCGTCAAGCGCCTCCAGAGCGAGGGGCGTTCGGTGGCCATGGTCGGTGACGGGGTCAACGACGCCGCCGCGCTGGCCCAGGCCGACCTGGGGCTCGCCATGGGCACCGGCACCGACGCCGCCATCGAGGCGGGCGACCTCACCCTCGTGCGCGGGGACCTGCGCGCCGCCGCCGACGCCATCCGGCTGGCCCGCAGGACGCTCGGCACCATCAAGTCCAACCTGTTCTGGGCCTTCGCCTACAACGTCGCCGCCCTGCCGCTCGCCGCCGCCGGACTCCTCAACCCGATGATCGCCGGGGCGGCCATGGCCTTCTCCTCCGTCTTCGTCGTCGGCAACAGCCTGCGCCTGCGGGGTTTCAAGGCCGCGGACTGACCCACCCGCCGCGCACCGGGCCGTCGGCCGGCTCCGCGAGGGCCGGCCGACGGCCCGCCGGTGCGTGGCCCCGGCCGGGCCGGCCCGCACCGCCCGGACCGGGCTCCGCTCCCTCCCGGCGTCCCCCGGACGGGCCCCGCCCACGCGCCGCCGGGCCCGCGGGCAACCAGCATGGTCCGGGTCCCCTCTCCCCGTGGAGCAGGAGCCCATGACCCACCCGACCCACGCCGACGGCGTCACCCGTGACCCGCTCGGGCCGCCTCCCGGTCCTCGGTCCGCGCCCCGGCGTGCCCTCGCGGCCGTGCTCGGAGAGCTGCGCGCCGTGGACGGCGCGCTGTACGCGGCGGTGGCCGCCACCTCCACGCCCGCGCTCGACCGGGCGCTGCGGCGGCTGTCCTACGCCGCGGACCATTCGAAGATCTCGCTGGGGATCGCCGCCGCGCTCGCGCTGGGCGGTGCGCGGGCGCGGCGGGCGGCCCTCGTCGGCGTGGGGGCGGTCGCCGTGGCGTCGGCCGCGACGAACCTGCTGGGCAAGCGGCTGGTGCACCGGGCGCGTCCGGACCGGGAGGCGGCGCGGGTGACGGTGGACCGGTATGTGCCCATGCCCGCGTCGGCGTCGTTCCCGTCGGGGCACACGGCCGCGGCGGTGGCCTTCGCCACGGCCGTCGGCGTCGTCCTGCCCGAGGCCGCCGTGCCGCTGGGCGCGCTGGCGAGCGCCGTCGGCTACTCCCGGGTCCACACCGGCGTGCATTATCCCGGTGATGTCGCCGCGGGCGCCGTCCTGGGCATCGCCAGTGCGGCGGCCGCGCTGGCGGCGGCGTCGGCTCGGGTGCCCGGCCGGGCTCGTCAGCCGAGCACCTTCACGGCCTGGTAGTACGTCCAGGCGGTGCTGTTGCAGGCGGTCTTGGTGGCGCCGCCGTAACCGGCGCAGACGCGCTTGAGGTCCTCGTAGAAGGCGCTGTCGATGCGGGACTTGTTGGCGCTGAAGGTGCCCGCCGCCTTGTAGTTGCGGTAGCCGAAGTCGTGCCGTGCGCAGGAGGTGCTGAAGGGGAAGCCGAACGGGTTGTCCGGCGAGGTGGAGCAGTAGTCGGTGGTCCAGTCGAAACCGTAGGCCGACCAGGCGGACGTGTTGGCCCGTGCCGCGGTCCAGGCGTTGTAGCTGGACGCGCTGGTCTGCGTCCAGCTCGCGAGTACCTGCGCCTTGTCGGCGGGAGCGGCGTCGGCGGCCGCGGCGGTGGTGACGACGGTGGTCACGGCCAGGGTCGCGGCGGCGAGTCCGGTGGCGAGTCTGCGGTGCATGCCCACACCTCCATGAGGAAGCGGCCCGGATCTCGGGCCGCAGGTTCATGTCAAGATGATGCGCAGGTGCACCCCCTGTTCACACCTCTTTCGATCCAACTCGCTGTGAACATCACGCCTTTGCGGCGTGTCGCGCCCGCCCTCCGGGGGCCCAGCCGGGGTGGTCGCCGTGCATCGCGCCGTAGAAGGGGTCCCCGGCGGTGATCTCGCCCGCCCGCACCGGACGTCCGGTGAACGCCGCCTTGTACAGGGCGGCGGCGAACTCCAGCGTGGTCCGGGCCTGCGGGCCGCTGCCGGGCGGGCGGACACCGGCGTCCCAGGCGTCCAGTACGGCGCCCAGCTGCGCCGTGTGCGAACTGGGCACGTCGGCGGCAGGGGTGCGCCAGGCGGCGGCGCGCGCGGGCGCGACGTGCCGGGCCGGGGTGTAGGTCCAGTCGTCGTTGCGATGCCCGTACAGGTGCGTCAACTCGACGGTAGCGTCGGCGCAGTCGACGCGTATCCGGCTCGTCTCGTCCGGGGAGAGCACGCTGTTGACGACGGTGGCGAGGGCGCCGCTCTCGAAGCGCACCAGGGCCGTGGAGACGTCCTCGCTCTCGGTGTCGTGCACCAGGCGCGAGGCCATGGCCCGTATCTCCGCCCAGGGGCCGAGCAGATGCAGCAGCAGGTCGTACTGGTGGATGCCGTGGCCCATGGTCGGGCCGCCGCCCTCGGTGGACCAGCGTCCGCGCCACGGCACCGCATAGTAGGCGGCGTCGCGGTGCCAGGTCGTCTGGCAGTGCGCGACCAGCGGGGCGCCCAGTTCGCCGCTCGCGATCAGTTGACGGGCGTGCGCGGCGCCGGAGCCGTACCGGTGCTGGAAGATCACGGACGCGTATGCCCCCGACGCCTCCTCGGCCGCCGCGATGTCGTCGTACTCGGCCAGGGAGAGGCACAGCGGCTTCTCGCACAGCACCCAGGCCCCCGCCCCGAGCGCGGCCACCGTCTGCTCCCGGTGCAGCGACGGCGGCGTACCGACCAGGACCAGATCGGGCCGTACGGCGTCCAGCATCGCGCCCGTCGACGAGTACCCGGCGACGTCGCCGGGCGCCTGCGCGCGGAAGGCGTCGAGCCGCGCGGGGTCCACGTCGACGGCGGCGACCAGTTCGGCGCGGTCGGCGTGGGCGGCGAGGGCGGGCAGGTGACTGCCGGTGACGATGGCACCGGTGCCGACCACGGCGACCCGGCGGCGGGCGGGACGTGGAGCCATGCGGTCCTCCTCGGACGGCGACGCGCGCGGCATGCGCACACCGGACAGAAAGCGCTTTCAGACTGGGCCGACCCTAAGCGGGGAGCGATGGTCCGGACAACCCCCACCGTTTGCGGGCCGGGCGTGCGGCTGGTCGACTGTCGCGGGGGGACCGGGACCGGCGGTATCGCGCCGGCCCACCCGTCAGTCCTCTCCGGAAGGAGTCCAGGCGTGAGTTCCCCGAAGCCGAAGTCCTCGTCGACCGCGGAGCACCGGTCGGACGGCAGCCAGCCCTGGCTGCACCAGAAGGGCCGGATCATTCAGGAGTTCGGCACCGTCAAGCAGTTCCCCGTGGCCCTGACCATGGAGACCCGGCTCTACTCCTGCCAGCGGCTCAACAAGGTCCTGGCGGACACCCGGATCCTGCACGATCTGTACAAGAAGTACCACTGGCTGATGCGCGGGGCGACGTTCTACCAACTGCACCTGCTGCTGGACAAGCACGCGGGTGAGCAGCTGGAACTGATCGACACCGTCGCCGAACGCGTCCAGACGCTCGGCGGCGTCGCGGTCGGCGACCCCCGGCACGTCGCCGAGATCACCACCGTGCCGCGCCCGCCGGACGGCGTGGAGGAGGTGCCGTCGATGCTCTCGCGGCTCCTGGAGGCGCACGAGCTGATCCTGACCGAGTGCCACGACGCGGCGGCCCGCACCCAGGAGTACGGGGACGACGGCACCAACGACCTGCTGGTCTCCGAGGTCGTGCGCACCAACGAACTCCAGGCGTGGTTCGTGGCGGAGCACCTCGTGGACACGCCGCTGGTCCACGCCTGACCCCGCCGGACATGGCACACACGTCACAGGACGCCGACGGCAGCCCGCCGGTGCGCGGGCGGTGGTCCGCGTTCCGGCAGTCGCCGTTCTGGCCCGCCACCGTGCTGGTGCTGATCCTCGCGGCCGCGGCGGGCCTCTTCGCGGGCTCGTACACCTACTCGATGGCGAACCCGACGCCGCGGCTGATCCCCACGGCCGTGGTCGGCTCCTACGACAAGGCGGGCGGCCGGGCCTTCCTGTACGGCCTGGAGAAGGCGCTGGACACCTCGGTGCGGGTGCATCCCTACAAGACGCGCGCCGCGGCCCGCCAGGCGATCGAACAGCAGGAGGTCTTCGCGGTCTTCGAGCTGCGCCACGACGGGCGGGACGCCGTCCTCGACGTGTCCGGGGCGTCCGGCGCGTCGGTCGCCGAGCTGCTGGAGCAGACGGCACCGGCCGTCGGGAAGAAGGCGGGCGTCCAGGTCACCGTCCGGGACGTCAATCCCCTTCAGCAGGGTGACCCGCGCGGGCTGGCGATCTTCTACATCTCCCTGGCCGCCGTGATCATCGGCTTCGTCGGGGCGATCCAGCTGAGCGTGCACGCGCGGGCGCTCACCCCGGTCGAACGCATCCTGTTCACCGCGGCCTACGCGCTGCTCGGCGGGTTCGTCATCGCGGCGGCGGTGGACTGGCTGCTGGGGGCGGTGGACCTGCCGTTCGCCGAGTCGTGGCTGATCCTGGCGCTCACGATGTTCGTGTCCGGCATGGTCTTCACCATGTTCAACACCCTGTTCGGCCGCTGGGCGATGCTGCCGACCTGGGGCCTGATGGTGATCATCGGCAATCCCTCCTCGGGCGGCGCGGTGTCCTGGCCGCTGCTGCCGTCGCCGCTGGGGGTGATCGGCCGGTGGCTGCCGCCCGGTGCCTCGGTCAACGCCCAGCACACCGCGGTGTACTTCCAGGGCCACCAGCACGCGTTCCCGTTCCTGGTGCTGGCCGGGTGGGCGCTGCTGTCCTGCGCGGTCTTCTGGATCTGGCGGCACCGGCATCCCGGGGGCCGGGAGAAGGAGCCGCCGGACGCCGAGCCGGAGGCCGCCGCGTCCTGACCGTCCGCCGGTGCCCAGGGGGAGGTCGGGGCACCGCAGGCCCTCTCGCGTGCGCGCTCGGGGCCGCTCAGCGGGGAGAGGAACGCGCCGCCGGTGCCGCGCGGCCCGGTCCGGCGCCGCGCGCTCACGGGGCGAACCGGCCCGATCCGATCCGGGGCTTCGCCCTTCCCGTCCTCGACGTGGACACCGGTGACCGGCGACCGGCGACCGCGGTCGGCTGATTCGACGCGCCCGCCGAGCAGACCCGGGCCGCGGTGGCGGCGCGGGAGGCGGACGTGACCGTGTCCGGCCGCTCCGGGATGCCGGGCGTGACCGCCGCCTCGCCGAACGCCTTGCCGCCGAGGGCCCCTTCGCTCCTGTCGTCGACCCCGCCGGGGCTGCGATCATGTGGCGGGAGTCGCAGACGCGGCTCGGGGTGCGGCCCGGCCGTACCGCCCGCCCGCCGCCGCGGCCGAAGGACCGCATCGCCCGACCTCCTCCCCCGTCCGGACCCACGACCCTGGAGTTGCACCATGGCCCTCGACGTCGCCGCGATCCGCGCGCACGTGCCCGCCCTGAAGTCCGGTACCGCGCGGTTCGACGCGCCGGGCGGTACGCAGACACCGCAGCCGGTGATCGACGCGATCGCGGCGGCGCTGACCGCCCCGCTCGCCAACCGGGGGCGCACCACGGAGGGTGAGCGCAACGCGGACCGGATCGTCGACGGGGCCCGGTCCGCCCTCGCCGACCTGCTCGGCACCACCCCGGGGACGGTCGTCTTCGGGCGCAGCGCCACCCAGCTCGCCTACGACCTGTCCCGCACCCTGGCCAAGGGCTGGGGACCGGGCGACGAGGTGGTGGTCACCCGGCTCGACCACGACTCGAACATCCGGCCGTGGACGCAGGCGGCCGAGGCGGCGGGGGCACGCGTGCGGTGGGCGGACTTCGACCCGGCCACGGGCGAGCTGCGCCCCGAGCACCTCGCGGCGGTGCTGGGCCCGCGCACCAGGCTGGTCGCGGTCACCGCCGCGTCGAACCTGATCGGGACGATGCCGGACCTCCCGGCGCTGGCGTCCCTCGTCCACGCGAGCGGGGCGCACTTCCACGTCGACGCGGTGCACTACGCCTCGCACGCCGTGGTGGACCTGGCGGCGACCGGCGCGGACACGCTGGTGTGCTCGCCGTACAAGTTCCTCGGCCCGCACCTGGGCGTGCTGACCGGCCGGGCCGAGCTGCTGGAGTCGCTGCGCCCGGACAAGCTGCTGCCGTCCGCCGACACCGTGCCCGAACGGTTCGAACTGGGCACGCTGCCCTACGAGTTGCTGGCCGGTGCGAGCGCGGCGGTGGACTTCCTGGCGGGGCTCGACCCGGAGGCCGGGGGCTCCCGCCGGGACCGGCTGGCCGCCTCCTTCGCGGCGCTGGAGGCGCACGAGGACGCGCTGCGCGAGCGGATCGAACGAGGGCTCGCCGACCTCGGCGGGATCACCGTGTACTCGCGGGCCGCACGGCGCACTCCGACGCTGCTGTTCACCGTGGCGGGCCTGCGCCCGGCCGACGTCTACCGGCAGCTCGCCGAGCGCGCGGTCGACGCGCCGGCCGGTTCCTTCTACGCCGTGGAGACCGCGCACCGCCTGGGCCTCGGCGACGAGGGCGGCGTGCGCGTCGGTCTCGCGCCCTACAGCAGCGCGGAGGACGTGGACCGGCTGCTGACGGCGCTCGGCGCCCTGGAGCGCTGAGGCACACCCCGCGGAACGCCCCGCGGAGCGAAGCGGCACTCCCCCGCGTGCCGCTTCGCCGTGTGGTCCACCCGCCGCGCCGGGGTCAGCCCAGGGGCACGGTGACCTCTCCCGCGCCCTCCGCGCTCGCGCCGCCCGCGACCCGGACGGTGAAGGGGCGGTCGGTGCCGCTCGCGGTGACCCGCAGGGCGTCCCCGTCGCGCCGCACGCGGAACGTCGCGGCCGGTGTGCCCAGCAGGTCGGGCACGGTGACCTCGGCCGCGTAGCCGGCGTCGGCGGACGGGTGGACCAGCAGGGTCGGCGCGTCCAGCCAGTCGCCGTCGGGCCGCCGGTCGTCCGAGGCCAGCGGCAGGACGGCACCCTCACGGACGTACAGGGGCAGGCTGTCGTAGCCGTGCCGTTCGGTGCGCCAGGCCGGGCCGGTGACGCGCTCGCCGCTCAGGAGGTGGGTCCAGGTGCCCTCGGGGAGGTAGACCTCGACCTCGCCGTCCTCGGTGAAGACCGGGGCGACCAGGACGTCGGAGCCGAGCATGTACTGGCGGTCCAGCGGACGGCACGCCGGGTCGTGCGGGAATTCCAGGACCATCGGCCGCATCATCGGCACGCCGGTGCGGTGGGCCTCGGCGGCGACGCCGTACAGGTAGGGCATCAGGCGGTGCTTGAGGAGGGTGAAGCTCCGGGCGACGTCGACGGCCTCCTCACCGAACTCCCACGGCACCCGGTACGACGAGGAGCCGTGCAGCCGGCTGTGCGAGGAGAGCAGGCCGAAGGCGAGCCAGCGCTTGAAGACCGCCGGGTCGGGGGTGCCCTCGAAGCCGCCGATGTCGTGGCTCCAGAAGCCGAAGCCGCTCAGGGACAGGGACAGGCCGCCCCGGAGCGACTCGGCCATCGCCTCGAAGGACGACCAGCAGTCGCCGCCCCAGTGCACGGGGTACTGCTGGCCGCCCGCGGTCGCCGAGCGGGCGAAGAGGACGGCCTCGCCCTGGCCGCGCTCCTTCTCCAGGAGTTCGAAGACGGTGCGGTTGAACAGGTGCGTGTAGTAGTTGTGCATGCGCTCCGGGTCGGAGCCGTCGTGCCAGACCACGTCGGTGGGGATGCGCTCGCCGAAGTCGGTCTTGAAGCAGTCCACGCCCTGGTCGAGCAGCGGCTTGAGCTTGCCGGCGTACCAGTCGCGGGCGGCGGGGCTGGTGAAGTCGACCAGGCCCATGCCGGCCTGCCACAGGTCCCACTGCCAGATGTCGCCGTCCGGCCTGCGCACCAGGTGCCCGAGGGCGGCGGCCTCGTCGAACAGCGGGGACTTCTGGGCGATGTAGGGGTTGATCCAGACGCTGACCCGCAACCCCTTGTCCTTGAGCCGGGCGAGCATGCCGTCCGGGTCCGGGAAGACGTCCGGGTCCCATGCGAAGTCGCACCACTGGTACTCGCGCATCCAGAAGCAGTCGAAGTGGAAGACGGAGAGCGGGATGCCGCGCTCGGCCATGCCGTCCACGAAGGACGTCACGGTCCGCTCGTCGTACGACGTGGTGAAGGACGTGGTGAGCCACAGGCCGAAGGACCAGGCCGGCGGCAGGGCGGGGCGGCCGGTGAGGGCGGTGTAGCGGGAGAGGACGTCCTTGGGGGTGGGTCCGGCGACGACGTAGTACTCCAGCGTCTGGTCCTCGACGCTGAACTGGACCTGGCCGACGGACTCGGAGCCGACCTCGAAGGAGACCGCGCCGGGGTGGTTGACGAAGACGCCGTAGCCGCGGGAGGAGAGGTAGAACGGGATGTTCTTGTAGGCCTGTTCGCTGCTGGTGCCGCCGTCGGCCTGCCAGATGTCGATGACCTGGCCGTTCTTGACGAACGGGGTGAAGCGCTCGCCGAGGCCGTAGATCTGCTCGCCGACGCCGAGGGCGAGGCGGCTGAGCATGTGGTGGGCGCCGTCGCCGGTGGTGGCGAAGGCGGTGCTCTTGGCGTCGGCGCGGGTCAGCTCGCGCCCGTCCGCGTCGTGGAAGGCGAGACCCCAGGGGCCCTCGCGGTCCAGGCGCAGGGTGAGCGGGCCGCTGGTCAGCTCGGTGACGGTGCCGTCCCGGCGTACCTCGCCGGCGCCGTCCGCCGTACCGGTGAGGGTGAAGTCGGGGCCCGGGCGGCGCTTGCCGGCGTGGTGGGTGACGCGGACGCCGATGACGCCCTCGGCGGGAGAGAAGCACTCGACCGTGAGGAGCGGCGCGTTGAGCGTGTCCCCCCTCCGCGTCACCTTCTTCACGGCGGCATGGGCGGTGAAGCGCTTCGATTCGTGGCGTACATCGCGTACCTCGGTGGCGTACGAGAGATGCACGCCCTCACGGATGAGCCAGAAGCCGTCGGTGAACTTCATGATCTTCCTTGGGTGCGGCGGGAGCTGTCGGGTGGGAGCACGGGGGCCGTCTCACAGCGTTTTGATCGTACACAAAACAAATCCCGGCGCCGAGGCGTTCACCTCGGTTCAAGCGCGCTGAGCTGGCATTATTACGCATCAGAACGACCTCTTCACCCGGCGGAGCGGAGAGAGCGGGGCCACTTTGCTCTAGCGCGGAAGCAGGTCGGTGACGTATTAGTCATCACATCAAACAAAACACGTCCGGCGAGGAAGCCGGACGGTACGACAGCAAGGGCCGCACCATGTCGAAGCGCTTCACCTCGCTCGCCTTGACAGCACACCCCCCGGCTGCCACGCGCCGCGGGCGAGGACGCTCACGCCGCGTCCTCGCCCCGTTCACGGCCGTGTCCGTGCTGGTCGCCGGAGCGGCGCTGGCCGGCTGCGGACAGCAGCGCGACGCCGACACGTACACCGTGATGAACTCCTCGACCGACGAGTCGTACCACCGCTGGGACGCGGAGGCGATGGCCCGCTGCGGCAAGGAGCTGGGCGTCACCATCGAGCAGCAGAGCGTCCCGGCGGCGCAGGTGATGACGAAGGCGCTGCGCATGGCCTCGTCCAAGTCGCTGCCCGACATCGTGCAGTTCGACGCGTCCGAGATGCCGACCTTCGCCGACGCGGGCGGCCTGGTCGACCTGAGGAGCATCGGGCTGAGCACCGACGGCATCCCCGACGGCATCGTCGACTTCGGCTCGTACAAGGGCACGTACTACGGCGCGGCCCGCTCCGTGAACACCCTCGCCCTCTTCTACAACAAGGACGTCCTCGACAAGGCGGGCGTGAAGGTGCCCACCACCTGGGCCGAGCTGCGCGAGACGGCGAAGAAGCTCACGCGGGGCAAGCAATACGGCCTGGCGCTCAGCGCGGGCGGCGCGGAGGACGGCGTCTTCCAGTTCACGCCGTTCATGTGGTCCAACGGCGGTGACGAGACCGACCTGGACGGCCCGAAGGTCGTCGAGGCGCTGGACTACTGGAAGAGCCTGCTGAAGGACCGTTCGCTCTCGAAGTCGACGGTCAACTGGACCCAGGCGGACGTCAACGACCAGTTCATGGCCGGGAACGCGGCGATGATGATCAACGGTCCGTGGCAGGTGGAGACCCTCAACAGCGACAAGTCGCTGCACTGGGGCATCGCGCCGATCCCGGTACCCGAGGCCGGGGACGACTCGGTGGGTCCGCTCGGCGGTGCCGTCCTCACCGTGCCCAACACCGGTGACGAGGCCCGGGAGAAGACGGCCGGGAAGATCGTCGCGTGTCTGGCGAGCGAGAAGGAGCAGCTGACCTACGCGCTCAACAGCTGGATGGTCCCGGCCAACGCCGAGGCCGCCGCCCGCTGGCGCGAGAAGGTTCCCGAGCTGGACTCCCTCGCCGACCAGGTGGCCGTCGCCCGGTCCCGCACGGCGAAGCTCGGCGCCGGCTGGTCGAGTGTGTCGCTCGCGCTGCAGAGCGCCTTCCAGTCGGCCCTGACCGGCCAGTCCAGCGAGACCGCCCTGAAGCGCGCCCAGCAGCGGGCCACGAGCGGGAACTGAGGTACGCCCCCATGACCACGCCCATGCCCACGTCCACCGCCGCCGCGCGGACTCCCGCCGAGGCGTCCGGGACCGCCGCCGCGCCGGACCCCGGCCGGATCGCGCGCCGCCGCAGGCTCACCCAGTGGGGGTTCGTAGCCCCCGCCGTCGTCTTCATGCTGCTGTTCTTCGGCTACCCGCTCGTGCGCAACGTCGTGATGAGCTTCCAGGACTACACGCCGAAGACCTTCTTCACCGGTGAGGCGCCCTTCAACGGCACCGACAACTGGTCCAACGTGTTCCAGGACGCCCTGTTCGGCAAGGCGCTGTGGCACACGCTCGTCTTCACCGCGGGCTCGCTGCTCGGCCAGTTCTCCATCGGCCTGGCGCTCGCGGTCTTCTTCAGCCGCCGCTTCCCGCTGAACGGGGTGCTGCGCTCGCTGATCCTGCTGCCCTGGCTGGTGCCCATGGTGGTGTCCGGCATCGTCTGGCGCCGCATCCTCGACCAGGACACCGGCGTGCTCAACTCCTTCCTGGACACCCTCGGGATCGGCGGCCACACCCCCTGGCTGACCAGCCCCGAGATGGCCCTGCTGTCGGTCATCCTGGTCAACATCTGGATCGGCATCCCGTTCAACATGGTCATCCTGTACGGCGGTCTCCAGGAGATCCCGAAGGAGCTGCACGAGGCGGCCGCGCTGGACGGCGCCTCGGCCTGGCGGACCTTCCGCTCGGTGACCCTGCCGATGCTCAAGCCCGTCGTCACGGTCGTGCTCGTGCTGGGCTTCATGTCGACGGTGAAGATCCTCGACCTGATCCTCGCCCTGACCGACGGCGGCCCGGCCGACGCCACCCAGACGCTCGGCACCCTGACCTACCAGAACTCGTTCGTCCAGCTGGACTTCGGCGCGGGCGCCGTGGTCGGCAACGTACTCATCCTGATCTCCGCCGTGTTCGCGGTGTTCTACCTGCGGGCCAACCGCACCGAGGGGAAGTGACGTCCATGGCCTCCCACACGCCCACCGCATCCCGGCGCCGCTGGGGCTCCACCGTCGCCGGCGTGGTCATCCTGTGCGTGATGCTGTTCCCGCTGTACTGGATGCTCAACACCGCGCTCCAGCCCGACTCGGGGCTGCTCCAGGTCGACCCGGTACCGGGCAGCCTGGACCTGTCCGGCTTCTCCAAGGCGATCAGCGACCAGGGCGGGCACCTGCTGACCTCGCTGGCGGTCTCGCTCGGCGCGGTCGCCATCTGCCTGGCCGTCTCGGCGCCCGCCGCCTACGGCCTCGCGCGGTTCGGGCTGCGCGGCTCGCGCACCATCGTGTTCGGCACACTGATCACCCAGATGGTGCCGGGCATCGTCATCGCCAACGCGCTCTACAACTCCTACGTCGACCTCGGGCTGGTCAACTCCTACTTCGGCCTGATGCTGGCGGACGCCTCGCTGGGCATCCCGTTCTCCATCGTGCTGATGCGCTCCTTCATGGTGTCCATCCCGGGCGAGGTGATCGAGGCCGCGCAGATCGACGGGGCGGGCCCGGTGCGGACGTTCATGCGGGTGGTGCTGCCGATGAGCCGCAACTCGCTGATCACCTCGGGCCTGTTCGCGTTCCTGTTCTCGTGGAGCGACTTCATGTTCGCGCTCACCCTGAACACGACCGACGACGTCAAGCCCATCACCCTGGGCATCTACCAGTACATCGGCGCGCACGTCGGCGACTGGGGTTCGGTGATGGCGGCCTCCGTGCTGTCGGCGGTGCCGGCGGCGGTCCTCCTCGTCCTCGCCCAGAAGTACATCGCCGCCGGCATCACCGGCGGCTCCGTCAAGTGACCCTCGCACCACCCCGAACGCACGGAGATGAGCAGCACAGCATGAGTGAGTACCCCGGCTTCCCGCCCGGCTTCGTCCTCGGCGCCGCGACCGCCTCGTACCAGATCGAGGGCGCGGCGACGGAGGACGGCCGCGGTCCGTCGATCTGGGACACCTACAGCCACACCCCCGGCCTGGTGGTGAACGGCGACACCGGGGACGTGGCCTGCGACCACTACCACCGCTACCCCGAGGACGTGGCCCTGCTGCGCGACCTGGGTGTGGACTCCTACCGCTTCTCGATCGCCTGGCCGCGCATCGTGCCGGACGGCTCGGGCGCGGTGAACCCCAAGGGCCTCGACTTCTACTCCCGCCTGGTGGACGAGCTGCTGGCGGCGGGCATCGAACCGGCCGCCACCCTCTACCACTGGGACCTGCCGCAGGCGCTGGAGGACCGGGGCGGCTGGCGGGTGCGCCGGACGGCGGAGCGGTTCGCCGAGTACACGGCGGTGGTCGCGGAGCACCTCGGCGACCGGGTGCCGCGCTGGATCACCCTCAACGAGCCGTGGTGCAGCTCCTTCCTCGGCTACTCCATCGGCCGGCACGCGCCCGGCGCCAAGGAGGGCCGGGGCGCGCTGGCCGCCGCCCACCACCTGCTGGTCGGGCACGGGCTGGCCGTGCAGGCGCTGCGCGCGGCCGGGGTGCGCGAGGTCGGCATCACGCTCAACCTGGACCGCAACCTGCCCGCCACCGACTCCCCGGCCGACCTGGCGGCGGTGGTCCGCGCGGACACCCAGCACAACCTGGTGTGGACCGAGCCGATCCTCGCGGGCCGCTACCCGGCCACCGAGGAGGAGACCTGGGGCGAGCTGATCACCGGGGCGGACTTCCGGCGCGACGGCGACCTGGAGCTGATCTCCCAGCCCCTGGACTTCCTCGGCGTCAACTACTACCGGCCGATCGTGGTCGCCGACGCCCCCTACCGCGAGAGCGACCCGGCGCGGCGGGTGGCGACGGACAACCGCTACGAGGAGGTTCGCCACCCCGGGGTGCGGCACACGGCGATGGACTGGCCGGTCGTCCCGGACAGCTTCACCGACCTGCTCGTCGCCCTGAAACAGCAGTACGGCGACGCGCTCCCGCCGGTCCACATCACGGAGAACGGCTCGGCGGAGGACGACGTGCCCGCCGCCGACGGCACGGTGCACGACACCGACCGGGTCGCCTATCTGCGCGACCACCTCACCGCGCTGCGGGCGGCGATGGACGCGGGCGTGGACGTGCGCGGGTACTACGTGTGGTCGCTGCTGGACAACTTCGAGTGGGCGTACGGCTACGACAAGCGCTTCGGCATCGTGCGGGTCGACTACGACACCCAGGAACGCACGCCGAAGGACAGCTACCGCTGGTACCGGGAGATGATCGCCGCGAACCGCGGGTGACCGGGGCGGGCCGACGCGGAGGGGCCGCCCTCCGCGTCAGCCCGCCTCTCTCTCCGCGTACGCCGCCGGGTCGGCCAGCACCTCGCGGACGATGACTCCGGCCGCGCCCCGGGCCGCGTCGCCGAGCGAGGACGCGGCCCGCAGCCGTTTGCCGTCCTCGCTCCACAGCCCGGACACCACGCGCAGGGCGAGTTCGCGCTCGACGGCGGGGGCGAGCCAGTCCATCAGCTCGCGGTAGACACCGCCGAGCATCACCGCCTCGGGGTCGAAGAGGTTCACCGCGCCCGAGACCACCACGCCCAGTTGCCGCCCGGCGCGTTCGATCGCCGACAGCGCGGACGGGTCGCCGCGCCGGGCCCGGCGTCCGAGTTCGGCGGCGCCCTGCGCACCACCCGTGTCCGCGTCGATGCCCGCGGCGCTGAGCAGCGCGGCCTGTCCGGCGTACTGCTCCAGGCAGCCGTGGGCGCCGCACCGGCACAGCGGGCCCTCCGGGTCGACGACCATGTGCCCGATCTCCCCGGCGAAGCCGTGCGCGCCGCGCAGCAGCTCACCGCCCAGCACGAGGGCGCCGCCGATGCCGATCTCGCCGGTCAGGTACAGGAAGCTGCGTACGCCCTCGGTGCCGGCGCCGAACCACAGCTCGGCGAGGGCGGCGGCGTTGGCCTCGTTGTCGGAGCTGACCGGCAGGGGGCGGTGGGCGGGGCGCAGGGCGAGGAGGGCCTGCGCGAACAGCCCCTCGACGGCGACCCGCCGCCAGCCCAGGTTGGGTGCCTGGCGCACGGTGCCGCCGGTCACCAGGCCCGGCAGCGCGACATGGGCGCCGACCGGTACGAGGTCCTGTTCCGCCGCCGAGCCGATGGCGCGGGCCGCCAGCCGGGCCGCGCGCGCCAGGACCTCGGAGGGCCGGACGCCGCGGTTGTCGGCGTGCTCCACGAGCCGCACCCGGTCGGTGCCGGCGAGGTCGACGACGCAGACCGCGATGTAGTCGATGTTGATCTCGACCCCGAGGCCCGCCGGGCCCGAGCGGGACACCTTCAGGACGGTGCCGGGCCGTCCCGCCTGCCCGCTGCTGGTCTTGCCCCATTCGGCGACGACGCCGTACTCCAGCAACTGCTCGACCAGGGAAGACACCGCCGCCCGGGTCAGTCCGACATGCGTGGCGACCCCGGCCCTGGTCGCCTCCCCCGCGTCGTGCACGGCCCTCAGGACCAGGCTGAGATTGTGCCGTCTGACCGTGGCCTTGTCGGCCTTCGGCTCCAAGGGGGTGAGGTTGTTCATCATGGTGCCGTCGAGCGTATGCGACACCCGGGGCCGTCGGCCCCGGGTGCTCCCGCGCTAGGCCGGCAGGTTCCACTTCTGGGTGCCGAGGCCGTTGCAGTCGTAGATCTGCACCTTGGTGCCGTTGGCGGTGCCGCCGGAGGAGATGTCCAGGCAGCGGCCGGACTGGGGGTTGAACAGCGAGCCGTCGCTCCGGTGGCGCCACTGCTGGCCGCCTACGCCCGGGGCGCAGTCCCACACCTGGACCTTGGTGAAGTTGGCCGTGCCGTTGCCGTCGATGTCCAGGCACTTGCCGAAGGCGCGCACCGTGCCGTCCGGCGCCACCGACCAGCGCTGTCCGGTGGCGGTGGAGCAGTCCCACAGCTGGGCGGCGTTGCCGTTGCGGCTGGTGTTGGTGTCGACGTCGAGGCACTTGCCCGCGACCCACGGCGTGGTGACCTGGCCGACCGGTCCGCCGAGGCCGCCGGTGCCGAAGCGGATCTGGCACTGGTTGCCGGTGCCGAGCCAGGTGGCGGTCAGGTAGAGGAAGGAGGTGCCGTCGGCGCGCGGCACGATCGGTGAGCTGTAGCCGGGGCAGGAGGGCTCGCCGGGGTTGTAGCCGCCGGTGGGGGCGGTCAGCACCGGGGCCTCGACCTCGGTCCACTCCCCCGCGCCGAGGCGGGTGTTGGCGAAGACCACGCTGCCGGACTCCGACAGGACGGTCTTGTTGCCGGTGGGTCCGCTCACCACGCGCTGGCCGGACATCAGCAGGGTGCCGTCGGGGCCGCCGCCCGGTACCCAGGCGAGGTAGGGGGTGTGCAGCAGCTCCCTGCCGTCGGCGGTGCGCACCAGGGTGCCGGGGTTGTCGGCGGGCGCCCAGTTCAGGCCATTGGGACTGGTCTTGGTGTACACCTCACAGGCGTGGTCGGCGTCGGTGGCGTCCCGGCACATCTCGTACGCCATCATGAACCGCCCGTCGGGCAGCGGGACGACGATCGACATGCCGGGGCGGGCGAGGTTGTCGGCGGGGAAGGCGACGTCCTGGGTGAGCGTGCCGCTCCAGGTACGGCCGCCGTCGGTGGAGGTGTAGTGGCCGATGACCTGGTTGTTGGTGGGGCTGTTCGCGGGCCGCTCGTCGGAGATGAAGCAGGCCAGGGTGTTGTCGGGGGCCAGCAGGAACCAGGGTTCCCAGATGCCGTGCCCGATGGTGTTCGGCAGGCCGCTGGTGCGGGTGCAGTCGGAGAGGTACTGCCAGCTCCGGCCGTGGTCGGTGCTCTTGAACACCTCGACGCGCTGCGTGGTGTAGTCACCGGCCTGCCAGGCGGTGCCGGCGGCGAGGAGGTCCCCCTGGTTCAGGCCGTTGGCGGTGCGCGGCACCTCGTACAGGACGGGTGCCTCGATGTCCCAGCCCGCCGTGTGCGAGGTGATGGTGGAGATCGGGGCGGTGCTCCAGGTGCGGCCGCCGTCGGTGCTGCGGTGGACGGGCAGGGTGTTGGTGGCGCCCTGCTCGCGCTGGGCGTAGGTGGCCAGCATGGTCTGGCCGGCCGAGCCGTCGTGGTCGAGGCGGACGGCGCGGGGGTAGCTGTTGTCGCCCTGCGGGTGGGCCGCGAGGTCGGGTGACGCCAGCACCTGCCCCGCGGGCGCCGCCGACGCGGGCTGCGCCCACAGCGACAGCAGGGCCGTGAGCAGGGCGAGGACGCCGAGCAGGGCCGGTGATCTTCTGCGGGTGGGTGAGAGGTTGCGCACGGATCGACTCCTTGGTGGTGGGGATGTCGGGTGGTGCGGGATCGGTGGGCGGGCGGGTGGTCGGGGCGGACGGCCGAGGCCGGCGCCAGTGGCGAGGCCGGTGGCCGGGGCCAGCCGGCGGCCGGTCCGGTCGGTGGGCCCGGCCGGCGGCCGGCCCCGTCGGTCGGGCCGGACGTCAGCCGGGCCCCGTCGGTGGGGCCTGGGTCAGGCGGCCGGGACTCGTCGGCGGGACCGGACGACAGCCAGGCCCCGTCGGTCGGGCCGGACGTCAGCCGGGCCCCGTCGGTGGGGCCTGGGTCAGGCGGCCGGGACTCGTCGGCCGGACCGGACGACAGCCAGGCCCCGTCGGTGGGGCCGGACGGCGGCAGGGACCGGTCCGTGGGCCCGGGGTCAGGCGGTCGGGAGGGCCTGGGGGTCGTCGCCGATGTACGGGGCGGTCCGGGTGTCCACGTCCAGCGCGGTCCGGGCGGTGACGGTGCCGTCCACGACCAGCGCCAGGTGCAGCCGGCCGCTGGTCCAGCCCTCGGGCAGCGTGGCGGGCACGGTGACGGCGGCGCCGAGGACGTGCGGCTTGGCCTCCGCGCGGCAGCCGGGGACGGCGTCGCCGGGCGCGTCGGGTGTCCTGGCGTACACCGGCGTCCAGGTGGTGTGCAGGGTGCCCGCGACCGGGTCGGCGCCGTGGTGGGAGACGTGCACGTCGACCGTGAAGTCGGGGCCGGTGGTGAGCAGGTCGCGGCCCGGCGCCACCGGCGTCACGTCCAGGACGAGGGTCGTCGGCGCGTTGGCGTGGGCCGGGTCGACACCCGCCAGGTCCTTCGTGCCGCGTCCGAAGTCCAGCAGCCCGGCGCTCTCGTGCTCGATGTCGTACAGCTCCGTGTACACGTACCCGGCGAGCCGGTCGTGGCGGCGCAGCTCCTGGGTCTGCCAGCGCAGGTGCCAGGCGCGGTCCAGCCCGGTGAAGCCGCCGCCGTACTCGCTGTTGAGGTTGGGCAGGCCGCGCAGCGGCTGACCGGGGACGGCGAGCTTCTTGTGGACGACGAAGTCGGGGCCGAGCTTGACGGGGAAGTCGTCGCGTTCGCCGGAGAGCAGGTCGGCGACGGTGGTGGCCCAGGAGGCGGCGCTCTCGTCGTAGTAGTGCCAGTCGAGCAGGTCGGTCTTGACGTGGGTCCAGCCGGAGTTGTCGACGACCGGGCGGGTGGGGTCGAGGGCCTTGAGGCGGTCGTAGGCGTCGGCGGTGGCGCGCTGCTTGGCCGGGTCGCCGGGGATGTCCCAGTCCAGGCCCCATTCCTCGTTGTACAGGCCCCAGATGACGATGGCGGGGCTGTTGCCGTCGCGTTCGACCATCGGCTCGATCTGCTCGGTGAAGGCGGTGACGGAGGCGGGCGAGAAGCGGCCGGGTGAGGCGGGTTCGGCCCACAGGAGCATGCCGAGGGTGTCGGCGTGGTGGGCGAAGCGGGGGTCCTCCAGCTTGAGGTGCTTGCGGACGAGGTTGTAGCCGGCCTCGGCCGCGAGTTCGAGGTCGCGGCGCAGCGCGGTGTCGTCGGGGGCGGTGATGCCGGTGTCGGGCCAGTAGCCCTGGTCGAGCACGCCGCGCACGAACAGCCGCCGCCCGTTGAGGTACAGGGCTTCGCCGTCGACGGCGATGGTGCGCAGTCCGGTGTAGGCGGCAACCCGGTCGGTGCCGTCGGCGGAGGTCAGTTCGGCGTCGACGTGGTAGAGGTGCGGGTCCTCGGGCGACCACAGTCTCGGTGCGGCGAGCGGGAGTTCGGTGCGGAGCCGTCCGCCCGGGTCCACGGTCGCCGTGACGGCGGTGTCCTCGTCGCGTATCCGCAGCCGGAGTTCGGCGCGGTCCGCCGCGGGCCCGTGCACGACGGCTTCGACGGTGATGCCGGTCAGGTCGTCGTTCGGGCGCAGCCGGAGCGCGGCGAGGTGGGTGGCCGGGCGGGCCTCCAGCCAGACGCTCTGCCAGATGCCGGAGGAGGGGGTGAAGCAGACGCCGTCGTAGTCGTCGCGGGGCATGCTGCGCTGCTTGCCGTGGGCGATGTCCCGCTTGTCCGCCGGGGCGTGGACCCGCACCGTGAGCAGGTGCTCTCCGTCGCCGAGCGCGTCGGTGACGTCGGCGGCGAAGGGGGTGTAGCCGCCCTCGTGGTGGGCGACCTCGGTGCCGTTCACCCAGACCGTTGCGGCGTGGTGCACGGCCCCGAAGTGCAGCACGACGCGCTGTCCGGCCCAGTCGGCGGGCACGGTGAACGTGCGCCGGTACCAGGCGGTCTGGAGCCAGTGCTCGGCGATGCCCGAGGCGGGTGTCTCCCAGGCGAAGGGCACGGTGATGGCGCGGTCGTACCCGTCGGCCGTGTCGGCGGAGTAACGCTCGGCGGCATCGGCGCGGAAGTCCCAGGTGCCGTTGAGGCTGAGCCAGGAGTGGGACCGGTCGAAGTGCGGGCGGGGGTATTCGGGGCGGGGGGTGGTCATGGGCGTGTGTGCTCCGATTCGGTGCGGCTGTGGGGCGGTCGGCGGTGTACGGGGGGGTCAGCCCTTGACGCTGCCCGCGAGGATCCCGTTGATGAAGTGGCGTTGCAGCAGGACGAACAGGGCGAGCACGGGCAGCATCGCGATGCTTCCGGCGGCGAGCAGTTCGCCCCAGACGGTGGCGAAGTCGGCGCCGACCCGGTTGCCGGTGACGTTCTGCGCGAGGGTGGACAGGACGACCTGGAGCGTCTGGTGGCCCTCGTCGTTGACGGCGACGACCGGCCAGACGAAGTCGTTGTAGATGTTCATGGCGGTCAGCACGCCGAGCGCGGCGATGCCCGGCCGGATGACCGGCACCACGATCCGGGCGAAGATGCCGAACTCGCTCGCCCCGTCCACGCGGCCGGCGTCGAGGAGTTCGTCGGGCACGGCGGCGATGGTCTGCCGCATCCAGAAGATGCTGAAGGCGTCGATGCTGCCGGGCAGGATCAGCGCCTGGTACGTGTTGACCCAGCCCAGTTCGCTCATCTCCAGGAGCAGCGGGATGACCAGGACGAGGGTCGGCAGCATCAGGGTGAGCATCAGCACACCGAACAGCAGGTTCTTGCCGGGGAAGCGGTACTTGGCGAAGGCGTAGCCGGCCAGCGGGCAGAAGAACATGGTCATCGCGCCCTTGACCGCCACAACGAGCACGGTGTTGACGAAGCCGGTGCCGATCGGCACGTCGTCGAACATGGCCCGGTAGTTGTCGAGCGTGGCCGAGCCGAGCGAGAAGGACAGGGGGTCGCGGACGATGTCGGCCGGCGGCTTCAGCGAGGAGCTGACGGCCCACCAGATGGGGTAGACGAACACGAGGGCGAGGAGGCCGAGCACGAGGTACTGGAGCGGCCCCGGCCGGGGCTGGGACAGGCTCCTGCTCGCCTTCTTGGTCTGGCTGGTCATGGTCACTCGTCTCGGGAGCGGAGCAGGCGCACGGACAGCAGGGACAGCGCGAACACCAGCAGCACGAGCAGGAAGGAGTTCGCGGCGCCGGTCCCGAGGTCGGACGCCAGGATGTGGTTGTAGAGATAGAGCCCGCCGGTGGTGGTCGAGCCGTACGGGCCGCCCTGGGTGACGACGAACGGCTCGGCGAACATCTGGAACACCGCGAGGGTCTGCACCACGACGAGGAAGGCGATGCTGCGCCGCACCAGGGGCAGGGTCAGCGACCAGAACTGCCGCTTGCGGGAGGCGCCGTCGAGGGCGGCGGCCTCATACACGTCGGCGGGCACGGCCTGGAGCCCGGCGAGCAGGATGATGATCGCGAACCCGGTGGTCTTCCACAGGAAGAGCAGCGCGAGCGTCGGTTTGGCCCAGGCGGTCGACTGGAGCCAGTCCACGTCGGGCAGGCCGACGAGGTCGAACAGGTGGTTGACCAGCCCGTAGTCGGTGTCGAAGGCGACGATCCACACCTGGGCCATCGCCACCAGCGGGGTGACGAAGGGGGCGATGAAGGCGACCCGGAACATGCCGCGCAGCCGCAGCCGCGCGTTGGCCAGCAGCACCGCCGCGGCCAGGCCGCCGACGATCTGGAGGGGCACGATCAGCAGCCACATCACCGCGCTGTTGCCCAGTGAGGACCAGAATTCCTCGCTGGTGAGCAGGTAGGTGTAGTTCTCCAGGCCGATGAAGTGCGCCTCGCCGGCGCCCTTCCAGTCGGTGAAGCTCAACTGGAGCGCGAAGACGAGGGGGTAGACGCCGAAGGCCGCGAAGACCAGGTAGAACGGCGCGACGAAGAGGTAGGGCGCGAGGAAGGGCTTGCGACGGGAGCGGCGGGCGGGGCGCGGCGCGTCCGGCGCCGCCTGCTCCTTGCGCGACGGGGTGAGGGTGCCGGGTGTCATGCGCGGTCCACCAGGTTGCGCTGGATCTTCTTGGTGGAGTCGTCGATGACGTCGTCGGGTGCCATCTTCCCCTCGATGAGCCGCTGGAGGTTGTTGCCGAGGTAGTCGACGGACTTGGCCCACCAGGCCGGGATCGGCGCGGCCGGCGGGATGGTGTCGGCGGCGCCCACGGCGACCTTCCACAGGTCCTGTCCGCCGAGCGCGGCCACCGGTTCGAACAGCGGCTTGTCGGGGCGGCGGGCCAGTCCGTAGCTCGGCACGGAGGTGGTCAGACCGTCCGGGTAGACCTCGCTGGGGCCGTAGACGGCGCTGTAGCCGGGCTCCTTGAAGCACAGGAACTCGTACAGCAGCCAGGCCAGTTCGGGGTTCTTCGCCTTCGCCGGGATGATGAAGCTGCTGCCGCCCATGGCGCCGCTGCGCGCCCCGCCCGGGGTCCAGGCCGGCAGGGGTGCGGCCCGCCACTTGCCCCGGCCCTTCTTCAGCAGCTGCTGGGGTGCGAAGGACCACCACACCGCCCACGGGACCAGGGCCTGCTGCCCGCTCTCCAGGGCGGCGAGGTCGGCCTGCTTGAGGTATTCGGCGTGGGTGACCAGGTCGTCGTCGACGGCGTCCCGGACCCAGTTGAGGATGGTGCGGTACTCCTTGGAGTCCAGCCGCACCCGACCTTCGGCGTCGGCGAGGCTGGTGCCCTGCTGCCCCGCGAGCATCTCCAGCCAGAGCTGGCCGAGGAAGGGGTCCTTCTCCATGTGGAGGGGGCGGGCCTTCGGGTTCTTCTCCCGCAGCGACCGGGCCGCCGCCAGCAGGTCGTCGTAGGTCTTCAGCCCGGCCGGGTCGACTCCGGCGTCCTCCAGCAGGTCCTCGCGGTACCAGAGCAGCCCGGGGTCGAGGTCCCAGGGCACGCCGTAGATCCGGCCGTCGACGGTGTTGACCGAGAGCTTGTACGCCGAGGTCTTGTCGCGGTAGGGCGCGATCAGGTCGGTCAGGTCGTACAGGTGCTCCGCCTGGCCGCCGATCTTGGCGTCGTCCCAGAAGCTGCCGTCCGGCAGGTCGGTGCCGCTGATCAGGGTGTTGGCGAGCTTGGCGTCGATGTCGACGGCCTGGTGGTTGACCTTGATGCCCGGATAGGCCTTGCGGAAGGCGTCGATCGCCGCGTCGAAGACCTTGAACAGGTCGCCCGAGCGGTTCCAGATGGTGATCTCGCCCTTGGCCGACGCGCTCGGCGTCCCGGTGAGCTTGCGCGGCTCGGACCCGGAGGACCCGGGGGCGCACGCCGCGAGGGGACCGGCGGCCGCGGCGAGCGCGCCGACGCCGAGCGCGCCGCGCAGAACGCTGCGCCGGGGGACGAATGATCTGGACATGAGCACGGCTCCTCGATCGGAATGCGGGCTGGGGTGCGTGGGAGGGACGGGGTGGCTGGGCAGGAGTGGACGTGGACGCGCGCAGGCGTCGTCGGCGGCACGGCGGCACGGACGTGGCCCGTACCGCCGCCGCGCTTTGCAACGATGCAGAGATGATGCTGCGCCTTTTGCAACGATGCAATAGCTGAGTAACATCAACATGCGTCAGCGCTGGTCCGCACCGGCGCGGACGCGAGATGCTGCCGACCGATGCCCCGCGGGGGCCGTGAGGGGGAACTGGATGGCCGGCTCCACACTCCGCGACGTCGCCCGACGCGCCGGAGTCTCGATCCGCACCGTGTCCAACGTGGTCAACGGTTCGGTGCCCGTCTCCGACGAGTTGCGGGTCCGGGTGCAGGCGGCGCTCGACGAACTCGACTACCGGCCGAACCTGGTGGCCCGCAATCTCCGCCGGGGCCGCAGCGGCATGATCGCCCTGGTCGTCCCCGAGCTGGACGTGCCGTACTTCGCCGAGCTGGCCCGCGAGGTGATCACCGCGGCCCGCACCCACGGGTACGTGGTGATGCTCGACCAGACCGACGGCGACGGCGACCGCGAGCGGGAGCTGCTGGGCCGCGAGTCCCGCGCCACGATGTTCGACGGCCTGCTGCTGAGCCCGCTGTCCATCTCCGCGGACGAGCTGCGCCGGCGTACCAACAGGGTGCCCGTCGTGCTGCTCGGCGAGCACATCTTCAACGGCAGCTTCCACCACGTGGCGATCGACAACATCGTCGCGGCCCGGGAGGCGACGGAGCATCTGCTCGGCCTCGGCCGCCGGCGCATCGCGGCCATCGGCGACCAGCCCTACAGCACCGGTGAGACCGCGCAGTTGCGGACCACGGGGTACCGCCAGGCACTGGAACGGGCCGGTCTCACCGTCGACGAGGAGCTGCTCGTCCCCACCCCGCGGTTCCACCGCCACCTCGGCGCTGAGGCCATGGAGCGCCTGCTCGCGCTGCCCGAGCCGCCCGACGCGGTCTTCTGCTACAACGACCTGCTGGCCATCGGCGCCATGCACACCCTGGCCCGGGCCGGCGTTCGGGTACCCGACGACATCGCTGTCGTGGGGGTCGACGGCATCCAGGAGGGCCGGTACAGCTCGCCGTCGCTGACCACCGTCGCCCCGGACAAGGCCGCGATCGCGCGCACGGCGGTGAGCACCCTGCTGGGCGTGATCGACGGTTCGGCGCCCGCGCCGACGGAGGCCAAGGCTCCGCACCGACTGCTGGTGCGGCAGAGCACGGTGGGGGCACCGGTCGGCTGACGGCCGCCCGACACCCCCTGCGCCCCGGCCCGTCCGACGCCCGGACGCCCCCGGGGCCCTTGCCGCGTACCCGCCCGGCACCTAGCCTGACTTTGTGCCGCAAATAAACAAAGCCCGATCGCACAACGCCGTGCCGGGCACCCGCGACGACCTCACCCGCCTCCGCATCGCCCTGACCGCCTTCTTCGCCCTCGACGGCTTCGTCTTCGCCGGCTGGGTGGTCCGGATCCCCGCCATCAAGGAGCAGACCGGCGCCTCCGCCAGCGCACTGGGACTCGCCCTGCTCGGTGTCTCGGCGGGCGCCGTCGTCACCATGACCCTCACCGGACGGCTCGTCCGCCGCTACGGCAGCCACCCCGTCACCGTCGCCTGCGCGGTCCTGCTCTGCCTCAGCATCGCCCTGCCCCCGCTCACCCACTCGGCGCTCGCCCTCGGCGCCGTCCTGCTGGTCTTCGGCAGCGCGTACGGCGGGATCAACGTCGCCTTCAACAGCGCCGCGGTCGATCTGGTGGCGGTCCTGGGGCGCCCGATCATGCCCAGCTTCCACGCGGCGTTCAGCCTCGGCGGCATGGTCGGCGCGGGGCTCGGCGGGCTGGTCGCCGGGTCGCTGTCGCCGACGCGGCACCTGCTCGCACTCACCGTGACCGGCCTGCTGGTCACCCTGTTCGCGGGCCGTGCCCTGCTGCGCTGCGAGCCCGCCGCGCCGCCGCAGCGCACGCCCGAGCAGGACGGCACCCCGCGCCGCCGGGACCGCCGTACCCGCCGCCTGGTCGTCACCTTCGGGCTGATCGCCCTGTGCACGGCGTACGGCGAGGGCGCGATGGCCGACTGGGGCGCCCTGCACCTGGAGCAGGACCTCGACGCCTCCCCGGGTCTGGCGGCGGCGGGTTACTCGTGTTTCGCGCTCGCCATGACCGTCGGCCGGCTGACCGGGACGGCGCTGCTGGAACGCCTGGGCCGCACGGCCACGGTGGTGGCCGGCGGCAGCACCGCGGTGGCCGGGATGCTGCTCGGCTCGCTGGCTCCCTCCGTGTGGGCGGCGCTGTTCGGCTTCGCGATCACCGGCCTGGGGCTCGCCAACATCTTCCCGGTCGCCATCGAGCGGGCCGGCGCGCTCGGCGGTCCCAGCGGGGTCGCGACCGCGTCCACCCTGGGCTACGGCGGCATGCTGCTCGGTCCGCCCGCGATCGGTTTCATGGCCGACTGGCTGTCCCTGTCCGCCGCCCTCACCAGCGTGGCCGCCCTCGCGGCGGTGGCGGTGCTGATCGCGGTCGCGACGCGACGCGCGGCGGTCACCGGCTGAGCCGGGCCGCGGCCCCTCGGGAATGTGCCGGGCAGGACTGCCCTGGAGTCCGCTCCATGCGGCACACTCCCTGCCATGAAGACCGCCGCGTACGTCGAGATCCTGGACCGTGAAGGCGCGTTGCTGGCCGAGGCCGCCGAGGCGGCGGGCAGTGACGCCGAGGTGCCGACCTGCCCCGGCTGGCGGGTGCGGGACCTGCTGCGGCACACCGGGACGGTGCACCGCTGGGCGACGGCGTTCGTCGCCGAGGGGCTCGCCGCTCCCCGGCCCGCCGACGACCCGCCCGGCCTCGACGGCGCCCCGCTCCTGACCTGGTTCCGAGAGGGGCACGGGCGGCTCGTCGACACCCTCGCGGACGCCGCGCCCGACGTGCGGTGCTGGCACTTCCTGCCCGCGCCGTCACCGCTGGCCTTCTGGGCCCGGCGACAGGCCCACGAGACGACCGTGCACCGGCTCGACGCCGAGTCGGCCCGGGGCGGTGAACCCACCGGCGTCGGCGCGGAGTTCGCGGTGGACGGCATCGACGAGCTGCTGTGCGGCTTCCACGCCCGCCCGAAGAGCGCCGTGCGCACCGAGGAGCCGCGCACGCTGCGGGTCCGGGCCACGGACGCGCCGGACGCCGTGTGGACCGTACGGCTGTCCGCGCAGCCGCCGGTGACCGTGCGGGAGGACGACGGGGACGCCGACTGCGAGCTGTCGGGCCCCGCCGCCCGGCTCTACCCGGCGCTGTGGAACCGTCGGCCGTTCCCCGAGGTGACCGGCGACGACTCGCTCGCCGCGCTGTGGCGCGAGCGGTCGGGCATCACCTGGAAGTGAGCCGGGCAGCCGTCCGGCCGCCGGTGCGGCATCGGGAGCGCCTCGCCGTGCCGGGCGCCCCCCTTCGGTGTGAGCGCCACCCGGTCGCCCCGCCGACCCTCGGGGCACATGGCGCGCTCGACGAGGCCGTCCCTCTCCTAGCCGTGACGTGCGGCGCACGGTCGAGTTCGCCGCCGTCCGCGCACCGTGGCAGAGCCCGTCGCGGCGGGTAGCGCGCTATTCAATCCCCGTTCCCCCCTGGGATACTTGGCGACATGGACACCTACGGGGGACGGCGTACGCAGGCCGAGCGCGACGCCGTCACGGTCGAGATCGGTTACGCGTTGTGCAGCGCGGCGTTCGCGGCGGCCGTGCTGTTCGGGGCGGTGGCGGGGCCCGCGTATCTCTTCGGCCTGACGGGCGGGGTGCGCGCCGCGCTCGTCGGGGCGGGTGCGGTGTCGGCCGTGGTGGTGTTCTCCGTGCGGGTGGTGAGCGTGCTGGTCCGGTTCGAGTCCGGTGGTCAGCCGAGCCAGCCCGGCCGCACCAGGCCCGACTCGTAGGCCAGGACGACCAGTTGCGCCCGGTCGCGGGCGCCCAGTTTCACCATGGTGCGGCTGACGTGGGTCTTGGCGGTCAGCGGGCTGACGACCAGCCGGCGGGCGATCTCCTCGTTGGACAGTCCGATGCCGACCAGCGCCATCACCTCGCGCTCCCGCTCGGTCAGCCGGGCCATCTCGCCGGCCGCCGCGGGCTCCTTGGAACGCGCCGCGAACTCGGCGATCAGCCGGCGCGTCACCCCCGGCGACAGCAGCGCGTCGCCGTCCACCACCGCCCGCACGGCGCGCAGGAGTTCCTCGGGTTCGGTGTCCTTGACCAGGAAGCCGGAGGCCCCGGAGCGGATCGCCTCGAAGACGTACTCGTCGAGTTCGAAGGTGGTGAGCATGACCACCTTCACGTCGTGCAGCCCTGGGTCGCCGGTGATCCGGCGGGTGGCGGCGAGGCCGTCGAGCCGCGGCATGCGGATGTCCATGAGGACGACGTCGGGACGCAGTTCGCGGATCGAGCGCACCGCCTCCTCACCGTCGGCGGCCTCGGCGACCACCTCGATGTCCGACTGCGCGTCCAGCAGTGCCCGGAAACCGGCCCGGACCAGTGACTGGTCGTCGGCGAGCAGCACACGGATCACCGGTCGTCCTCCTTCGACTGCGTCGTGCGGGTCACGTGGCCGCCTTCTTCACGTCGATCGGCAGGGATGCCAGCACCCGGAAGCCGCCGTCCGGACGCGGGCCCGCCTCGATGGTGCCACCCAGCGCCGCCGCGCGCTCCCGCATCCCGGCCAGCCCGTTGCCGCTGCCGCCCGCGTCGGCGCCCGTCGCGGGGCCGTCGTCGTCGACGCGCAGCAGCAGCGTGCCCCCGTCCCGGCCGAGGCGGACGCGCGCGTGCCGGGAGCCCGAGTGCCGTACGACGTTGGTGAGCGCCTCCTGCACGATGCGGAACGCGGCCAGGTCGGTACCGGGCGACAGGCGCGGCGGCTTCCCCTCCACCTCGACGGTGAGGCCCGCGCTCGCCGCCTGCTCCACGAGTTCGGGGAGCCGGTCGAGGCCGGGGGCCGGAGCGCGCGGCGCGTCCCCGGGCGTGCGCAGGGTGTCGAGTACCTGCCGTACCTCGCCGAGCGCCTCCTTGCTCTGCTCCTTGATGGTGCCGAGCGCGGCGCGGGCCTGCTCCGGGTCGGTGTCCAGGAGGGCCAGTCCGACGCCGGCCTGCACGTTGATGACGGAGATGCTGTGCGCGAGGACGTCGTGCAGTTCGCGGGCGATCCGCAGCCGCTCCTCGTCCGCGCGCCGCCGCGCCGCCTGGGCCCGCTCGGCCCGCTCCCGCGCCCACTGCTCGCGGCGGGCCCTGGCCAGCTCCGACAGGGCGGCGATGGCCACCACCCAGGTGGCGATGACGAGTTCCTGCCCCCAGGACGCGGCCGAGTCCCCGGGCGGCGGCAGCCACCGGTAGAGCCAGTGCGCCACGAGGGCGTGTCCGGCCCACAGGGTCCCCATCGCCGCCCACGCGGCCCTGCGGTGCCCGGCGACGACGGCACTGAAGCAGGCCACCGCGACGGCCACGAACACGGGGCCGTACGGGTATCCGGCGCCCAGGTAGACCAGGGTGGTGACCGCCGTGCCGAACACGACCGGCACCGGGTGGCGCTGCCGCCACAGCAGGGCGGCCCCCGTCACGAACAAGAGCGTGCGGGCGAAGGGGTCCAGGGCCGCCCGCTGTCCCTCCTGGGCGTGGGCGGCGAAGTTCGAGCCGAGCAGCACGAACGCGGTGACGAGCACGGTGGAGCGCCAGGGCCACCGAGGGCGCCGCTCCTCGTCGCCCCGCAGGGTCCACCACGGGGGGCCGTGCCGCCACCACTGCGGCGCCCGGCCCTCGCGCTCGCGCTGTCCGTCCATGTCCGCCACGCTAGACGCCGGGCACGCCGGGTGGCGTCACCCGCGCGTGGTGATCACACGTACTCCCGGCGAAGTACGCCCGCCGGCGGTCAGGCGCCGGTCTCCTCCCCCGCGGACGGCGCGGACGGCTCGGTCTGCGCGGACGGCGCGGACGGCGCGGGCCGCCGGTCCATCGCTCCCAGCGCCCGCTGCGCCAGCGGGTGGCTGCGGACCAGCTCGCCCAGCGAGGTCGAGCCCTGCGTGATGTCCTTGAACGCCTTCCAGGCCGGGCGGAAGCCGGTCAGGGCCGCGTGGAACAGGCCCGGCCGGCGCTCGAACACCGTCAGCATCCGCTTGCCGACGCTCATCTCGACGCCCAGACCGGCCTTGATGGCGAACGCGTAGTTCAGTGCCTGCTTGCGCGCGTCCACCGCGTCGTGCGCCTCGGAGACGCGCACCGCCCACTCCCCCGCGAGCCGGCCCGAGCGCAGCGCGAAGGAGATGCCCTCGCGGGTCCACGGCTCCAGGAGCCCGGCCGCGTCCCCGCAGACCAGGACCCGGCCGCGCGACAGCGGCGAGTCGTCCGCGCGGCAGCGCGTCAGATGGCCGGAGGAGATGCTGGGTTCGAATCCGGCCAGCCCGAGCCGGGCGACGAAGTCCTCCAGGTACCGCTTGGTCGCCGCGCCCTCGCCGCGCGCCGAGATGACCCCGACCGTCAGCGTGTCGCCCTTGGGGAAGACCCAGCCGTAGCTGCCGGGGATCGGGCCCCAGTCGATGAGCACCCGGCCCTTCCAGTCCTCGGCGACCGTCTCGGGCACCGGGATCTCCGCCTCCAGGCCGAGGTCGACCTGGTCGAGCTTCACCCCGACGTGCGCGCCTATCCGGCTGGCGCTGCCGTCCGCGCCGACGACGGCCCGGGCCAGGACCGTCTCGCCGCCCTGGAGGACGACGGCGACCGTGCGCCGGTCCGGCACCGCCGACCCGTGCTGCTCCACCCGGGTCACGGTCGCCCCGGTGCGCAGCTCGGCGCCCGCCTTCTGGGCGTACTCGACGAGCTGCAAGTCGAACTCGGGCCGGTTGATCAGCCCGAACAGCATCTGCCGGGAGCGCCGGGTCCGGGTGAAACGCCCGTTGTTCGAGAAGGTCACCGCGTGCACACGGTCCCGGAAGGGCAGCTCGAAGCCGGGTGGGAGGGAGTCGCGCGAGGGACCGATGATGCCGCCGCCACATGTCTTGTAGCGGGGCAGCTCCGCCTTCTCCAGCACCAGGACGCGCCGCCCCGCCACCGCCGCCGCGTAGGCGGCCGAGGCCCCCGCGGGTCCCGCGCCCACCACGACGACGTCCCAGACCTGACGCGCGTCGTCCGCCGAAGAGTTCTCGCTGCTCACGATGGTCTACTGCTCCGATCAAACCGCATGCCGCACCTGACCCCCGCATCCTACGGCGGGCATCGCCGCAGGCCACTGTGGGAGGATCGGCCCGTCATTCCAAGTACTCCTTGGTACAACGTCGCACCCACAAGGAGCGTGCCCATGTCGTCGAATCCGGTCGCCGAGACCGTCGCTTCGCTGATGCCCCGCGCGAAGGAGGAACTCGCCGCGCTGGTGGCCTTCGCGTCGGTGGCCGACTTCGACCAGTTCCCGCGCAGCGAGAGTGAGGGTGCCGCCAACTGGATAGCCGCGGCCCTGCGCGCCGAGGGCTTCCAGGACGTGGCGCTGCTGGACACGCCGGACGGCACCCAGTCGGTGTACGGGTACCTGCCGGGGCCCGAGGGCGCGAAGACGGTGCTGCTCTACGCCCACTACGACGTGCAGCCGCCGCTGGACGAGGCCGGCTGGGCCACTCCGCCGTTCGAGCTGACCGAGCGCGACGGCCGCTGGTACGGGCGGGGCGCCGCGGACTGCAAGGGCGGCGTGCTCATGCACCTGCTGGCGCTGCGCGCACTGAAGGCGAACGGGGGCGTGCCGGTGCACGTCAAGGTGATCGCCGAGGGGTCCGAGGAGCAGGGCACGGGCGGTCTGGAGCGGTACGCCGAGGCGCACCCGGAGCTGCTGGCCGCGGACGCCGTCGTCATCGGGGACGCGGGCAACTTCCGGGTCGGGCTGCCGACGGTCACCTCCACGCTGCGCGGCATGACGATGCTGCGCGTGCAGGTCGACACGCTCGAAGGCAACCTGCACTCCGGCCAGTTCGGCGGTGCGGCGCCCGACGCGCTGGGCGCCCTGATCCGCGTACTGGACTCGCTGCGGGCCGAGGACGGCTCGACGACCGTCGACGGTCTGGCGGCGGACAGCACGTGGGAGGGCCTGGCCTACGACGAGGAGCAGTTCCGCCGGGACGCGCGGGTGCTGGACGGCGTGCAGCTGATCGGTTCCGGCTCGGTCGCCGACCGGATCTGGGCGCGGCCGGCCATCACCGTGCTCGGCATCGACTGCCCGCCGGTCGTGGGCGCCACCCCGTCGGTGCAGGCGAGTGCGCGGGCGCTGCTGAGCCTACGGGTGCCGCCGGGCGTGGACGCCGCGGAGGCCACCAAGCTGCTCCGGGCCCACCTGGAGACGCGTACGCCGTGGGGCGCGCGGGTCGCCGTCGAGCAGATCGGCCAGGGCCAGCCGTTCCGCGCCGACACCACGAGCCCTGCGTACCGGGCCATGGCGGACGCGATGGCGGTGGCGTACCCGGGTGAGGAGATGCAGTACGCCGGTCAGGGCGGCTCCATCCCGCTGTGCAACACCCTGGCCGGCCTCTACCCGGAGGCGGAGATCCTGCTGATCGGCCTGAGCGAGCCGGAGGCCCAGATCCACGCCGTGAACGAGAGCGTGTCCCCCGAGGAGCTGGAGCGGCTGTCGGTGGCGGAGGCGCACTTCCTGCGCAACTACGCGGCGAGCTGAGCCGGGTCGCGTTCCGGGTTCTGCCGTCGGCAGAGGGGCCTCGCCACCGGGCGGGGCCCTGCCTACGGTCGTCCCATGGACGTCGTCGAACTGCTCCCGTGCCTGAGTCTGCTGCGTTTCCCGGTCGGTCAGGCGTACCTCTGGCGCGACGGGGACGAGGTGACACTGATCGACGCCGGACCGGCCGGGTCCGGTGCGCGCATCGCGGAGACCGCGCGGGCCGTGGGCCGGGTACGGCGTGTCGTGCTCACCCACTTCCACGAGGACCACGCGGGCGGGGCGCAGGAGGTCGCCGCGCTCACCGGGGCCGAGGTGGTGGCGCACGCCCTGGAGGCGCCCGTCGTGCGGGGCGAGGTGCCCGGTCCGCCGCCCGTGTTCGAGGACTGGGAGCGTCCGCTGCACGAGGACGCCGTGCGCCGGCTGCCGCGAGGTGACTTCGCCCGCCCGGCGCGGGTGGCCGAGGTGGTGGACGGTGACGTCCTGGACTTCGGTGGCGGGGCCCGGGTGGTGCACGCGCCGGGCCACACGGACGGGAGCATCGCGCTGCACCTCCCGGCCCACGGCGTGCTGTTCACGGGGGACGCGGTCGCCGCCTCGCCGGTCGACGGCGGTGTGCTGCTCGGCGTGTTCAACCTCGACCGGGACCGGGCCGTCGACTCCTTCGGGCGGCTGGCGGCCCTCGACACGGAGGTGGCCTGCTTCGGTCACGGGGATCCGGTGACGGCGCGGGCCGGGGACGTGCTGAGGGCTTCGGCGCGGACGTACGGGGCGGCGGTCTGACGTCAGCCGACCGGCGTGCCCGCCTCCAGGTAGTGGGCGGCGCCGCGCTCCCGGGCCCGCAGTGCCCAGCGCAGCCGCTCGTAGCGGACCGGGGGCAGCAGGGCGGCGGCCTCGTCCTCGGTGGCGAAGCGCCAGTCGCGCAGTTCGGGCCCCGGCAGCAGTACGCGGCCGGCGTCCGCCGTGTCGAGCCGGCCACCGTCGAAGAGCAGCCGCAGACCGCCGTAGGCGGGGGGTGCCGGCGGTTCCCAGTCGACGACCAGCAGGGACGGTACGTCGTCGAGGCTGAGCCCGGTCTCCTCGGTGACCTCGCGCATGCCGGCGCGGGCCGGTGCCTCGCCGGGTTCGACGACGCCGCCGGGGAACTCCCAGCCGGGTTTGTAGGTGGGGTCGACGAGCAGGACCCGGTCCCGCTCGTCGAAGAGCAGGACGCCGGCCGCGACGGTCTCGCCGGTGGGTTCCGGTGTCTGCACGATCTCGCAGGCCGGCACGGCGCCCGTGCCGACGGCCTCGGCGACCCGGACGGCGGCCTCGTACGGGGTGAGGGCGCCGGTGTCGACGGGGTGGGCGTCGGCGGTGAGCCAGGAGGCGAGGGCGGCGCGGTAGGGCTCGATGTGGTCGGAGGACCACTGCCGTAGCCGTGTCTCGCCGTCCGGCAGGTCGTCCGGTGCCTCGCGGCTGGCTATTCGCTCCCGCAGGATCGTTTCGGCCGGGGCCAGCAGGACGTGCCGGACCTCGATCCGGCGGGCGGCGAGCCCGCCGAAGATCTCGTCGCGGTGCTCCTGGCGCAGCAGGGTCATCGGGACCACGAGCGTTCCGCCGAGGTCGGCGAGGAGCGCGGCCGCCGTGTCGATCACCAGCCGGCGCCAGATCGGCAGGTCCTGGAAGTCGCCCACCTCGGCCAGGCGCTTGGGCGGCAGCAGGTGCGCGAGCGCTCCGCCGATGACCTCGGGGTCGAAGAGCGTGCTGTTCGGGATCAGTTCGATCAGTTCCCGTGCGGTGGTGGTCTTCCCCGCACCGAACGCGCCGTTGATCCAGACGACGGTCACAGGTCCCCCTCTTCTGTTGGCCCCCTGTGGCTTGCCCGCTTCACCCTGCCACGGAAACCAGTCCAGTTGAGGCCGGGGAAAAGGGCATATGACAGCGGCGCCGACGCCCTCTCCGGGCATCGGCGCCGCGTGGCGCGTGCCGGGCGCGCCGGCGCGGCCGAGGGTGTCAGCCCGGCTGTCCCAGGGCGTCGTCGTCGAGGGTCAGGCTCTCGGTGGCGACGGTGTCCTGGAGGGTGCTGACGGTGTCGTCCACCCCGATGCCGAGCGGGAGATCCCTCGGGGCGGCGTGGGACGGGGTGACGGCCGCGACGACGAAGCCGGTGGCGAGGGACGCGAGGGCGAGCATGCTGCGCCTCTTCATGCCCCGTTCAACTACGCCGCCGCGCGGGGGTCACGGGTGGAGCCGGGGAAGCCTCACCGGAACACGACGGCGTCCCGGCTCCCCGGGGGCTGGGGGGTGCCTCTGGATCGCGCCGGAGTCGCGGGGCCCGGCACGCACTCCCCCACTTCCTGAAGGGCGTGGGACAGGACCCATCCGGCGCTCCCGTCGGTTGCCGTTCTCGGGGGCCCCACCGGCCCCCGTTCGGATCAGCCCCAAGGCACTGTCGCCCGATCCGGGCGACACCCCTTAAACGTGCGCGGCGGTCGGCGTCGCCGTCCTCGACAGGGCCGCGGCGGCCGCGCCGACCAGCCCGGCGTCCGTCCCCATCTGCGCGGGGACGACCACCAGCCGCTGGACGAAGGAGAGCGTCGCGTAGTCGGTGAGGGCCTTGCGCAGGGGGGCGAACAGGACCTCTCCCGCCTTGCCCACTCCCCCGCCGACCACGGCGATGTCGATCTCGACGAGGGTCGCGGTGGCGGCGATACCGGCCGCCAGCGCCTGGGCGGCCCGTTCGAAGGAGGCGACGGCGACGGGGTCGCCGAGGCGGGCGGCGGCGGCGACCGCGGCGGCGGAGGTGTCGCCGTCCGGTCCGGGCAGCCAGCCGGCGTCGAGGGCGCGGCGGGCGATGTGGGGGCCGCTCGCTATCCGCTCCACGCAGCCGCGCGCGCCGCACGGGCAGGGGTCGCCGTCCAGGTCGACGCTGATGTGGCCGATGTGGCCGGCGTTCCCGGTCGGTCCGGGGTGCAGCCGGCCGCCCAGCACCAGACCGCCGCCGACACCGGTCGAGACCACCATGCACAGCGCGTTGTCGTGGCCGCGGGCGGCGCCCTGCCAGTGTTCGGCGGCCGTGATGGCCACGCCGTCCCCGATGAGTTCCACGGGCAGACCGCCGACGGCGTCGCGGACCCGCCGGACCAGCGGGTAGTCGCGCCAGCCGGGCACGTTCACCGGGCTGACCGTGCCGGCCGAGGCGTCCACCGGGCCCGCGCTGCCGATGCCGACGGCCGTGGCCCGACCCCACAGCGGCGACGCGGTCAGCTCCGCGAGGACGGCCTCGACGGCGCCCATCACGGTGTCACCGTCCTCCCGGGCGGGTGTCGCACGCTGCGCGCGCGCCTGGATGCGGCCGTGGCCGTCCACCAGCGCGCCGGCGATCTTGGTACCGCCGATGTCCAGCGCTGCCACGAGGTCGGTGTGCATCAGAGTCGGATCTCCCCGTCGGACCGAAAGCGAAAAAATGTCGTACCCAAGAGCGCGCAGCGACCGGTCCCGCAGTGGGGGCGAGGACCGGCAGAGTGCGATGGACAGTGTCTCCCGCATCTGACAACGTTGTCCAGGCTCTATGCTCGACGCCACATCCTCATACAAGCCCATGACCGACACATCCCCCCGGACAGCAGGAGCCGACGCAATCCCGTGGACGACAGGACAGGACACCGCATCGTGCCCGACACGACCCGCCGCGCAGACCGCCTCCCCGGGAACCGTTACGGCAACCGCCCGACCATGAAGGACGTCGCCGCCCGGGCCGGGGTCGGCCTGAAGACCGTCTCGCGGGTGGTCAACGGGGAGCCGGGCGTCACTCCGGAGACCGAGCGCCGCGTCCAGGAGGCCATCGACGCGCTGGGCTTCCGCCGCAACGACAGCGCGCGGGTGCTCCGCAAGGGCCGCACCGCGAGCATCGGCCTGGTCCTGGAGGATCTTGCCGACCCGTTCTACGGGCCGCTCAGCCGTGCCGTGGAGGAAGTGGCCCGCGCGCACGGCGCCCTGCTGATCAACGGGTCCAGCGCGGAGGACCCGGACCGCGAGCAGGAGCTGGTCCTGGCGCTGTGCGCGCGGCGCGTGGACGGGCTCGTGGTGATCCCCGCCGGGGACGACCACCGGTATCTGGAGCCCGAGCTGAGGGCGGGCGTCGCCACGGTGTTCGTGGACCGTCCGGCGGGCCGGATCGACGCGGACGTGGTGGTCTCGGACAACTTCGGCGGTGCCCGCGACGGCGTCGCCCACCTCATCGCGCACGGGCACCGCAGGATCGGTTTCATCGGCGACATGCCCCGCATCCACACGGCCGCCGAGCGGCTGCGCGGCTACCGGGCCGCCATGGAGGACGCCGGCATACCGGTCGAGGACGCGTGGATGTCCCTGGGCGTCACCGACCCCGTGCGGGTGCGCCGGGCGGCCGAGGAGATGCTCGCCGACCCGCGTCCGGTCACCGCGATCTTCACCGGCAACAACCGGGTGACGGTCACCGTGATCCGGGTTCTGGCCGAGTACACCCGGGGCGTCGCGCTGGTCGGTTTCGACGACATCGAGCTGGCCGACCTGCTCCAGCCCGGCGTCACCGTGGTCGCGCAGGACGCGGCGGCCCTCGGCCGCACCGCCGCCGAGCGGCTCTTCCGGCAGCTGGACGGCACCCTGCTCGCCCCCGATCGCATCGAACTGCCCACCAAGCTGGTCACCCGGGGTTCGGGCGAGCTGCCGCCGTCGGACTGATTCGCCGCGCCGGACCACCGCACGGGCCGGCGCCGCTCCGGCGTCCGAGCCTCCCCGGCCACCGCGCGGGCGGCTCGGACCGGCCGTCCCGCCCCGTCCGCCTTACCGCCGGGAGGAAACACACCGTGTCGCAACCACCGACCGAAGGCGATCGGTCCGCGCCACCGCTCGGCCGGGACCGCACGCTGGACGCGCTCGGGCTGGCCGGGGTGCCGCGCGAGGAGCCGCTGCTGTACCCGGGCGCGTGGCCCCGGGAGTCCGGGCTGCTGGACGGGGACCGGCTGCTGCCGCTGGACCGGGCGGTGTACGGGGAGGGGGACGGCCGGGTCCCGGTGCTGGCGATCGGGTCCAACGCGAGCCCCGGCCAGCTGCGGCACAAGATGGCCGAGTTCGGGATCGCCTCGCCGGTCCCGATGGTCAGGTCGCGCGTCACCGGGCTGGACATCGGCGTCTCCGCGCACGTGAGCCGCATGGGTTACGTGTCCGCCTCGCCGGTGGGCGCCCCCGGTGTCGTACGGGAGCTGTTCGTGCTGTGGCTCGACGCCGAGCAGCTCGCGGTGATCGACGCCAGCGAGGGCGTGCCGATGGCGGGCGGCAACTTCGACCGCGTCTGGCTGCCCGCGCCCGACGTGCGTGTCGAGCCGGGGGACGGCTCGGTGCTGCGCGGCGCGTACGCGTACGTCAACCGCCACGGCGTCCTGCACGACGGCACCGGGGCGCCGCGGCGCCACCCCGGGGCGCAGCGGCCCCTGATCACCGAACTGCTGCACGGGTCGGCGCGGCTGCGTGCGCTGTTCGGGCTGACGCCCGAGGAGTTCTGCGCGCGGGCGCGGGCGGACCGGCGGCTGTGCGACCGGGGGACGCGGCTGTTCGCCGAGGAGAAGCGGGTGACGGCGTCCGGCCTGGAGCGGTACGTGGGCTCCGCCCCGGACGATCCCTTCGCGGGGAGCCGGACGCCGTCGGTCGGGCCTAGTGCGCCGATGCCGTGAGGTCGCCGCGTCGCGGGCCGGAGAAGCCCTCCAGATCGGCGCGGGTCAGGCCGGACAGGCGGGCGACCTCGCCGATGTCGAGGGCACCGCAGTCCAGGCCGCGCAGCAGGTAGCCGCTGAGCGCCTTGGCGGTGGCGGGCTCGTCCATGACGTCGCCGCCGGCGTGGTTGGCGTAGCGGGCCAGGCGGGCGGCGGCCTGCTCGAAGCCCTCGCGGTAGAAGGCGAAGACGGCCGCGTACCGGGTGGGGATGTGGCCGGGGTGCATGTCCCAGCCCTGGTAGTAGGCGCGGGCCAGGGCGCGGCGGGTGAGGCCGTAGTGCAGCCGCCAGGCGTCGTGCACCTGCGCGGTGGGGCCGACGGGCAGGACGTTGGTCGAGCCGTCCGAGACGCGTACGCCGGTGCCGGCGGCGGCGACCTGCATGACCGCCTTGGCGTGGTCGGCGGCCGGGTGGTCGCTGGCCTGGTGGGCGGCGGAGACGCCGAGGCAGGCGCTGTAGTCGAAGGTGCCGTAGTGCAGGCCGGTGGCGCGGCCCTCGGCGGCCTGGATCATGCGGGCGACGGTGGCGGTGCCGTCGGCGGCGAGGATGGACTGGCTGGTCTCGATCTGGATCTCGAAGCCGATCCGGCCGGGCGTGAGGCCGCGCGCCTTCTCGAAGGCCTCCAGGAGCCGCACCATGGCGGTGACCTGCTCGGGGTAGGTCACCTTGGGCAGGGTGAGGACCAGCCCGTCGGGCAGGCCGCCGGCCTCCATCAGGCCGCTGAGGAAGACGTCGAGGGTGCGGATGCCCCGGGCGCGCACCGGGGCCTCCATGCACTTCATGCGGATGCCCATGTAGGGGGCGGCCGTGCCCCGCTCGTACGCCTCGGCGATCAGGCGGGCGGCGCGGGCGGCCGCCTCGTCCTCCTCGGCGTCCGCGCGGTTGCCGTAGCCGTCCTCGAAGTCGACGCGCAGGTCTTCGATGGGCTCCCGCTCCAGTTTGGCGCGCACGCGGGTGTACACGGGCTCGGCGAGGTCGTCGGAGAGACCCAGCACGGCGGCGAAGGCGGCGGCGTCCGGGGCGTGCTCGTCGAGCGCGGCGAGGGCCTTGTCGCCCCAGGAGCGGACGGTGTCGGCGGCGAAGGCGTCACCGGGGACGTAGACGGTGTGGACGGGCTGGCGGGTGCCCGGGTCTCCGGGGTAGCGGCGCTCCAGCTCCGCGTCGACCGGTGCAAGGGAGGCACTGATCTCCTCGCCGACGGCGCCCGCGAGGCTCGTTGCCACCTTCTCCTGCTGACCCATCCGACACCCTCCTGATGTTCATTTTTCCGCTGAACGGAATCATTTATCCGTAGAGTGAAGTTATCTGTCGGTCTCTCGCCGGTCAACACCCATCCTGTGCGCACGCCGAGGCCCCCGCGACGTCCGTGGACGTCACCGGGGGCCTCGGTGTGCGGTGCGACGGGGAGGTTCAGCCCTTGCGGGTCTTGACTTCCTCGGTGAGCTGCGGGACGACGTCGAAGAGGTCGCCGACGACGCCGTAGTCGACCAGCTCGAAGATCGGGGCCTCGGCGTCCTTGTTGATCGCCACGATCGTCTTCGAGGTCTGCATGCCGGCCCGGTGCTGAATCGCGCCCGAGATGCCGGAGGCGATGTACAGCTGCGGGGAGACGGACTTGCCGGTCTGGCCGACCTGGTTGGTGTGCGGGTACCAGCCCGCGTCCACCGCGGCGCGCGAGGCACCGACGGCCGCGCCGAGCGAGTCGGCGAGCGCCTCGATGATCGCGAAGTTCTCCGCGCCGTTGACGCCGCGGCCACCGGAGACCACGATCGCGGCCTCGGTCAGCTCCGGGCGGCCGCTCGACTCGCGCGGCGTGCGCGAGGTGACCTTCGTGCCGGTCGCGGCGTCCGAGAAGGTGACCGACAGGGCCTCGACGGCACCGGCGGCCGGGGCGGCCTCCACGGCGGCCGAGTTCGGCTTGACCGTGATGACCGGGGTGCCCTTGGAGACGCGGGACTTGGTGGTGAAGGCGGCGGCGAACACCGACTGGGTGGCCACCGGGCCCTCGTCGCCGGCCTCCAGGTCGACGGCGTCGGTGATGACGCCCGAGCCCAGGCGCAGCGCCAGACGGGCGGCGATCTCCTTGCCCTCTGCGGAGGACGGGACCAGCACGGCGGCCGGGGAGACGGCGGCGACGGCGGCCTGGAGGGCGTCGACCTTCGGTACGACCAGGTAGTCGGCGTACTCGGCGGCCTCACTGGTGAGGACCTTCACCGCGCCGTGCTCGGCGAGGGCGGCGGCGGTGTCACCGGCACCGTTGCCCAGCGCGACGGCGACGGGCTCGCCGACGCGGCGGGCCAGCGTCAGCAGCTCCAGGGTCGGCTTGCGGACGGCACCGTCCACGTGATCGACGTAGACGAGAACTTCAGCCATGGGACTTCTTCTCTCCTGCTTGCGAAAGATGAGGGGCGGTCAGCGGGGCCGGGCTCAGATGAACTTCTGGCCCGCGAGGAACTCGGCGAGCTGCTTGCCGCCCTCGCCCTCGTCCTTGACGATCGTGCCCGCGGTGCGCGCCGGGCGCTCGGCGGCCGACTCGACGACCGTGTAGGCGTTCTCCAGACCGACCTCGTCCTCGTCGATCTCGAGGTCGGAGAGGTCCCAGGACTCCACCGGCTTCTTCTTGGCCGCCATGATGCCCTTGAAGGACGGGTAACGCGCCTCGCCGGACTGGTCGGTGACCGACACGACCGCCGGCAGCGACGCCTCCAGCTGCTCCGTGGCCGAGTCGCCGTCACGGCGGCCCTTCACGACCCCGCCCTCGACCGAGACCTCGGACAGCAGCGTCACCTGCGGCACGCCCAGGCGCTCCGCGAGCAGCGCGGGAACGACGCCCATGGTTCCGTCGGTGGAGGCCATGCCGGAGACGACCAGGTCGTAGCCGGCCTTCTCGACCGCCTTGGCCAGCACCAGGGAGGTGCCGATGGCGTCGGTGCCGTGCAGGTCGTCGTCCTCGACGTGGATCGCCTTGTCCGCGCCCATGGACAGCGCCTTGCGCAGCGCGTCCTTGGCGTCCTCGGGGCCCACCGTCAGGACGGTGACCTCGACGTCGTCGTCCGAGTTCTCAGAGATCTGCAGCGCCTGCTCGACCGCGTACTCGTCCAGCTCGGAGAGCAGACCGTCCACGTCGTCCCGGTCGACGGTCAGGTCATCGGCGAAGTGCCGGTCGCCAGTGGCGTCGGGCACGTACTTCACAGTGACAACGATCCTCAAGCTCACGCCGGCTCTCCTACTGCGTCGACATTTCAGTGCTGCCTCTTGCAGGCAGCATAGGCGCCCCAAGCGGCGGATCCCGGTCGGGGCGACCTGCGCTCCGCCCGGAATATTACTCGTCAGTACATCCAGTTCTTTCCCGCTAAGCAAGCGCTTTGAACTGTGACCTTCGCAACGCAGCGTAACCGGAACCCGACGCCTCCGCAGAAGCCGTCGCGCCGACCGGTCAGTCGCGCAGACCCCGGTAACGCCCCTGGTGGTACAGGAGCGGCTCGCCGGCTCCGGCGGGGTCGCCGAGGAGGACTTCCGCCAGCACGATCCGATGGTCCCCCGCGGGCACCCGGCCCACCACACGGCACACGAGCCAGGCGAGCACGCCGTCGAGCACGGGCACCTCCTGCGGACCCTCCCGCCAGCGGGTGGGTGCCGCGAAGCGGTCGGCGCCGCTGCGGGCGAAGGTGGCCGCCAGCTCCTCCTGGTGCTCGCCGAGCACGTGGACGCCGACGTACTCCGCCTCGGACACCGCCGGCCAGCTCGAGGAACCGGTGCCGATGCCGAAGGAGAGCAGCGGCGGGCGGGCGGAGACGGAGGTGAGGGACGTGGCCGTGAAACCGACCGGACCGTGCGGCCCCCGCGCGGTGACCACCGCGACGCCCGCCGCGTGCCGCCGGAAGACGGACCGCAGCAGGTCGTCGGCGGCGGGCCGGGCCGCGGCGAGGTCGGGTGTGGCCGGCATACGGGATGGTCCTTCCGCGGTGCGCCGCGGCCCCGGAAACGGCGAGCGGGGCACGGGGGCAGGCTGACGACGGGTGGCACACACAGTCAATTACGCCCGGGGTTGCGGAGGCTGTGGAGAAGACCTCACCGGGCGCGTGGCGCTTGTCACACCGCCTCGCCCAGCGCGGCGATCACGTCCGCCCGGCGCGGCTGCCCGACGGCACGCCGGACGACGCGGCCGCCGGCGTCCAGGACCAGCACGGTGGGGGTCTTGAGCACGTCGAGCGCGCGGACGAGGTCCAGGTGGCCCTCGGCGTCGATCTCGACGTGGGCGACGCCGGGCACCAGGTCCGCCACCTCGCCCAGGACCCGCCGGGTGGCGCGGCAGGGCGCGCAGAAGGCGCTGGAGAACTGTACGAGCGTCGCGCGGGCGCCGAGTTCCGCCCCGAGGTCGGCCGCGTCCAGCCGTGGGGCGGCGGCAGCCGCCCGCCCGTCGTCGTCCTGGCCGCGCACCGGCGTGCCCCCGTTCCGCCGCCACCGCGGCACTCATGGGCGCGCGGACCCGCACGCCACCGGTTCGGTACTCCGACGGTGCAGCGCTCGCGGAGCGCCGGAGATTCCCGCTCACCGTCGCGTTTCGGCCACGGGAGGCCGGTCAAGTGATGAGGATCTCGCCGCACACGGGCACCAAGGCTGGTACACCGGCCGTTCTTCGGGCACGATCTGCGACAAGCCCGTAAACCTACGGGTGCGTAACTTTCGACTGGGAGCCCCCTTCCCAGGCTGACAAGGAAGGGTTCGACCCGCCCATGGCAGAACTCGTCTACCGCCCGGTGATCGGTCTCGCCCGCACCCTGTTCAAGGCGTGGGACCTCAAGATCGACTGCCAGGGATCGGAGAACATCCCGCGCTCGGGCGGCGCCGTGCTGGTGAGCAACCACATCAGCTACCTGGACTTCATCTTCGACGGCCTGGCCGCGCTGCCGCAGAAGCGGCTGGTGCGCTTCATGGCGAAGGAGTCGGTCTTCCGGCACCGGATCTCCGGTCCGCTGATGCGCGGGATGAAGCACATCCCGGTCGACCGCAAGCAGGGCGAGGCGGCCTACGCGCACGCCCTGGACTCGCTGAAGTCGGGGGAGATCGTCGGGGTCTTCCCCGAGGCGACGATCTCCGAGTCGTTCACCCTGAAGAGCTTCAAGTCGGGAGCCGCGCGGCTCGCGCAGGAGGCGGGCGTCCCCCTGGTCCCGGTGGCCCTGTGGGGCACCCAGCGCCTGTGGACCAAGGGACACCCGCGCAACTTCAAGCGCAGCCACACCCCCATCACCATCCGGGTCGGCGAGGCGATGGAGGCCTCCCGCGAGCAGTACGCGGGTGCCATCACCCGGCGGTTGCGCGAGCGGGTGCAGGAGCTGCTGGAGGCCGCGCAGCGCGCTTACCCGGTGCGTCCCAAGGGGGCCGACGACACCTGGTGGATGCCGGCCCACCTGGGCGGTACCGCCCCGACGCCCGAGCAGCTGCGCACGGCCCAGGCGCACTGAGCCGGGCGTCTCAGAGCGCCACCGGGAGGGTCCGCCACAGGTGCGGGCGGTCGGTGGCCGCCTTGAGGACGTCCAGCACCGCCGGGTGCGGCGCCGCGTACAGCTCCGAGTAGTCCGCCTCGCCCGCCGCGTGGTCCGGCGTGAAGGCCAGCCGCTCCCTGCCCAGGGAGAACTGCGCGTTCACGCCGGGCTTGTTCCCGCGCGGGTCCTGCCGGTGCCAGGCGCCGTCCAGGCGTACGGCGATCAGCCCGTGCACCACGTCGAACCGCTGGTAGCACAGCGCCGTGGGGATGTCCTCGGCCCGCAGCAGCGCGGCCAGCGCGTGGGCCTTGGCGTAGCAGATGCCGGTGCGCCGCTCCAGGACGTCGGAGGCCCGCCAGGTGACGCGCGGGTCCCCGGAGTCCTGTGAGTGCGGGATGGTGTCGCGCACGAACTCGAAGGCCAGCCGCGCATAGGCATACGAGTCCTCCGCCTCCTTCGCCAATCGGCCGGCCACCTCCCGGACGCGCGGGTGCTCGTGGTCGATGGCCTCGTCGGCAGCCAGATAGGCGGACAGGTCAGGGGTTTGCTGGATCAGCTCCATGCCCGCAGAGCATAGGAACGCGATCACCCGTCAGTCAATGACTTTTCAGGTGACCGCATACCTATGCATACTGGGGGCCCGCGTCAGCGTGCCGTCTCTTCCTTGAGGGCGGCCACGAACGCGTCGACGTCGTCCTCCGTGGTGTCGAAGGCGCACATCCAGCGCACGTCGCCGGCGGCCTCGTCCCAGAAGTAGAAGCGGAACCGCTTCTGCAAACGCTCGCTCACGTCGTGCGGCAGCCGGGCGAAGACCGCGTTGGCCTGCACCGGGTAGAGGATCTCGACCCCGTGCACGGCGCGCACTCCTTCGGCCAGGCGCTGGGCCATCTCGTTGGAGTGCCGGGCGTTGCGCAGCCACAGGTCCTTGGCCAGCAGCGCCTCCAGTTGCACGGACACGAAGCGCATCTTGGAGGCCAGTTGCATGGACAGCTTGCGCAGGTGCTTCATGTGGCGCACCGCGTCCTGGTTCAGCACCACGACCGCCTCGCCGAACAGGGCGCCGTTCTTGGTGCCGCCGAGCGAGAGGAGGTCGACGCCGACCGCGTTGGTGAACGTCCGCATGGGGACGTCCAGGGAGGCGGCGGCGTTGGCTATCCGGGAGCCGTCCAGGTGCACCTTCATACCGCGCGCGTGGGCGTGCTCGCAGATGGCGCGGATCTCGTCGGGCGTGTAGAGGGTGCCCAGCTCGGTGCTCTGGGTGATCGACACGACCTGCGGCATCGCCCGGTGCTCGTCGTCCCAGCCGTACGCCTGCCGGTCGATCAGCTCGGGCGTGAGCTTGCCGTCCGGGGTGGGGACGGTGAGCAGCTTGAGGCCGCCCATGCGCTCGGGGGCGCCGCCCTCGTCGACGTTGATGTGCGCGCTCTCGGCGCAGATCACCGCGCCCCAGCGGTCGGTGACCGCCTGGAGCGCGACGACGTTGGCGCCGGTGCCGTTGAAGACCGGGAACGCCTCGGCACCGGAGCCGAAGTGGCTGCGGATCACGCGCTGGAGGTTGTCGGTGTAGTCGTCCTCGCCGTACGCGACCTGGTGTCCGCCGTTGGCCAGTGCCAGGGCCGCGAGCACCTCCGGGTGGGCCCCGGCGTAGTTGTCACTGGCGAAACCGCGGACCTCGGGGTCGTGATGGCGACGCGCGTCGGTCTTCGGGGGGTTCACGGCTTCTCGGTCAGCCACAGACGGTTTCCGTTCACTTCCGCGGCGGGCTTGTCCCAGACACCGGCGACCGCCTCGGCGAGGTCACGCACGTCCGTGAAGCCCGCGAACTTCGCGTTGGGGCGCTCGGCGCGCATCGCGTCGTGCACCAACGCCTTGACCACCAGGATCGCAGCCGCCGACGTCGGCCCCTGCTCGCCCCCCGCCTTGCGGAAGTAGTCCGCCATGGCCAGCGTCCACGCCTCGGCGGCGGCCTTGGCGGCCGAGTACGCGGCGTTGCCCGCGGTCGGCTGCGACGCGCCCGCGGCGCTGATCAGGACGTAGCGGCCCCGGTCGCTGCGCTGGAGGGCCTCGTGGAAGGCGAGGGAGGTGTGCTGCACGGTGCGGACGAGCAGCTTCTCCAGGAGGTCCCAGTCGCCGAGTTCGGTCTTGGTGAAGGTCTTGCTGCCGCGCCAGCCGCCCACGAGGTGGACGACGCCGTCGACGCGGCCGAACTCCTCCTCGATGCGGTCGGCCCAGGCCCGGGTGGAGTCCAGGTCCAGCAGGTCGACGGTCTCGCCGGTGACGGTGGCGCCGCCGTGCGCGTAGCGTGCCGCGTCCACCGCCTCGGCCAGCCGCTCCGGGTCGTTGTCCGCGCCGACGACGGTCGCACCCGCCTCGGCGAGCCGCAGCAGCGCGGCCCGTCCGGCGGGTCCGCCCGCCCCGGCCACCGCGATCACCGCGCCGTCGAGCGCCCCGTTCCCCATGGTCCTCGCCTCCCGAGCCTGCTGAGCCTGTGTCTGCCGTGCCTGTTCGTGCGTACCGCCGCCGTCGCTCACGCGGCGGCCCGCTCGGCGCCGTCCGCGGCTCCGGTGATGCCCCGGGTGGCGGCGATCACCTTCTTGAGCTTCTTGGACAGGGCCTCGTAGAACATGCTCAGCGGAAACTCGTCCGGAAGCACGTCGTCGACGAGTTTGCGCGGCGGCAGGGACAGGTCCAGGGCGTCGGGGCCCTTGGCCCACTTCGAGCCCGGGTGCGGGGCGAGGTAGGTGGAGACCAGCTCGTAGCCGGCGAACCAGTGGACGATCTTCGGGCGGTCGATGCCGTCGCGGTAGAGCTTCTCGATCTCGGCGCACAGCTCGTTGGTGACCTGCGGGGCGCGCTGCCAGTCGATGAAGAGCTTGTTGTCGGTCCAGCGGACGACGTCGTGCTTGTGCAGGTAGGCGAAGAGGAGCTGGCCGCCGAGGCCGTCGTAGTTGCGCACGCGCTCGCCGGTGACCGGGAAGCGGAACATGCGGTCGAAGAGCACCGCGTACTGCACGTCGCGGGCCTGCGGAACGCCGTCCGCCTCCAGCTTCACGGCCTCCTTGAAGGCGGTGAGGTCGCAGCGCAGCTCCTCCAGGCCGTACATCCAGAACGGCTGGCGCTGCTTGATCATGAACGGGTCGAACGGCAGGTCGCCGTGGCTGTGGGTGCGGTCGTGGACCATGTCCCACAGGACGAACGCCTCTTCGCAGCGCTTCTGGTCGTGGACCATCGCGGCGACGTCCTCGGGCAGCTCCAGGCTCAGCAGGTCGACGGCGGCCTCGGTGACGCGGCGGAAGCGGGCGGCCTCGCGGTCGCAGAAGATGCCGCCCCAGGAGAAGCGCTCGGGGGCCTCGCGCACGGCGATGGTCTCCGGGAAGAGGACGGCCGAGTTGGTGTCGTAGCCGGCCGTGAAGTCCTCGAAGGTGATGCCGCAGAACAGCGGGTTGTCGTAGCGGGTGCGCTCCAGTTCGGCCAGCCAGTCGGGCCAGACCATGCGCAGCACGACCGCTTCGAGGTTGCGGTCCGGGTTGCCGTTCTGCGTGTACATCGGGAAGACGACCAGGTGCTGGAGGCCGTCCGCGCGATTCGCGGCGGGCTGGAAGGCCAGCAGGGAGTCGAGGAAGTCGGGCACCTCGAAGCCGCCGTCGGCCCAGCGGCCGAGGTCGGCCACCAGGGCGTCGTGGTAGGCGCGGTCGTGCGGCAGCAGCGGCGACAGCTCGCGCACGGCCTCGGTGACGCGGCGCACGGCGTCCTCGGCGGCGGCCCGCGCGGGGGCGCCCTCGGCGTCGAAGTCGATCGACCCGTCCTTCGACTGCCATGGCCGGATCTGCTCCACGGCATCCTTGAGCACGGGCCAGGCCGGGTGCTCCACCACCCTGCTCGCCGGAGGAACGTTCTCCTCCACACCCACCTGCACAAGAATTTCCGTCATGTCCCATCCTCCACGGGAGAAGCTTGCGTCAAGACACCGTAGACATACGACGTTTCTCCAATCAAGGGGAGGCCCCGTAAATTATCCTGCCCTACCCCCGCCCTCGCCGCATTTTTTCCTGTCGAGCGCCGGATTCGTATACCCGGCGCGGCACAGGGGAAACGGTGGGGGAAACGGTCCGGCATGGCCGTTAGGCTGCCGCCCTGCCCCACGCCGACGTCGACGGAAGCGAGTCGAGCCTTGAACTTCCTCACCATCGGTCACCGCGGAGCGATGGGTGTCGAACCCGAGAACACCCTGCGCTCCTTCGTCGCCGCCGAGCAGGCCGGCCTCGACGTCGTCGAACTGGACCTGCACCTGAGCAAGGACGGTGCGCTCGTCGTCATGCACGACGCCGACGTGGACCGCACCACCGACGGCACCGGTGCGATCGCCGACAAGACCCTCGAGGAGCTGCGCGCCCTGGACGCCGGCCGCGGGGAGCGGATCCCGGTCTTCGAGGAGGTGCTGGACGCCGTCTCGGTGCCGTTGCAGGCCGAGATCAAGGACGCGGCGGCCGCCCGGAGCCTCGCCGAGGTGATGCTCCGCCGGGACCTGGTGGACCGGGTGGAGGTGATCTCGTTCCACGACGAGGCCATCGTCGAGATCGCCCGGCTGGTGCCGGGGGTGCGGACCGCCCTGGTCGCCCAGTACTACGGCCCCGAGGTCGTGGACCGCGCGGTGGAGGCGGGCGCCCGGACCCTGTGCCTGGACATCAACAGGATCACGCTGGAGATCGTGCGAAAGGCCCGCAAGGCGGGGCTGCGGGTGTTCTGCTGGACCGTGAACACGCAGGACCATCTGCGGCTGGTGCGCGCCCTGGGCCTCGACGGCGCGACGACCGACTACCCGGAGATCAAACGCACCGGCCGCTTCACCGCCTGAGCGGTAGGGGCTGCCGGAGGCGCGTCACACCAGCGGCTTGACCAGCAGCTCGAACTGGAGGTCGTCGCGCTGCGGGATGCCGAAGCGCTCGTCGCCGTACGGGAAGGGGGTCATCTCTCCCGTACGGCGGTAGCCGCGCCGCTCGTACCAGGCGATGAGGTCCTCGCGCACGGAGATCACCGTCATGTGCATCTCGGTGACGCCCCACGTCGCGCGGGCCCGCCGTTCCGCCTCCGCGATGATCGTCTTGCCCAGTCCCTCGCCCTGGAGGGCCGGGCTGACGGCGAACATCCCGAAGTAGGCGTGCGTCCCCCGGTGCTCCAGCTGGCAGCAGGCCACGATCCGGCCGTCCCGCTCCACCGTCAGCAGGCGGCTGTCCGGCGCCTTAACGACCCCCCTCACGCCCTCCGGGTCGGTGCGCTGTCCCTGGAGGATGTCCGCCTCGGTGGTCCACCCGGCCCGGCTCGCGTCGCCCCGGTACGCGGACTCTATGAGCGCCACGAGCGCGTCGACGTCGGCGTCGGTGGCGTCGCGGTAGGTCAGCGGGCTGGCGGCGGTGTCCATGGGGCGTCTCCGGTTCGGTCTCGGGCACGGCGCGGGCACCGATGAGCGTAACGCCGTCGGTGGTCCCCTAGGGTCGGGAGGCATGGTGCACGTACTCAGCAGCCGGACCCTGCTCCGCCCCACCGACCCCGACCGCTCGCGCGCCTTCTACGGCGAGCAGCTCGGCCTCGCCGTCCACCGGGAGTTCGGCACCGGTCCGGAGCGGGGCACCGTCTACTTCCTCGGCGGTGGATTCCTGGAGGTCTCGGGACGCTCCGAGACCCCCCTCACCCCGGGGCTCGTCCTGTGGCTCCAGGTCGAGGACGCGGCGGCGGCCCACGAGGAACTGCGCGCCAAGGGGGTCGAGATCGTACGGCCGCCGGTCAAGGAGCCGTGGGGGCTGGTGGAGATGTGGATCGCGGACCCCGACGGCACCCGGATCGTGCTGGTGGAGGTGCCCGCGGAGCATCCGCTGCGCTACCGGCCCGGGATCTGAGCCGCCGGGGAGACACCGCTGCCGGGGCGCGTACGCGCCGGATGGCCGCGCCCCCGGACCGGGCTTAGCGTGCTGGAGGGGGACGGACGGTCTGCGGCCCCGGCGGAAGGACGCCAGCGCGATGAAGCTCCACGAACCGGTGACCGGCGGGCCCTGCTGGGCGGAGCTGGGGACCACCGATCTGGCAGCGGCCAAGCGGTTCTACACCAAGCTGTTCGGCTGGTATCCGGAGCCGGACCCGCGGCAGCAGGCGGGCGGCTACACGATCGCCCGACTCGACGACGCGGCGGTCGCCGCCCTGACGCCGCTGTACCAGCAGGGGCAGCCGGTCGCGTGGAACGTGTCGTTCGCCGTGCGCGACGCGGACACGGCCGTACGGCAGGTGACGGCGGCCGGCGGGGCGGTGCTCCAGGAGCCCACCGACGTCTTCGACGCGGGCCGGTTCGCGGTGGCCGCCGATCCGACCGGGGCGGTGTTCCAGGTGTGGCAGGCGCGCTCGTTCCCCGGTGCCGGGCTGTTCAACGCGCCGGGCTCGCTGGGCTGGGTGGAACTGCTGACCCGGGAGCCCGACCGGGCCGCCGACTTCTACACGACGGTGTTCGGCTGGAGCGTCGGCGCCTCGGACCGCTATCCGCAGTGGGGGATCGACGGGGCGGACTTCGGCGGCATGGTGGCCATGGACGACAAGTTCCCGCACGAGGTACCGGCGCACTGGCTGCCGTACTTCGCGGTGGCGGACGTGGACACCGCCGCGGTCGACACGACCGACGGCGGCGGCACCGTGCTCATGGAGCCGACCTCCGTGCCCGACGGACCGCGCATCGCGGTGCTGCGGGACCCGCAGGGCGCGATGTTCGGCGTGTACCGGGCGGGCGACGAACGCTGATCGGCCCGACGCGCGGGCGACGAGCGCTGATCCGCCCGGCGCTCGGGAGGCCCCCGCGGGCAGGCACAGGAGCCGGGGCGGCGCTCAGGCCCGCAGCGTGCACGGGGCGGCGCCTCTCGTAAGTGACCCAGCGGTCCGCGAGGAGTGCCGCCGGCTCGCTCGGCCGGGATGCGTCCCCTCCGGATCGGACCGGCAAGGGCCCGCGACCTTCGCCGATCGCCAGACGGCGCCAAGCGCAGCCCCACCCGCGCGCCGAGGAGCGCCGCCGGCTCGTCCTGCCGAGGGCCGTCCACGACCGGACAGGACCGGCAAGGCCCGCGACCTTCGCCGACCACCGGAGGGCGACAACCACTGCCCCGCCCACGCACGGCCGACCACCCCACGGGGGCCCACGGGGCGCTCAGGCCCGCAAGGCGTCCAGACGGCCCTCCAACTGCCCCAGCAGCCCGCCGAGGAGCGCCGCCAGCTCGTCCTGCCGGGGCGCGTCCACGCCGGACAGGACGGCCGACTCGTAGGCGAGCTGTTCGGGAAGGATGCCGTCGACGAGGTCGCGTCCGGCGTCCGTGAGGCGGACGTGGGCGACCCGGCGGTCGCGGGTGTCGCCGCGCCGCTCGACGAGGCCGCGCTCGGTGAGCTGCTTGAGGCGCTTGGTGACGGCGGCGCCGGAGGAGAAGGTCTCCCGGGCCAGCTCCCCGGGGGTCAGCTCGTGCCCGGTGCGGCGCAGCGCGCCCAGCAGGTCGAACTCGGCGCGGCTGAGGCCCGCCCGGCGCAGCGGGGCGTCCTCGGCCTGCTGGAGGAGGGCGGCGCAGCGGTTGATGCGCCCGATGATCTCCATCGGCCCGGTGTCGAGGTTCGGGTGCACGGCGCGCCACTGACGTACGACCGCGGCCACGGTGTCGCCGCCGGACCCCGTCCCGCCGTCACCGGCTCCTCCGCCGTGCGCTCCCCCGTCGGTTGCGGTCATGGCCGTACGTCCTCCGTTCTGGTGCCCGCGTCCCGGTCCGGACGCACTGCCTGGCGTCGCACCGCCTCGGCGAGCGTACGGTGTCCGGACCGCTCGGCGAGCACGACCCTCTCCTGGGGCAGCGCGCGCCCCCACCATTCACCGGCCGCCCCGTCGGCGGTGGCCCGCAGGTCGGTCAGCGCGGCGGCCAGGCCCCGGCGGGCGGCCTCCAGGGCGCCGGGGGCGGGGGCCGGTTCGGCGAGCAGGCGCGCGGCGCGCTCCCGGGCGCGGTCGGCCGCGGTCACCGCCTGTTCGACGCGGTTCCCGGCGCGCCGGTTGGTGACCACGACGGCGGCGAGGAAGCCGACCAGGGCCCCGACGAGGGTGTCCACGGCCCGCTCGGTCATGAGGTCCCCGGGAGCCTGGTAGCCGGCGAACTCGGTGACGAGCAGGGCCATCGGGGTGACGCAGACGCTGCCGAGCCAGTAGTTGCGGGTGATGAGGGCCTCGGCGCCGAAGTTGAGGGCGAGGCAGCACAGGACGAGCAGCGCCTGCCCGAGGTGCGCGAGCGGGGCTATGGCGGCGAACAGCAGCACCCCCGCGAGGTTGCCGACGACGCGCTGCACGGCCCGGGTCCAGGTCAGGGTCAGGTTCACCTGGTAGAGCGCGGCGGCGGTGACCAGGGCCCAGTAAGGGCGGCCGATGCCGAGGGCGAGGGAGGCGTACCCGGCCAGCGCGCAGCCGAGGGCGGTGCGTGCGGCGATCGGGGTCAGCGGGCCGAGCCGCTGCCACAGGGGCGCGGGGCGGGTGGCGAGTTCGGCGTCCACGCCGAGGAGTTCGTTCCGGTCCTCCGGGGCGTCGCCGGTGCGGGGGATGCGGCCGCCGCCGCGCAGGGCGTGGGCCCAGGCGCGCAGCAGCTCCGGGTCGGTGTCGGCGGGGGCGGCCAGCGCGACCTCGGCACGGACGACGAGGCGTTCCAGGGCGTGCCGGGTGGTGGCGCGGGCGCCCGTGGTCGGCAGGGCCAGCAGGGTCTGCCAGGCGGCCTGGACGGCGGCGTATCCGGCGGCGCGGGCGGGGGTGTGGTCCTCGCCGGTGCCGTGGGAGGCGGCGTACGCGGCGGCGGCGTTCAGGGCCTGGGCGGTGGCCCGGCGTTCCGGGCCGTGCGGGCGGACCGGGGCGGGTGCCATGCCGACGAGCCAGGCCCAGACGCCGGCTGCGGCGGCCAGCGCCAGGTGGCCGGGGACCTGGCCGAGGGTCTGCGGAATGAACAGGGCGGCGGAGCTGATGAAGGTCAGGACCACGTTGCCCGGCGGGCCGACGCGGGTGGCGTCGCACAGGGTCTTCTGCACGGCGGCCAGCAGCGCGCCGACGGTGACGAGGACGACGGCGTTCCGGGTGAGCGAGGCGGTGAGCAGGGCGACGGCGAGGCCGCCGATCATGCCGAGCACCACCCACGCCAGGGTGCGGGCGCGGGCGGCGTAGGGGCGGTTGTGGGCATAGAGCGCGCACAGGGACCCGGCCATCGTGTACATCGCCAGGTCGAGCCGGCCGAGCACCAGCAGGAGCAGGTTGGGAGGGGCGACGGCGGCGACCGAACTGAGGGCGGGTTTGAACCAGATCTCGGAGGGCCGGCGCAGGCGCAGCACGCCTGCCAGGGACAGACGTCGCACCGGTGAGGTGCCGGAGGTGGGGGTCGCACTGCTCATACGGGGGAGATTAACAAGTGTTTTACCAGTAAATCAAATCGAAGTGCGAGTGTGCTCCTCGTCACCGACCAGCGCCGATCCACCGCTCCAAGCGCGCACGCTCCCCCGGATGCCCCCGCGTACACCCTTGCGCTCGCGTGCGCGCCGCATGGTCCGGGCAGTCCTTGACAGACCGTGGACCGCCGAACGGGGAGGTGCGTGTGCACGGACCGGCGTCGCCCGGATGGCTGCTGGTCGCGCTGTGCGCGGCGACCGGCGCCTACTGCCTGCTGCGGATGCGCAGCAGCGTCGAGGAGCAGCGCCGCGCCGCGGGCGGCGAGGCGCTCATGGGGTTCGGCATGGCCGCCATGGCCGTGCCCGCCGCGGTGTTCACCCCACCGGCGTGGATCTGGCCCGCCTACGCGGTGGTGTTCGGGGCCGCCGGGCTGCGGGCGTTGTGGGCGGCCCGGACCGGGCGCCATCACCTGCACCACCTCGTGGGAGCCGCGGCCATGGTCTACATGGCGCTGGCGATGGCCGGCTCCCCCGCCCACGCGCACGGGCACGGCGCGTCCGGCACACCGGTGCTGACCGGGGCGCTCCTGCTCTACTTCACGGGCTACGTGCTGCTGACCGGCGTACGTCTGATACCCGTCGTGGCGGTGGCCGGCGGCAGCGCGGCGGCCGGGTGGGGCGACCGGCCGGAGCTGGCGCGGGCCTGCCGGCTCTCCATGGCGATCGGAATGCTGGCCATGCTGCTCCCCCTGTGACACCCGCGGCCGCCGCCCGGGCCGGGCCTGCCCAGGTCCCCCGCCGTGCGCGATCGTTGCCTGCGTCACTTTGCGCCTCGGGCCGTACTGCCGACGAGGTGGCGCTCATAGGCTGCCCCCATGATTCTCCCCGCGGCACTGCTGCTGCTCGGCGCGCTGACCGCCGTGCTCGCCCCCAGGCTGCTCGCCCGGGCCGACTGGCCGGACCGCGAACCGGTGGTCGCCCTGTGGGTCTGGCAGTGCGTGGTGGCGGCGGTGATCGTGTGCTGCGCGCTGTCGATGACGTTGAGCGCGGCGGCGGCCTGGCACGCGGTGGGCGGTCCCGTCTTCGCGACCGCTCCCGGACCGGTGGTCGAGGCCTACGCCCTGGGCACCTCCGGCCTCTGGGCGGACACCACCGCGGTCACGCTGGCCTGCGCTGGGCTGTGGAGCGCCGTGATGCTGACCCGGGAGGTCGTACGGGCCCGCTCCCGGCGCCGGCTGCGCCGGGCGGAGCTGCGGCTGCGCGCTCCGCTGCTGCCCGGCGAGGAGCCCGGCCCGGGGCGGCTCGTCGTCCTGGAGGGCGAGAGGCCGGACGCCTGGTGGCTGCCCGGCACTCCCCCTCAACTGGTGGTCACCACCGCCGCGCTGCGCCGCCTGAAGGGCCGTCAGCTGGACGCGGTGCTCGCCCATGAAAAGGGGCACGCGCAGGCGCGGCACGACTGGCTGCTGCACTGCTCCGCCGCGCTGGCCGACGGATTTCCGCAGGTTCCGGTCTTCGCCGCGTTCCGCGACGAGATGCACCGCCTGGTCGAACTCGCCGCCGACGACGTGGCCTCCCGCCGCTTCGGCCGGCTGACGACCGCCCTGGCGCTGGTCGAACTCAACGAGGACCGCGGGGTCTTCGGCCCGTGCCCGACCGCCCGGGCCGACGTCCCGAAGCGGGTCCATCGCCTGCTCACCCCGCCGAACCGACTGACGGCGGCCCGGAAACTGCGCCTGACGGCCGCGGGCGCACTGGTTCCGGCCGTCCCGGTCCTGCTGGCATTCGCACCGGGACTGCGGGCGTTGGGCTAGGGGGTGTCGTTCGGATCAGGCCGGCTCCCGGCGACGGCGCCTTGCCACCGACCCGAGCGGGGTCCGGTGCGTGCAGCTGCAAGGCGGAGGAGGGCGCCAGGGCGGAGCCCTGGCAACCGACGACAACGCCGCAGATGTGCGTGCCGGACCCCGCGACCCCGGCGAGATCCGAACGACACCCCCTAGGGGCTACCCCGCCGCGACAGTGGCCCCACAGGCGTCGGTTCGGCGAGGATCGCAGCATGCAGACGCCGCCGGTCGACTCCCCGCCCGCCCCGCCACAGCCACGCACCGCCCTCCGCGTCACCTGGGTACTGGCCGTGTGCTCCGTCCTCCTGCTCACCCTGGTGGCCGTCGAATGGCGCCCGTTGGTGCGGTTCGACGAGGACATCGGCGGCACGACCCACCGCTGGGCCGTCGAAGAGGGCGGCATCACCCACGCCATGCGCATCCTCACCGACTGGGTGTGGGACACCTGGACGATGCGCCTGCTGTGCGCGGTGGTGGTGCTGTGGCTGTGGTGGCGCCGGGCGGACCGGTGGACGGCCGTGTGGCTGGGGGCGACCTGTCTGCTGGGCAGCCTGCTGCAACAGGTCCTGAAGGCGGCGGTGGACCGCCCCCGCCCGGTCTGGCCTGATCCCGTGGACTCCGCGCACTACGCGGCCTTCCCCTCGGGGCACGCGATGACCGCGACGTTCGTGTGCGGCCTGCTGGTGTGGCTGCTCCACCACTACGGCGTCGGCCGCGACCTGCGCCGTACCGGCCTCGCCGTCGCCGTGGTCTCCGTCGTGGGGGTCGGCGTGACCCGGGTGTGGCTCGGCGTGCACTGGACCACGGACGTCCTCGGCGGCTGGCTCCTGGGCGCCCTGGTGGTGGCGCTCGCGGTACAGGTGCACCGGCGCCGGCATCCATGAGCACCCCCGGGATCGGCTGCGCACGGCACTCCACGGTGCCGGACCGGAGCTCGCCGCACCGGAGTCGGCGCGGGCCGCCGAGACGCTCCAGCGAGCGGGAGCGCTGGCCAACGGCGCGGTGCACTGCCGCTGCGGGTGCCGGACCCGCACGACGCGCTGCACGAGCGGCACGTGCCGCCGAGCGCGTGGCGCCCGTACGCCGACGCCGCCGAGGTGCTGAGCGCGAGGCTGCGGGACGCACTTCGTCGACCACTTGCCGGTGACGGAACGCCCGTAGCCCGAGGCAACCATCGGGTGGTCCCGTCCGTCTCGGACGATCCCCCGTGTCGCCCGAGACAGACGGTAGCCGGAACGGTCCCGGAGGACCGACCGCCTGCGCCGAGTATAGTTGGCTGCCAGCCAGTCAACGCAGGAGTACAGCATGTCCCCGCGCAGCGCCTCGGTCAATGAAGAATTGCGGCGGCGCTCGAAGGAGCGTCTCCTGCAGGCCGCCGTGGAGCTGGTGGGCGAGCGCGGGTACGAGGCGACCACGCTGGGCGACATCGCGGACCGTGCGGGCTCCGCGCGCGGGCTGGTGTCGTACTACTTCCCCGGCAAGCGCCAGTTGGTGCAGTCCGCCGTGCACCGGCTGATGCACCGCACCCTGGAGGAGGCCCTGGAGCGCGAGCCGCGCACCGGCGAGGGCCGCGAGCGGCTGGCGCGGGCCATCGACGCGATCCTGGGGCTCGCCCGGGACCGGCCGGTGCTCATGCGCCAGCACATGGCGGGCCTGCTCCAGGCGGAGGTGGGCTTCGTGCCGTGCCCGGAGCAGCGGCGGTTGGCTGAGCTGCTGAGGGACACGGTGGCCCGGCACGGCTCGCGGGACGTCGACCGCGACTACCCGATGCTGCGCGCGCAGCTGATGGGCGCCGTCTTCGCGGCTCTGGTGCCCGGGGTGCCGATGCCGGTGCCGGAGCTGCGCGCCGAGTTGTTCGAGCGCTACCGGCTGGACTGGAAGCTGGGGGTCCCGCCGGACGCCGAGGCGCCCGGCGGGACGACGTGCGACCCGGACCTGTCACGGTTCTTCGCGACCGGCGTGCTCGACCGGCCGGACCGGGTGGAGCCGCAGGACCGGACGGACCGGACGGACCGGACCGCTCAGTCGAAGTAGTCCGGCTGCGTCTGCGTGTTGAGCTCCGACAGGTGGACCCGCTTGGCCGGGTCGGTGCGCCGGTCGCTGAGCTTGAGCACGTCGAAGCCCTTGGCGATGTCGTTCGAGTAGATGTAGCCGTTGTAGTAGTACGCCGACCAGGAACCGCCGGTGGTCATCGTGTCGGTGGTCAGCGGACCCCGCTCGAAGTAGGCGATCTCCTTGGGCCGCGAGGAGTCGGTGAACTCCCAGACGGAGACGCCGCCCTGGTACCAGGCCTGGACCATGATGTCCTTGCCCTTGACCGGGATCAGCGAGCCGTTGTGGGCCACGCAGTTCTCGGTGTCCGCCTGGTGGCGCGGGATCTTGAAGTAGCTGCGGAAGACCAGCTTGCGGTGCTCGCCCCGGCCGACGATGTCGTAGATGCCGTCGGCGCCGCGGTTCGGGCCGATCTCCGCATTGCAGGTGGCGGCGCCGCCGCCGCCCAGCTCGTCGGTGAACACGACCTTGTCCGCCTTCTGGTTGAAGGTCGCCGAGTGCCAGAACGCGAAGTTCACGTTGTCCTGGACGCGGTCGATGACCTTCGGGCGCTCGGGGTCCTTGATGGAGAACAGGATGCCGTCGCCCATGCAGGCGCCCGCGGCGAGGTCCTCGGAGGGCAGGACGGTGATGTCGTGGCAGCCGGTGGTCTTGGAGACGCCCGGGTTGGTGGGCCCGCCCGGGTTGCCGCCGCCGTCGGGGCCCTCACCGGGGAACAGCACGGGGAAGCCCACGAGGGCGGCCCGCTCGGGTGCCTCGCGCGGCACCTTGATCACGGAGATCCCGTCGTGCGGCGGCTGGCAGTCGGGGTAGGCGGCGTTCGGCGAGTAGGAGGAGACGTAGATGTAGACGTTCTTCCGCTCCGGCACCAGCGTGTGGGTGTGCGAGCCGCAGGCGGTCTCGACGGCGGCGACGTACTTCGGGTTCCGCTTGTCGCTGATGTCGAAGACCTTCATGCCCTCCCAGGAGGACTTCTCGGTCGCGGGCTGCGTGGTGCTGTTGCAACTGCTGTCGCTGCGCGAGGAGTCGGTCGACAGGAACAGCAGATCCCCGGAGACGGAGATGTCGTTCTGCGAGCCCGGACACAGCACCTGGGCGACGGTTTTCGGCTTCTTCGGGTTCTTGATGTCGAAGATGCGGAAGCCGTCGTAGTTCCCGGCGAACGCGTACCGGCCCTGGAAGGCCAGGTCCGAGTTGGTGCCGGGCAGCGCGTCCTTGGGGATGTTGGTCAGGTGCTCGATGTTGTCCGAGTGGACGATCTCGTCCTGGCCGGGTATCTCACCGCTCTCGATGGCGTCGCGCACCTCGGCGCGCGCGCTCTTGGACACCTCCTTCGACGTGGCCGGACCGTCCCCGGGGTCGGGGGTGGCCACGGCAGGGCCGGCGGTGAGCAGCGCGGACAGGAGTCCGGCGGCGGCAGCCGCGACTCCGAGGCGTCTGCGCCGCGTTCGCGGGTCGCTCAACAGGGTCACTGTTTCCTCCCAACGTCCGTTCCCGGCGGAACGGTTCACGCACCACGCAGTATCGTCGTCGCCATGCTCATACCAACAGGGGGCAACAAACTCGCAATGAAGTTTTTTGATCAGTGACGAGCGGAAGCGTGCTAGGACGGTCATCGCACCCACAAGGTGCTCCGCATCCCTCCCTCGGAGGGGCTCCCCAGCCACAGGAGGTCGTTGTGTCCTTTCGCCCCGCGATGTCCAGCGCGTCACTCGTCACGGCCTCGCTGACCGCACTGGCCGTGCTCGGACTGGGGGCCTGCGACTCGGGTTCGGACAGCGGTTCGGCGGCCGCCGCCGGGCCCTCGGTGATCGCGCCGGGCAAGCCGGGCGAGGGCAACCGGACCCTGTCCGCAGAGGACGCCGGGAAGCAGCGCGCCGACGACGACACCCCCAACTCGGCGGACGTCTCCTACGCGCGGATGATGATTAAGCACCACGCCCAGGCGCTGAAGATGACCGAACTGGCGCCGGACCGGGCCGAGTCCGGCCAGGTCAAGAAGCTGGCGGAACGGATCTCGGCCGCGCAGGGGCCGGAGATCAAGGCGATGGAGGGCTGGCTCGGGACCCACGGCGAGAAGGTGGAGGGCGGCGGGCACGAGCACGCCGCGATGCCGGGCATGGCGACCGAGGCACAGCTGAAGAAGCTGCGCGCGGCCGAGGGCAAGGCCTTCGACCAGCTCTTCCTGACCCTGATGATCACCCACCACGAGGGCGCGATCAGCATGGCCACGGATGTGAAGTCCGAGGGCAACAACGTGCTGATCGAGGAGATGGCCGACGACGTGGTCGCCCAGCAGACGAGCGAGATCTCCCGCATGCGCGCGATGCTGTGACGGCGCGGCGGACCGGCGGCGGGACGGTCCCGCGGGCGGGTCTCAGCGGCGCGCGCGACGCGGCGTCAGGAACCCCTCGTCGCGGGCCTGGCCGATCAGCCTGAGCGACCTGCGTCTGCTGTGCCCGGTCGCGCGCATCACCGCGAGGACCGGGTCGCCACCCTCCTCCCGGGCCGTCCGGTACTCCTGGGCGACGAGCCTGCGTCCCTCCCGGCCTCGCGGCCACGCGGGCCGGGCCCGCCGCGACGCGGTCGGCGCGCGCCGGGCGGGGGCCGGGACACAGGCCTCGTACAGGGAGTCCTCCAGCCACTCCGCGAGCACGGCCAGGTCGTCGAGGGACAGCGGCGGCCGGGCCCGTACATCCTCGACCCGCACGTCCCCACCGCACAGCACGGCGAGCGCGTCCACCCGGGCGCCGTCGGCGAAGGCCAGCCGGACGTCGAACCACGACGTCGTGGTGGAGCCCTCGCTCACCACCCAGGCGTGCCGCACGGTCATCTCACCGTCGTCCGGACAGCGGTCGGAAAGCTGAAGAGAACGATCAACGAAGGATGCTTCGAGCACATACGCAACGTAACCGAATGATCACATTCCATACGAACGGAACACGCTTCGTTCACCGAGGGCGGCACCCTGTCAGCGGAGCGCACCCCGTCGAGGCACGGTGAACCCTGGGGGTCAGTCGCTCCCCACGACGGCGGCCTGGCGGGCGGCCGCGGCCAGCAGGGCGTCGAGCAGCCCGGGGAAGAGGGCGTCCAGGTCGTCCCTGCGCAGGCCGTTCATCTTGGCCGTGCCCCGGTAGGTCTGCCGGACCACCCCGCTCTCGCGCAGCACCCGGAAGTGGTGCGTGGTGGTGGACTTGGTGACCGGCAGGTCGAAGTGCGAGCAGGAGAAGAGCGCGCCGCTGTCGGCGGCGAGGTCGCGCACGATCCGCAGCCGCACCGGGTCGGAGAGCGCGTGCAGCACGCCCTCCAGCCGGATCTCGCCACGCGTCGGATGCGGCAGCTCGCGGGGGCCGGCGGTGGCGGCGGGGGTCACGGCGACTCCAGTTGGTCCAGGGGTCCCACCGGTCAGGAGGGGCTTCGGGGTTTCCCATTGTACGAAGGACGCCGTAGTTTGACACTCGACGTACTACGAGAGTTACCGTACTAGCCGTCCCGACCCGCCGCGTCCCAGGAGCAGCCCGCCATGAGTGCCCTTTTCGAGCCCCTCCGGCTCCGTGACACCACGATCCCCAACCGGATCTGGATGTCGCCGATGTGCCAGTACTCCGCCGCGCCGGAAGGCCCGTCGACGGGCGTGCCCGGCGACTGGCACTTCGCGCACTACGGCGCCCGCGCGGTGGGCGGCACCGGCCTGATCGTCGTGGAGGCCACCGGCGTGTCGCCCGAGGGGCGCATCTCCCCGCAGGATCTCGGGCTGTGGAACGACACGCAGGTCGAGGCGTTCCGCCGGATCACGGGATTCCTGCGTTCCCAGGGCACGGTTCCCGGGGTCCAGCTGGCTCACGCCGGGCGCAAAGGCTCCACCGCGCAGCCATGGAAGGGCGGTGGACCGGTGGGAGCCGACGCCCACGGCTGGCAGCCGCTGGCCCCCAGCGCGCTCGCGTTCGACGAGGGGCACCCGGTGCCGACCGAGCTGACGGTCCCGCAGATCCAGGAGGTCGTCGGCCGGTTCGCGGACGCCGCGCGCCGGGCACTGGCCGCCGGTTTCGAGGTCGCCGAGATCCACGGCGCCCACGGCTACCTGATCCACGAGTTCCTCTCGCCGCACTCCAACCACCGCACCGACGCCTACGGCGGGTCGTACGAGAACCGCACTCGGTTCGCCCTGGAGGTCGTCGACGCGGTACGGGAGGTCTGGCCCGACGGCAAGCCGCTGTTCTTCCGCGTCTCGGCGACCGACTGGCTGGAGGAGGGCGGCTGGACGCCGGACGACACCGTCCGCTTCGCCCGGGACCTCCAGGCCCGCGGCATCGACCTGCTCGACGTGTCCACCGGCGGCAACGTCCCGCGCGTCCGGATCCTGACCGGGCCCGGCTACCAGGTGCCGTTCGCCGCACGCGTGAAGGCCGCGACCACGCTGCCGGTCGCCGCCGTCGGCCTGATCACCGACGTCGCACAGGCCGAGAAGATCCTGGCCAACGGCGAGGCCGACGCGGTACTGCTGGGGCGCGAGCTGCTGCGCAATCCGTCCTGGGCCCAGCACGCGGCGCGGGAACTCGGCGTGGACGCCCGGATGCCGGACCAGTACGGCTGGGCCACGTGAGGCGGGGTTGTGCGCGAGGCGTTGACTAGAAAGCGCTTGCCCTCTACGGTCCGTTCATCAGCATGACCGTCACGAACGTGTGGGGCCCGACATTCCCCACCAGCGTGCCCCCACGTTCACGAAGTCGGTCATGGTGGAGCACAGCGTTCACGTACATGTTCCGTTCCACCCCCACTCCCTATGGAAGGGATCAGAACATGACCGCCTCGAAACCCCTTCGCGCACCGGGGCGCGCGGTGACCGGCGGGCTCGCCGCCCTCGGGCTCTCGGTTGGCATGCTCATGACCTCCGGAGCCTCTTCGGCGCACGCCGCCACCTGGCCGACCCCCAACGGCAGTGAAGGCGTCTCCGCCACCATCTCGGTGTCCGGCACCAAGGACTACGGGATGAAGCGCCTGTACGGCACCGGCGACCTGGGCTCCGGCGGCCAGGACGAGGACCAGGGTCCGATCCTGGAACTCGCCCCCGGCGCCGTCCTCAAGAACGTGATCATCGGTGCCCCGGCCGCGGACGGCGTCCACTGCAAGGGCAGTTGCACACTCCAGAACGTCTGGTGGGAGGACGTCGGCGAGGACGCGGCGACCTTCCGGGGCTCCTCGTCGTCGAACGTCTACACCGTCTCGGGCGGCGGCGCCAAGGAGGCCAGTGACAAGGTGTTCCAGTTCAACGGCGCCGGCACCCTGAACGTCTCCGGCTTCGCCGTCAAGAACTTCGGCACCTTCGTCCGCTCGTGCGGCAACTGCTCGACGCAGTACAAGCGGACGATCAACCTCAGCGGCATCGAGGTGACCTGGAAGGGCAGCAGGATCGCCGGCATCAACACCAACTACGGCGACAGCGCGACCCTGCGCAACATCACGATCGTCGGGGACAGCAGCAGGAAGATCGTCCCGTGCCAGAAGTACATCGGCAACGACGACGGCGACGAGCCGGACTCGAACGGCTCGGGCGCCGACGGCACGTACTGCAAGTACTCCTCGTCCGACATCACCTACAAGTGACGCGTCAGGTCCGGGTGCCGTGCGCCCGGACCTGTCCGGACTGCTCCCGCTGGTAGCGCGCGTAGGCGTCCCGCAGGTCCGTGCCCGGCCAGTCGGGCGGGAGCAGCTCCGCGGGCAGCACCGGGTCGGCGAGCAGGTGCCGCACGACGGCCGCGAAGGCCGTGAGACGGTCGGCCGGACGTCGGGCCCGGTCGACCTGGGCGAGCAGCGCCCGTGCCGTGTCCGCCCAGTCGCCTAGCGGCCACAGGCGCGCGGCCAGGTCGCGGGCCGGGGCCTCGGGGCGTGAGACGAGCCGCTCGGCCACCCCGTCGAGGCCTGCGGGCAGCGGGCGGTCGAGGTTGGCGGGGCGCAGCCAGACGCCCTCGCGGAGCTCGGCCAGGCGCAGGGCGGTCAGCCCGGTGCGCAGTTCGGCACGGGCGGCGGGACCGCGCCCCGTCGCGGTGATCACGAGGGTCTCCCAGTCGCCGTCCCACGCGCGCGTGTGCGGGCGCAGTGCCTCGTCCTGGCGCCGTTGACGCTCCAGCAGCCGCTCACTGAGCCGGTAGCCGGTGTCCGTGCGGCGCAGGTCCCCGGCGGCGGCCATCCGGCTCAGCGCCGCGCGGGCGGTGGAGGCGCCGACGTCGAACCTCTCCACGAGCCGTACCAGGTCCCGCGCCGGCAGTTCCGGGGGGTGCGCGCCGAGCAGCAGGCTCAGGACCACCGACCGCGCGGACAGCGGACGCAGGGTGAGGCCACCGGCGGCCCCGGAACCGCTCATCCGCGCGGGCACGTGTCGTTCGTCCACATGAGCACGTACTGTACGTGCGCCCACGATGTTGCACTATTGCTGCGGTCGCAGGGGGAGTGCAACACTCGATGCATGACGACACTCGCGCAGGAACCGCCGTACGAGTCCTACGAGCCGTCCGAGGAGCCCTGGGGCGGTCCGGAGGGCCACGCGACGCACGAGGTCACCAACCAGCCCCCTCCCCTGGCCCCCTACGACGCGTCCGACGACACGGCCCTGCTGGAGGGGGTGCGGCGGGAGGGCGCCGGGTGGGCCGAGGACGGTCTGCGGCGGCTGGGCCGCCGGGCGGGCAGCGCCGAGGCGCAGGACTGGGGCGACCTCGCGAACCGGCACGAGCCCGTGCTGCGCACGCACGACCGGTACGGCAACCGGGTCGACGAGGTCGAGTACCACCCGAGCTGGCACCACCTGATGCGGGTCGCGGTCGGCGAGGGCCTGGCCGGGGCCCCGTGGGCCGACGAACGGCCGGGCGCGCACGTCGCGCGGACCGCCGGCGGACTGGTCTGGGGCCATACGGAGGCGGGGCACGGGTGTCCGACCTCGATGACGTACGCGGCCGTCCCGGCCCTGCGCGCCCAGGCGGAGCTGGCGGAGGTCTACGAGCCGCTGCTGACCTCCCGGGAGTACGAACCGGGGCTGCGGACACCCACGGACAAGCGCGGTCTGCTGGCCGGCATGGGGATGACCGAGAAGCAGGGCGGCTCGGACGTCCGTACGAACACCACGACGGCCCGTCCGACCGCCGAGCCCGGGGTCTACACGCTGCGCGGGCACAAGTGGTTCACGTCGGCGCCGATGTGCGACGTGTTCCTGGTGCTGGCCCAGGCGGCCGGGGGCCTGTCCTGCTTCCTGGTGCCGCGTGTGCTGCCCGACGGCACCCGCAACACCTTCCGCGTCCAGCGCCTGAAGGACAAGCTCGGCAACCGGTCCAACGCCTCCTCGGAGCCCGAGTTCGACGGGACGGTGGCCTGGCTGGTCGGGCCCGAGGGGCAGGGCGTCAAGACGATCATCGAGATGGTCAACTGCACCCGGCTGGACTGCGTGATGGCCTCGGCGACGCTGATGCGCAAGACCCTCGTCGAGGCCGGTCACCACGTGCGGCACCGCAGCGCGTTCGGCGCCCGGCTGGTGGACCAGCCGTTGATGCGCAACGTCCTGGCCGACCTCGCGCTGGAGTCCGAGGCCGCGACGACGCTCACCCTGCGGCTGGCCGGCGCGGCCGACCGTGCCGTGCGCGGGGACGAGGGGGAGGCGGCGTTCCGGCGGATCGCCACCGCCGTCGGCAAGTACTGGGTGACCAAGCGGGGTCCGGCGTTCACCGCGGAGGCCCTGGAGTGCCTGGGCGGCAACGGCTACGTGGAGGAGTCGGGCATGCCGCGCCACTACCGCGAGGCGCCGCTGCTGTCGATCTGGGAGGGCTCGGGCAACGTCAACGCCCTCGATGTGCTGCGGGCGCTGGGCCGCTCCCCCGCCTGCGCACACGCGCTCTTCGAGGAACTGGCCCTGGCACGTGGGGCCGACGCCCGGCTGGACGCGGCGGTGGCCCGGCTCCGGGCGGGGCTCGGCGAGGCGTCCGAGACCGGTGCCCGCCGCCTGGTGGAGCTGATGGCCCTCACCCTCCAGGGCTCCCTCCTGGTCCGGCACGCCCCGCCGGCCGTCGCCGACGCCTTCTGCGCGAGCAGGCTCGGCGGCGACTGGGGGCACTCCTTCGGCACGCTGCCGGACACGGCCGGCCTCGACGGGATCCTGGACCGGGCCCTGCCGGGCGAGAGCTGAACGGCCGCCGCCCAGACACCTCCGAGCGGACCCGACACCACCACCTGACCTGGGGCGACACCCTTTCCAGGGGTGACTGTCAGTGGCTGGGTGCAGACTGGCCCGTGTCCGAGACGAAGGCGTCGACGAGGACGCCGCGGAGGTGATCGGCATGACCGAGGTACTGCTCGCCGTGGGCACCCGCAAGGGCCTGTTCATCGGGCGCCGGCGGGGTGGCACCTGGGAGTTCGACGAGAATCCCTACTTCAACGCACAGGCGGTCTACTCGGTCGCCCTCGACACCCGCGGCGACACCCCGCGGCTGCTGGCCGGCGGGGACAGCGCGCACTGGGGGCCGTCGGTGTTCCACTCCGACGACCTGGGCCGCACCTGGACCGAACCGGCCGCGCCCGCCGTCAAGTTCCCCAAGGACACCGGCGCCTCCCTGGAGCGGGTGTGGCAGCTGCACCCGGCGGCCGCCGAGCCGGACGTGGTGTACGCGGGCACGGAACCGGCGGCGCTGTACCGCTCGGAGGACCGCGGTGAGAGCTTCGAGCTCGTCCGCCCGCTGTGGGAGCACCCCACGCGGTCCAAGTGGGTGCCGGGCGGTGGCGGTGAGGGGCTGCACACCGTCCTCACCGACCGGCGCGACCCCGGGTCGGTGACGGTCGCCGTGTCGACCGCGGGCGTCTTCCGCACCGCCGACGGCGGCGCGAGCTGGGCGCCGTCGAACTCGGGCGTCTCCGCCGTCTTCCTGCCGGACCCCGACCCGGAGTTCGGCCAGTGCGTGCACAAGGTCGCGCGGGACGCGGCCACCCCGGACCGCCTGTACCTCCAGAACCACTGGGGGGTGTACCGCAGCGACGACGCGGGCGGCCACTGGACGGACATCGGCGAAGGCCTGCCCTCCACGTTCGGTTTCGCGGTCGCCGCCCACCCGCACCGCGGCGACACGGCGTACGTCTTCCCGATCAACGCCGACGCCGACCGGGTGCCCGCGGACCACCGGTGCCGGGTCTTCCGCACCTCGGACGCCGGCAAGAGCTGGGAGCCGCTCTCGGCGGGCCTGCCCCAGGAGGACCACTACGGCACAGTGCTGCGCGACGCGCTGTCCACCGACGACGCGGACCGGGCCGGCGTGTACTTCGGCAACCGCAACGGCGAGGTGTTCGCGTCGGCCGACGACGGCGACAGCTGGCGGCAGTTGGCCTCCCACCTGCCCGACGTGCTGTGCGTGCGGGCCGCGGTCGTCGGATGAACCGGACCGGGGGGACCGGCCTTGGCCACCGGTTGATCGGCGTCACCCGTACGGCAGTAGGGTGACGCCCGTGGCACCACGACCCTTGAACGAAATCGTCGAAGCGGGCTGGGCGAAGGCCCTGGAACCCGTCGCCGGGCGGATCACCGCGATGGGTGAGTTCCTGCGCGCGGAGATCGCCGCCGGACGCACCTACCTCCCGGCGGGGGCGAACGTCCTGCGGGCCTTCCAACAGCCCTTCGACGACGTACGGGTCCTGATCGTCGGACAGGATCCCTATCCCACGCCGGGGCACGCCGTCGGACTGTCGTTCTCCGTCGCGCCCGAGGTACGCCCGCTGCCCGGCAGCCTCGTCAACATCTTCCGCGAGCTGAGCCATGACCTGAATCTCCCGCAGCCCTCCAGCGGGGATCTGACGCCCTGGACGCAGCAGGGCGTGCTCCTGCTCAACAGGGCGCTCACCACGGCCCCGCGCAAGCCCGCGGCCCACCGCGGCAAGGGCTGGGAGGAGGTCACCGAGCAGGCGATCCGGGCGCTGGCGGCGCGCGGCAAGCCGATGGTGTCCATCCTCTGGGGCCGCGACGCCCGCAATGTGCGGCCGCTGCTCGGTGACCTGCCGGCCGTGGAGTCGGCGCATCCGTCGCCGATGTCGGCCGACCGGGGCTTCTTCGGTTCCCGTCCGTTCAGCCGGGCCAACGACCTGCTGATGCGCCTGGGAGGTCAGCCGGTCGACTGGCGCCTGCCGTGAGCACCGGCTTCCTGGCCGTGGACTCCGGCGGCTCGGGGCTGCGCGTCGCCGTCGGCGCCCTCGGAGCCGACGGCAACGGACCCGGCCCGCTCGGCCGGCGTGTCTCGCGGGAGCCCGTCCGCACCGGTGCGCGCGGGATCGACCCCGGGCATCTGATGGGGCAACTGCTGCCCATGGCCAGGGCGTTGGCCGCCGAGACCGGCGTCACCCGGCTCGGCACCGTCGTCCTCGGGGCCGCCGGGCTGGCCACGCTGGGCGACGCACTGCGCGCCGAACTGCCGGGCGCCCTGGCCCGGGAGCTGGGCGTGGGCACGGTCGCCCTGGCCGCCGACGCCGTGACCGCGTACGTGGGCGCGCTCGGTCCGCGGGCCGGGGCGGTGGTGGCCGCCGGTACCGGCCTGATCGCCGTCGGCACCGATCTGTCGCGCTGGCGGCGGGCGGACGGCTGGGGGCATTTGCTGGGCGACTGCGGCAGTGGCGCCTGGATCGGGCGGGCTGGCCTGGAGGCGGCGCTGCGCGCCCACGACGGGCGGGCGGGCGGCTCCGCACCGCTGCTGGCCCGCGCCGAGGAGCGGTTCGGCCCGGCGGCGGGACTGCCCGGGCAGGTGTATCCGCGGTCCGACCGTCCGGCCGTCCTGGCCTCCTTCGCGCCGGAGGTGGCGGCGTGTGCGGCCGCCGACCCGGTCGCGGCGGAGATCCTGCGGGCCGCCGCCCGGCACCTGGCCGAATCGGCCGCCGCGGTCTGCCCAGCCGAGGGTGAGCCCCTCGTCGCGGTCACCGGCGGGCTGCGGCGGCTCGGCGATCCGCTCCTCGCACCGCTGGCAGCGGAGCTGGCGAAGCGGCTGCCGCGGGCGCGGTGGACGACCGCGGAGGGCGATCCGCTGGACGGCGCGGTCCGGATCGCGACCGGCCTGGCGACCCGCTCACTCACCCTTCCGAGTGATGACGGAATGCTGTGGGTGACGACCGTGCCGGGCGGCTGAGAAGTGGTCCACCGGTGAGGTGAATCGTGCCGATGTCGGCCGATCCGTACATCACTCTTCAGACAAAACCGGACGGATACCGCTCACCCGCACCCTCCCCGAACAGGGAAACCCCGGAAACCAGTAACATGCGGCGCCATGAGCTCCCCCACTGGGCCCGCGTCCGGCCTGCCCGTACGAATGCCGCGCCCCCGCCAGCCCGGACGGCACCGCCGTCCCGAACCACTGGTGGCTCCCGAGGGCGCGCCGGCGCTCGTCCTCGCGGTGCCGGGGAGGCCCAGCAGCGCCACCCGAAGCCTCGCCGACGAGGTCATCAGCATCGCCCGTTCCGAGCTGCCCGGGCTCGACGCCCGGATCGGCCACCTCGACGGGGACGACGACGCCGAGTTCCCCTCCCTGACCACCGTGCTCGTCCGGGCCGCCGAGGAGCGCACCGCCCGCTTCGAGCAGGCGCGCGCCGCCGGCCTGGACGTGCAGGAGCCCGAGGGCCCCGTCGCGGTCGTCGTGCCGCTGCTGGCCGGGCCGGACAACGCGCTGCTGCGCCGGATCCGGCAGGCCGTGATGGACAGCAGGATCGCGGCCGAGCTGACCGATGTGCTCGGACCGCACCCGCTGCTGGCCGAGGCCCTGCACGTGCGGCTCTCGGAGGCCGGTCTCGCCCGTGCCGACCGTGCCCGCCTGTTCACCGTGGCGACCGCCGCGGACGGCATCATCCTCGCCTCCGTCGGTGGTGACGAGGCCGTCCAGGCGGCCGGGATCACCGGCATGCTGCTCGCCGCGCGCCTGGCCGTGCCGGTGATCGCGGCGGCGCTGGACGAGGAGGGCTCGATCGCGTCCGTGGCCGAGCAGCTGCGTTCCTCGGGCTCCCAGCAGCTGGCGCTGGCGCCGTACCTGATCGGTCCGGAGATCGAGGCTTCCGTGCTGGAGGAGGCGGCCAAGGAGGCGGGCTGCTCCACCGCCGAGCCGCTCGGTCCGTACCCGGCGATCGGCAAGCTGGCGCTGGCCAAGTACACGACGGCGCTGGGCATCTCGCCGCAGCAGGCGCAGGGGGCGCCGGTTCGGTGAGGGGCGCGTGCGCTTGCGCGTTTCGACCTGTGTGAAGGGGCCCGCTCCGGGTGAGGAGCGGGCCCCTTCGGCGTGGCCGGGTGCGGAGCTGTTGGCCGGCGTGACGGGGGTGCCGCCGCGCCCACCCGTGCCGCCCCGGCGGCACGACTGCCCGCGGCTCTGAGGCACGTCTGCGTTACGCCGGGGCGAAGATCACGCAGGAGGCTGCTGGGACCGCGAGGGAGCCGGTGCGGCGGGGGATGCCGGTGGTCGGGTCCAGGGCGAACCAGGTCACGTCTCCGGAGCGCTCGTTGGCCGCGTACAGGAAGCCGTCCGCCACGGTGATGTCGCGGGGCCAGTGTCCGCCGCAGGGCACGGTGGCGGACAGCCTCAGTCCGTCCGGCTCCACGACGAGCACGGACAGGACGTCCTCCCCGCGGGTGGCGGTCCACACGAAGCGGCCGTCGGGCGAGACGGCGACGCCGGACGGATAGGCGTCCCCCGCCGGGGCCCCCGGCAGCACCGGCACCTCGGTGAGGGGCTTGAGCGCGCCGTCGGCGGCGTCCCAGCGGCAGACGGTGACGGTGGGCGCCAGTTCGTTGAGGACGTAGGCGTGCGAGCCGTCCGGGTGGAAGGCCAGGTGCCGCGGCCCCGACCCGGGGCGCAGGGCGGTCTCCCGGTGCACGGCGGGGGCGCCGTCCGCGAGGGTGCAGACCCGCACGGAGTCGGTGCCGAGGTCCACGCTGACGGCCCACCGCCCGCTGGGATCGGGCCGCACCTGGTGGGCGTGCGGCCCCTGCTGCCGCTGGGCGTGCGGGCCGGAGCCGGTGTGCCGCAGGACGCCGGACGCGGAGCGGGCGAGGGTGCCGTCGGGGCGGAGCGGTACGGCGGTGACGGTGCCGGAGCCGTAGTTGGCGGTCAGCACGTGCCCGGCGTACAGGCTGAGGTGGGTCGGTCCGTCGCCCTCGACGGGTACCGGTCGCCCGGTGGGCTCGGGTCTGTCCCCGCTCACCCGGTAGGCGGCCACCGCGCCCTCGGTCGTCTCGCTGACGGCGTAGAGCGTGTCCCCGTCGGGTGCCAGGGCCAGGTAGGAGGGGTCGGCCAGCCCCGCCGTGCCGCTCACGACCGTGAGGGCGCCGCTGCCGGGGGCGACGGTCGCCGTCAGGATCCCGGGGCCGCCGGCCGCCGTGAACGACCCGATGTATGCCCGCCGCTGCCGCCTGCCGCCGTCCGTCACCGCTGCCCCTCTCGTCCCGCTTCGCCCTGCGTCGCCTGGAGCGCCGACCCTGATCGTCCGCCCCGGAGCGACGGTAGCAGTCGATCACTTGCGGTCTAGACCAAACGGGTGCCGCGGGAGCGGCCGGGCAGCGGGCCGGGTCAGGCGCCGGCCAGGCGTGAACCGGAGGGGTTGCGCAGCGGGGCGGCGAGTTCGGCGAGGGCGTGTTCCAGGTCGTGCAGGTGGGCCAGCGCGGGTTCGGCGGCACGCGGGCCGCCCGCGCGGGCCGGGACGTCGCCCCCGCCGGTGAGTGCCTCGACCGCGGCCTCGACCCGCCAGCACGCGGCGGCCAGCCGGGCGTCGTGCGAGGCTTCGGGGTCGGCGGCGACGGCGACCAGGCCGCGGATCTCCCGGGCGCAGTCGTCGAGCAGGTCGAGGACCCGGCGGGCCCGCCGCCTGCGCCCGGGCATGGGGCTCAGCGGGTGCACCAGCGGGGCGACCGACAGCCGCACCCGGCCCAGCAGCTGCTCGAGTTCCGCCACGCGCGGCGCCGGGTCGGCGCCCTCGGTCCCGGCGAGGCGGGCGGCGGCCTCCGCGGTGCAGGCGTGCACGCAGCGCAGCGCGCGCTGGATCCAGACGTCGGTGACGGCGTGGGTGGTGACGGGCAGGACGAAGAGCACGGCGAGCGCGGCGCCGAGCGCGCCCACGCCGGTCTCGGCGATCCGCAGGGCGAGCAGGCCGGGACTGAGGACGCCCAGGAGGCCGTACAGCAGCTCGGCGAGCAGGGTCACGCAGAGCATCATCCAGGTGTAGGAGACTGCGGCGGTGTAGAAGATGCCGAAGACGCAGGCGGCGGCCAGCACGGCGGTGGGCACCGAGGACCCGGCCACCGGCACGGCGATCAGGAAGCCCAGGCCGATGCCGACGACCGTGCCGAGGACCCGGCGGAAGCCGCGCACCAGCGTCTCGCCGCGCGAAGTGGTGTTGACGAACACCCACCAGGTCGCGCCGACGGCCCAGTACCAGCGGTCGCCGGACACCAGCTGGCCCACGACCAGGGCGAAACCGGCGCCCGCGGTGGCCTGCACGGCCTGCCGGGTGGTGATGCGGGCCAGCCCGGTGCCGGCGGGCGGCGCGGGCACGGCGGGCGCGGGCCGGCCGCGCTCGTAGCACCACAGCCCGAAGCGCACCGCCGCGGCGGCGGCCACCGACAGCAGGACGGCGGCGAACATCTCGGGCAGCCGGTCCGTGGTCGCGTGCAGGAACTGGGCGATGAAGAAGGTCATGAAGGCGAAGACGCCGAGGCTGTGCCCGCGCGGGCCCCAGCGGCGCGCGTACACGCCGGCTCCGACGACGGCGAGGAAGGTGAGGTCGCGGGCCACGGGGAAGTCGTGCAGCGCGGCGGCGGCGGTGAGCACGGGCAGCCCGGTGACCGGCAGCAGCGCGGTGGTGACGGCCTGGCCGCGCACGGTGGCGTCGGTGACGGTGAACAGCGCGAGCAGGGCGGCCAGGCCGCCGATGATCGCGCCGACCAGGGAGGTACCGGCCAGCCCGCACACCACGACGGCCAGCCCGATACCGAGGACGGCCCGGGCGGCGAACCGCAGTCGGGTCCGTCCCGGGTCCGGGCTCACGAACACCTTCTTCAGCACTGATTACCGCCCCCTCGCTCACTCGGGCCCACCGGCCGGGAAGTCCCCGCACGCAAAAGGCGCCGCGGGGTCCGCAGCGCCATCGACACCCCTATAGGAGCACCTCTGCCACCACTGGCTCAACAGGCCGCTACCGAAGTGGGCCATTGGTACAGTGATCAGGACTTGCCTGCGGCCACCGGAGAGCCAATGGCCGACGAGAGGGGGGCCGTACCCGCGATGGCCGTCGACGAACTCGACACCCGCATCCTGCGGCTGCTGCTCCGGCAGCCGGGCACCAGCGTGCGGGAGTACGCCCGCCTCCTCGGGATCGCCCGCGGCACCCTCCAGGCCCGGCTGGACCGCCTGGAGCGCGACGGCGTGATCACCGGTACCGCGCCGTCCCTCTCCCCCGCCGCGCTGGGCCACCCGGTGCTCGCCTTCGTGCACATCGAGGTCACCCAGGGCCATCTGGACGAGGTGGGCGAGGCGCTGGCGGCGGTGCCGGAGATCGTCGAGGCCTTCTCCATCACGGGTGGCGGGGACCTGCTGACCCGCGTCGTGGCCCGCGACAACGCGCACCTGGAGGACGTGGTGCAGAAGCTGATCAGCCTGCCGGGCGTGGTCCGCACCCGCAGCGAGGTGGCCTTGCGCGAGCGGGTGCCGCACCGGCTGCTCCCGCTCGTGGAGTCGATCGGGCGCTCGGCCCGCAGGTGATCCTTGGCATCCTGGACGCCATGAGCACCATGGGCCCGCTCGGCGGCATCTCGGTCATCTTCGATCTCGACGGAACACTCGTGGACAGCGAGCCGAACTATTACGAAGCGGGTCGGCGCACCCTCGCCGCGTACGGCGTCCCGGACTTCACCTGGGCCGACCACGAGGCGTACGTGGGCATCAGCACCCGGGAGACGGTGGCCGATTGGAAGCGGCGGTACGGGCTGCGGGCCACGGTCGAGGAGCTGCTCGCCGTCAAGAACCGCCACTACCTGGACCTCGCCGGCAGCTCCGCCCGCGCCTACCCCGAGATGCGGACGTTCGTCGAGCTGCTGGCGGGCGAGGGCGTACCGATGGCGGTGGCGTCGGGTTCGTCACCCGAGGCCATCGCGGCGATCCTGGGCCGCACCGGCCTGGACGCGCACCTGCGCACGGTCGTCTCGGCCGACGAGGTGGCGCGGGGCAAGCCCGCCCCCGACGTCTTCCTGGAGGCGGCCCGCCGGCTGGGCGCGGAACCGGCCCGCTGTGTGGTCCTGGAGGACGCGGCTCCCGGTGCCGCCGCCGCGTACGCCGCCGGGATGCGCTGCATCGCGATCCCGTACGTCGCGGCGCAGGCCGACGCCCCGGAGTTCGCCACCGCGGGGCTGCTGGTGCGCGGGGGTCAGGAGGAGTTCACCGCGCGGGCGGCGCACGACTGGCTCGTGCGGACGGCGCGCGCCTGGTGAGGTGAGATGAAGCACGCCTCGCGTCGCAGGTTTTGCCCGGCGCGGTGATCAGACCGCCTCGCGTATCCGTACCTCCTGGTGTCCGAGCCTGTTTTCGCCCCAGGAGGCACGATGCGCATCACGCGCACCACGGCAGGGACCGCCTTCGTGGCCGGTGCCCTGGTCCTCACCCTCACCGCGCTCGCCTACCCGACCATGCTCGGGGTGCGGAACGCGGGCAGTGACCCGGCCCGGGTCGTCACCAACACGCGGTACGGGCCGCTCACCGAGCAGGACCGGGACTTCGTGGTGAAGGTGCGTGCCGCGGGGCTGTGGGAGCACCCGCTGGGGCTGATGGCCATGGAGCGGGGGACGACACCGGAGATGCGGGAGGCCGGTGAGCACCTGGTCGTCGGCCACTCCCGGCTGGACGCCACCTGCCGCAGGATCGCGCCGGAGCTGGGCATCACCCTGCCCAACCTGGCCTCGCCGCAGCAGCAGCAGTTCGTGTCGACCGTGGACGGGACCACGGGCAAGCAGTTCGACACCACCGCGGTCAACATCATGCGGATCACCCACGGCCAGATCTTCCCCGCGGTCGCCAGCATCCGCGCCAACACCAAGAACTCCCTGGTGCGGCAGCTCGCCGACCAGGCCAACGACACCGTCCTGGACCACATCACGGTGCTGGAGAAGACCGGGCTGGTCAACTTCGACCAGGTCAACTTCCAGCAGACCGCCCCGCCGAACCTGCCCAAGGTGCAGCTCACACCGCCCGCTCCGCAGCCCGGCGAGCCGGTGCTCTCGCTCACCGCGCCGCCGGGCCTGGAGGTGAACACCTCCGCGCCGACGCCGAGCCCGACGGTCCGCTGACGGGTCGGGGTCCGGCGGGCCCGAGTCCGGTGGGGTCAGCGCTGACGCGGTCGGCCGCCGCGTCCGCCGCCCTTGCCCTTGCCGCCGCCGGCGCCCCGGTGGCCGCCACCGGTGCCGCGCCGGGCGCCTCCGGTCTGCTTCCCGCCGGTCCTGCCGCCCGTGGCGCCGCCCGGCCTGCCGCCCGTCTTCCCCGCCGCCGGTGTGCGACGGGCGGGGGCCGCCGCCTCGGCGCGGCCGTCCTTCGCGCGCGCCGCTTCGGGCTGCCTGCCCCGGGTGCTGTTGACGGTCCGGCCCCGGACGATGCCGATGAAGTCCTCGACGCGGTCCGTGTGCGCGTCCTCGGGCCAGGACAGGGCCACGCTCGACTCGGGGGCGTCCGTGACCGTGCGGTACGTGAGGTCCTTGCGGTGGTGCAGGCGGGCCAGCGACAGGGGCACGAGCAGCACGCCGATCCCGGCGGCCACCAGTTCGACGGCGTCCGCGGTGGTGGCGGGGCGCTCCAGGGCGGGCCTGCCCGGCAGCCGCTCCCAGTCGAGGACGTCGTCCAGGGGGTGCAGCACGATCTCGTCGGCGAGGTCCTCGACGGTCACCTCGTCGGCCGCGGTGACGAGATGGTCCCTGGGGATCAGCACGACCGTGGTCTCGGTGTAGAGGGGGATGGCGCTGAGCGCCGTACGGTCGACGGGCAGCCGTACCAGACCGGCGTCGGCGTCGCGGCCCAGCAGGACGCCGCCCGCTTCCGCGGCGGGCACCTGGGTCAGGGCGAGGGGGACGTCCGGCAGCCGCTCGTTCCAGATGCGCACCCATTTGTCGGGCGTCACCCCCGGGACATACGCGAGCCGGAACGAGGGGGAAGCTTCCGAGCCTGTCACTCGGCCAGGTTACCGGGCGTGGTCGGGAGCCACTCACACGATCGATACCCTTGACCGCATGACGTCGCACCAGAACACCCAGACCATGAAGCCCGCGACCGCGGCGAAGAAGCTGGGTGTGTACCTCGAGGCCACACCCGCCGAGTTCCGGGAGGGCGTCGTCACACGCGCCGAGCTGAACGCGCTCCAGACCGACCCGCCGGAGTGGCTGCGCGACCTGCGGCGCGACGGTCCGCACCCGCGGCCGGTGGTGGCGGCCAAGCTGGGCGTCTCCATCGCGGGCCTGCACCGGGGCGGCGTCACCGAGCCGCTCACCACGGAGCAGATCGACGCGCTGAAGCAGGAGCGCCCCGAGTGGCTGGAGCGGGAGCAGGCGGTCCAGGCCGACGTGCGCAAGGAGGCGGCCCGGGTGAAGAAGCTGCACGCCGAGCGGGCGGAGCGCGCCGAGCGCGACTGAGGCCCGACCGGTGGTCAGCCGGTCATTCCTCGGCCTTCTGCGCGGTCAGGCTCCACGCGTACTGGAGCCAGTCCGACACCACGACCGCGCTCAGGCCCGCGGACAGCAGCCGACCGGCGCGGGGCGCGACGGCGTAGGTGCCGACGAGTCCGCCGGCCACCCAGGCCGAGGTGCAGAACGGGCAGGAGAGCAGGTCACCGACGGCACGGCGCAGTCCGGTGCCGCGCCCGGCGTCCATCACCTCGTTGGCGTTGCCCTCACCCTCCCGGCGGGTGAACGGCGCCCGCAGGAAACTGGTGACCCTGTCCTTGGTCAGCAGGCGTGAGGCCTTGAACGTCGCCGTTCCCAGCAGGGCCACGTCCCAGGCCGGGACGGTGTCCGGGAGCCGGACCCCACGGCGCCGCGCCGTCACCGCGAACGCGGCGGCGGTGGCCGCGAAGGTCGTCGCGAGCGCCGCGTAGCCGCCCAGGGGTGTCTCCTCCCCGTCGGCGTAGCGCTGCTCAACGTCCGTCATGGGTGTCTCCTCGGTCGCGGTGGCCCGTCTTAGGGCGGTTTTCAGTGGGGTGCCGGACCGCCGAAGAGGTCGGCGCAGTCGGCGGGCAGGCAGGCCAGCAGTCGGTCGACGCGTTCGCGGGGCACCGCCTCGGCGAGGGTGGACAGCACGGCGCCGGCGTCCCATTCGGCGGTGCGCGGCCGGGCGCCGGTCTGCTGGGCCACCCGCCGCAGGAACTCCGCGCGGCCGAAGGTCTCGGGTCTCCCGCGTTCCAGGCGCAGCGCGTCGTCCAGGGGTGCGGGAAGCTCGCGGGCCAGGTCGGCGGCCTCCTCCGGCGGGATACGGGACGCGATCACCCACAGGACGGCCGTGGTGACCTGCTCGGCCTCGTCGTCGCCGTGGTATTCACCACGGTCGCGGACCCGGGTGAGGAATTCGTCGAGCCGCACGGCGTCGCCTCCTTGTGCCGGTTCGCGCTCCGGGGCGAGTGCCCTGGGACGGTCCGGGGAAACGGACGTGCGCTCGCGGCGCTCGCGAACCGCTCCCTCACCGCCGTGCGCCCGCGCGGGCGGCGTCGGCGGCAGCGGTCACCAGGGTCAGGGCGTCCGCGTGCTCGGTGAACAGCGCCCGTCCGGCGGCGGTCCGCCGCCGCCGGTCCCGGCCCGGTGCGGTGAGCCGCCGCAGCGCCTCCAGCAGCGCGGTCCCGTCCTCGGCGACCTCGGACACCCCGAGCGCGGCCATCCGCCGTACGCCGTCCGCGCCGTGGCCGGGCAGGGGGCGGTGGCCGACGACCGGCAGCCCGGCCGCGAGCGCCTGTACGGCGGTCTGGCCGGCCGCGTTGTCGATCAGGGCCCGGGCGGCGTGCAGCAGGCCCGGCATGTCCGTCACCCAGCCCAGGGCGAGGACGCCCGGTGTGCCGGACAGTGTGCGGCGCAGCCGCTGGTTGTCGCCGCAGAGCACGACCGGCAGGTAGCCGTGGTCGGCCAGGAGCCGGACGGTGGCGCCCAGGTACGAGCCGACGCCCCAGGCACCGGCGGACAGCACCACGGCGGGCCGCCCGGGGCCGAGCCGGTCGAAGGTCTCCCGCCACCGGGCCGCCCCCGGGACGTCGTCGGCCGAGAACTCCGGCGCCACGACGGGGCCGCACGTCGCCGCGGGCCCGCCGGTGCTCCCCCGCGCCTCGCGCGCCGCCTCCTCGGTGAGACACAGGCAGTGGTCGTTGCCGGGGTGCAGCCACTGCCGGTGCGGCTCGAAGTCGATCACGAGGACGACACTGGGCACGGACAGCAGCCCGCGCTCCCGGAGGTGGCCGGTCAGTTGGGCGCCCAGGTGGAAGACGGGCACGACCACGTCCGCGCCCGTGCGCTCCGCCAGCTCGCGCAGCCTGCTCCCGGCGAGCCGGGCCAGGGGCGTCCCGCTCGGTCGGCGTCCCGCGCCTGGCCGCAGGAAGAGGCGGTACAGGGCGGCGTACGCCCACGGGAAGTGCCGTACGGACCCGCGGTAGAAGCACCTGAGGGCCGTTCCCAGGCCGTACGGCAGGAGGGCGAGGACGTCGACGGCCTCGGCGGTGTCGCCGTTCTCTCGGGCCCGCCGAACCAGTTCGGTGGCGACCGTGTCGTGACCGGCGCCCATGCTCGCGCTGAGCACCAGCACACGTCGGCCGCCCCGCGGACCGCGCGGGGTTCCGGGGCGGCGGGGCGCTGATGAGCTGCGGGGATGCACGGCGGACCAAGTTGCCGGTACCGTCGCTTCCAAACCACCGCACAAGCGGGCGTTTCGGGCGTCTCCTGAGGGATACTCCGTGACCGCCCGTCCGGCCGGATGCCGGAGCCCGACCGTGCGGTCGGCCGCCTCCCGGTGCCCGCCCCGAGCCAAGGTGGTCCCCATGGTCCCTGCGTTCTCCCGTCCCCGGTCCGGTCCCGGACCGCAGGTCGTCGCACCCGACGCGGACCAGGCGAAGCCCCCGCGGCGGCCCGTCGGGGTCCGGGACCCCCGGACCCGCACGGCGCTCGTGACGGGGGCGTCCTCCGGCATCGGCGCGGCCGTGGCCCGCCGGCTGGGTGACGAGGACGGCTGGCGGCTGGTGCTCACCGGACGTGACCCGGTGCGGCTGCGCCAGGTCGCCGACGACACGTCGGCCACCGCGTTCGCCGCGGACCTCACCCTGCCCGGCGCCGGCCGACAGCTCACCGACTTCACGCTGGCCACGGCGGGCCCGGTGGACCTGCTGGTGGCCGGGGCCGGGGTGGGCTGGGCCGGGGAGTTCCTGGACATGCCGCCGCACACCATCGACGAGGTGCTCGACATCAACGTGCTGGCCACCCTGCGGCTGGTGCGGCTGCTGCTGCCGGGGATGGTGGCGGCGGGTTCGGGGCGGGTGGTGCTCATCGGATCGCTGGCGGGCTGTGTCGCGGTGCGCGACGAGGCCGTGTACTCCGCCGCCAAGGCCGCGATCGGCGCCTTCGCGGACTCGCTGCGCTACGAGTTGCGGGGCACGGGCGTGGGGGTCACCCACGTGGTGCCGGGCGTCGTCGACACTCCGTTCTTCGAGCGCCGGGGCGCTCCCTACCGGCGCTCCCGGCCGCGTCCGGTGCCTCCCGAGCGCGTGGCCGACGCGGTGCGGACCGCGGTGCTGCGGGGCCGGGACGAGGTGTACGTGCCCTCGTGGCTGCGTCTGCCGTGCCGGGTGCGGGGCGCGGCTCCGGGGCTGTACCGGCGGCTGGCCGCACGGTTCGGATGACCGGGAGCGCGCCGCGGTGAGTGTCCTCACCGTCGTCCTCGCCCTGTTCGCGGCGCTGTCCAACGCTGCGGCGTCGGTGTTGCAGCGCCGGGCCGCGGCACAGGACGAGGACCGGGCGGGGGCCCGGCACACGGTGGTGCGCTCGCTGCTGCGGCTGGTGCGGGACCGGTACTGGGTCGGCGGGGCGGCGCTGCTCGCGCTGACGACGGTGCTCCAGGCGGCCGCGCTCGCGGTGGGCAGTCTGGCCGTCGTCCAGCCGCTGATGGCCACCGAACTGCTGTTCACGCTGGTCGTCGGCAGCGCGGTCTTCCACCGGCGTCCGGACACGCGGACGTGGCTGGCGTTCGTCGCGCTGGCCGTGGGGCTCGCGCTGTTCCTGGGCTCCGCCGCTCCGTCGGCCGGTCACGACACCGCCACCGGGGGCCGGTGGGTCTGGGCGGGGCTGGCGCTGTTCGTCCTGATGACGGTCCTCGCCTCGGTCGGCAGCCTGGTGCGCGGCGCGCCCCGCGCGGCGCTGTTCGGATCGGCGTCCGCGGTGGGGTTCGGCGGTACGGCGGCGCTGCTCAAGGAACTGACCGGACGGCTCCCCCAGGGGGTGGGCGAGGTGCTGACCCAGTGGCCGCCGTACGCCACCGCGGTGGTGGGCGTGGCCAGTTTCCTGCTGTTGCAGAGCGCCCTGCGGGCGGGGACGCTGGCCGCCTCGCAGCCTGCCCTGACCCTCGGCGACGCGCTGACCAGCGTCGCCCTGGGCTGGGCCCTGTTCGGCGAGGAGATCCTGCTCGGGGTGCGGGTGCTGCCCGAACTGATCGGCGTGGCGCTGATCGGCCTCGGCAGCGTCGGGCTGGCCCGGGCCCCGTCGGTGCACGGCGCCTGGGACACGGCCCCGGCGGCACGGGACGGCCCCGGGCGGGCGGTCAAGCGGTGAGCGGTGAGCGGAACGGGCCAACGGCACGGGATCGGGTCCGCACGCCCCGGAACGGAACCCGGTCCGAACGACTCGGGACGAAACGCGGGGGAACAGACCGGAGGTACCACGGATGCGTCACGGATTTCCCGCCGGACGGGCGGTGTACGCCGTCGCTCCGGCCCTCGCCGCCGTGCTGGCCCACATCGGTCCGGCCGCGACCTGGCTGCCGGAGCTGCGCCGCCGCCGGTTCCCGGGTCTGGCGGGCCGGGGCAGCCCCGGCCACGTCGCGCTCACCTTCGACGACGGCCCCGATCCGGCGTCCACGCCGCGGTTCCTCGACGTACTGGACGGACTCGGGGTACGGGCCACGTTCTTCGTCCTGGGCGAGAACGCCGCGCGCCACCCCGCGCTGACCCGTGAGCTGGTCCGGCGCGGACACGAACTCGCCGTCCACGGATGGACGCACGACCGCCCCTGGTGGCCGTCGCCGGCGCGGGACGCGCGCGAACTGCGGCGTGCCGTCCGGGTGGTGGCCGAGGTGTCCGGAAGCGATCCGCGCTGGTACCGGCCGCCCTACGGCATCCTCACCTCCGGGCGCTGGGCGGCCGCCCGCCGGGCCGGGCTGCGGCCCGTGCTGTGGACCGCGTGGGGCAAGGACTGGCGGCACGACGCCACGCCCGCCTCGGTCCGCGCGACCGTGGCGGCGGACCTGCGCGGGGGTGGCACGATCCTCCTCCACGACACCGACCACGCCTCCGCCCCGGGCAGTTGGCGGGCAGCGCTCGGCGCGCTGCCGGACATCGTGCGCGACTGCCGCGAGGCGGGGCTGGCGGTGGGCCCGCTGGGTGAGCACGGGACCGACGGGGCCCCGGTGACCTCCGCGGCAGCGGTGACGGGAGTGCGTCCGGGGGCTGCCGGGGCTACCGGGACGGCGTCGTTTCGGTCACCGGCGCCGGGATAGCCGTAGCGGCATGAAGGACAGCGACGACCGGCGCGCGCCGGAACCGGACACGTCGTGCCCACCCTGGGCACTGCGCGAGTACGCGGTACTCGCCGACGGTGAGCGGGGGGCCGTCCTGGACCCCCGGGGCCGGATCGTGTGGCTGTGCGCACCTCGGTGGCACGACGCCGCCGTGTTCTCGGCGCTGATCGGCGGAGCCGGGCACTTCACCGTGGAGCCCGCGGACCCCTGGCACGTCTGGGGCGGCTCCTACGAGGAGGGCACGCTGATCCGGACCAGCCGGTGGGTGACCGCCGACTGCGTGATCGAGTGCCGGGAGGCCCTGGCCCTGCCGACCCGCACGGACCGGCTCGTGCTGCTGCGCCGCATGCGCGCGGAGCGGGGCGGGGCCCGGCTGCGCATGGACCTGGACCCGCGGCCCGGCTTCGGGGAGGCCCGGATGCGCGGCCCGCGGCAGGAAGGCGGCGTGTGGGCGGCCGGGACGGAGGGGCTGCGGATGCGGCTCGCGGGGGCACCGGACGCGGTGTGGCGGGACGGGGCGGGGCTGTGCGGTGAGTTCCGGCTGCGCGAGGGCGAGACGCACGACCTCGTGCTGGAACTGTCCGAGGGGCCGGAGTCCGGACCGCTGGACGCCGACGCGCTGTGGCGGGCGACGGAACGGGAGTGGGGGCGGGCCGTCCCGGACTGCTCGCGGCTGGTCGCGCCCCGCGACGCCCGGCACGCGTACGCCGTGCTGCGCGGCCTGACCAGCGTCTCCGGCGGGATGGTCGCCGCCGCGACCACGTCCCTGCCGGAACGGGCCAACAGCGGGCGCAACTACGACTACCGCTACGCCTGGCTGCGCGACCAGTGCTATGCCGGTCTCGCGGTCGCCGCGCACGGGCCGCACCCCTTGGCCGACGACGCCGTGCGCTTCGTCGCCGAGCGCATTCTCGCGGACGGCGACGGGGTACGCCCCGCCTACACGGTCGACGGGCGGCCGGTCGGTGAGGAACGCTCGCTGCGGCTGCCCGGCTACCCCGGTGGCAACGACCACGTCGGCAACGACGCGGGTGCGCAGTTCCAGCTGGACACCTTCGGCGAGGCGCTGCAACTGTTCGCCGCCGCCGCCCTGCACGACCGGCTGACCGACGAGGCGGAACGGGCCGCGGCCGTCGCCGTGGACGTCGTGGAGCGGCAGTGGCTGAAGCCGGAAGCCGGCCTGTGGGAGCTGGAGAACCGGTGGTGGACCCACTCCCGGCTGAGCGTGGTGTGCGGGCTGCGGCGGATGGCGGAGGTGCTGCCCGGGGCCGCGGCGCGCCGGTGCGCCGACCTCGCCGACACGGTGCTGCGGGAGACCCGGCGCCGCTGCCTGCGCCCCGACGGCCGCTGGCGGCGGGCCGAGGACGACGACGGGCCGGAGGCCGCGCTGCTGGTGCCGATGGCCCGCGGCTGCGCGTTCGGGGACGGCGACGGTGACGCCGCCACCCGCGCCTACGTGGAGTCCCGCCTGGCCGAGGACGGGTACCTGTACCGCTTCGAACACTCCGGGGTGCCGCTCGGCGAGGCCGAGGGGGCCTTCCTGCTCTGCGGCTTCACGATGGCGCTCGCCACGCACCGGGTCGGCGACCGGATCGGCGCGTTCCGTTGGTTCGAGCGCACCCGGGCGGCCTGCGGACCGCCCGGGCTGTTCGCCGAGGAGTACGACGTGCGCCAGCGCCAGCTCCGCGGCAACCTCCCGCAGGCGTTCGTGCACGCGATGATGCTGGAGTGCGCGGTCCGCCTGGCCGGTGAGTCGACCCTGCCCTGAGTCTCCGGGCGTCCGGCCGGCCCGTTCGGGGGTCGGGCGTCCCCGGCCCGGCAGCGGGTTCGCCCGCGTCCAGCGGTTTCGTCCGCGTCCCTCAGGCAGCCGCTCCCGTCACCTCCCGCTCCCGGTGGATCGGTGCCGAACCACCCGTCAGGGGCACGCCCGTTCCGCCGCGGCGGGCCGCGACGATCTCCGCCGCGATGGACAGGGCCGTCTCCTCCGGGGTGCGCGCGCCGAGGTCGAGGCCGATCGGTGAGCGCAGCCCGGACAGCTCGTCCTCGGTCAGGCCCGCTTCGCGCAGCCGGCGGTGGCGGTCCTCGTGGGTGCGGCGCGAGCCCATGGCGCCGACGAACGCGACCGGTCTGCGCAGGGCCTCGGTCAGCAGCGGCACGTCGAACTTGGCGTCGTGGGTGAGCACGCACAGCACCGTGCGTTCGTCGGTATCGGTCTGCCGCAGATAGCGGTGCGGCCAGTCGACGACGACCTCGTCGGCCTCCGGGAAGCGGGCCCGGGTGGCGAAGACCGGCCGGGCGTCGCACACGGTGACGCGATACCCGAGGAACTTCCCCGCCCGCACCAGCGCCGCGGCGAAATCGACCGCGCCGAAGACGATCATGCGGGGCGGCGGCACGCTGGACTCGACGAGGAGGGTGAGCCCGCCGGGGCAGTGCGAGCCGTCCTCCGAGAGTCCGACCGTGCCGGTGCGTCCGGCGTCCAGCAGGGCACCGGCCTCGGCGGCCGCGGTGCGGTCCAGACCGGGGTGCCCGCCGAGGCCGCCCTCGTGGGTGCCGTCGGGAAGGACCAGCAGGGCGCGGCCCAGGAGCTCGGAGGGGCCCCGGACTACCCGGGCGAGGGCCACGGTCCCGCCCCGGGCGGCGGTCGAGAGCGCCGCCCGGAACACCTCGCGCGACGGCGCGTCCGCGCCGACCGGCGTGACCAGCACGTCGATCACCCCGCCGCAGGTGAGGCCGACCGCGAAGGCGTCCTCGTCGCTGTAGCCGAACCGCCGGCGCACGCTCTCGCCGCTGTCCAGGGCCTCGGCGCACAGCTCGTACACCGCGCCCTCCACACAGCCGCCGGAGACCGAGCCGATCACCGTGCCGTCGCGGTCGACGGCGAGGGCCGCGCCGGGCCCGCGCGGTGCGCTGCCGCCGACGGAGACGACGCTGGCGACGGCGAACTCCCGCCCTTGCGCGAGCCAGCCGGTCAGCTCGTCGGCGATGTCAAGCATGCGGGCCGCCCCCTGCCGCGGACACCCCCGCCGACAGCACCCGGTCCGGCCGGATCGGCAGGTTGCGGTGGCGTACGCCGGTCGCGTGCCAGACGGCGTTGGCGACGGCCGCAGCGGCGCCCACGACGCCGATCTCGCCGACGCCCTTGATGCCCACCGGGTCGTCCGGGTCGGGGTCGTCCACCCAGTCGGCCTGGATGTCGCCCACGTCGGCGTTGGTGGCCACGTGGTACCCGGCGAGGTCGGGGGCGTAGAGGGCGCCGGTCGTCCGGTCCCGGGCCGCCTCCTCGTGCAGGGCCATGGAGATGCCCCAGACCATGCCGCCGACGAGCTGGTTGCGGGCGGTGAGCGGGTTGACGATCCGGCCGGCCGCGAAGATGCCGAGCATGCGGCGCACCCGCACCTCGCCGGTGGCGGTGTCCACGGCGACCTCGGCGAACTGCGCGCCGAAGGAGTGCCGTTCCTTCTGGGCGAGGGCGCCGAGGACCTCGGTGGTGTCGGACCGTACGGTGATGCCCTCCGGCGGGATCGTCGTGCCGAGGGCCAGCCGCTCCCGCAGTTCGCGGGCCGCCAGCCGGACCGCCCAGGCCCAGGAACGCGTGCCCATCGAGCCGCCCGCGATCGTCGCGGGGCCGAAGTCGCTGTCCCCGATCCGGACCCGGACCCGGTCGGGCGCGACCTCCAGGGCGTCGGCGGCGACGAGGGTGAGCGCCGTACGGGCGCCGGTGCCGATGTCGGCGGCGGCGATCCGCACGGTGAAGCCGCCGTCGGCCTGCGCGGTGACGGCGGCCGTGGAGGGACCGGCGCCCGCGTGGAAGGAGGCGGCGGCCGTGCCCGTGCCGAGGAGCCAGCGCCCGTCCCGGCGCGTCCCGGGGCGCGGGTCGCGCTCGGCCCAGCCGAACCGCCGGGCCCCTTCGCGGAAGCAGGCGTCCAGGTTGCGGCTGCTGAAGGGCAGACCGGAGACCGGGCCGACCTCGGGTTCGTTGCGCAGGCGCAGGGTGATGGGGTCGACGCCGCTGCGCTCGGCGAGTTCGTCGAGGGCCGACTCGATGGCGAAGGACCCCGGTGCCTCGCCCGGCGCGCGCATGAAGGTGGGCGACGGCACGTCGAGCGGCGCGACCTCGTTGGCCGTGTGGTGGGCGTCGGCGTCGTACATCACCCGGGCGACGCCCGCGCTGGGCTCGACGAACTCGTGGACCCTGGAGGTCTGGCTCAGCGAGCGGTGCTCCAGGGCGAGCAGCCGGCCGTCCGCGTCGGCGCCGAGCCGCACGCGCTGGAGGGTGGGGCTGCGGTAGCCGGCCAGCGAGAACATCTGCCGCCTCGTCATGACCACGCGCACCGGCCGCTGCAACTGGGTGGCGGCCATGACGGCGGCGACCTGGTGGGCGCGCAGCCCCTTGCTGCCGAAGCCGCCGCCGATGTGCTCGGAACGCACCCGTACCGCGGAGGCGTCGAGGGAGAACAGGTTCGCCAGTTCGCCCTGGATCCAGGTGGTGCCCTGGTTGGAGTCGACGACCTCCAGCCGGCCGCCGTCCCACAGGGCGGTGGCGGCGTGCGGCTCCATCATGCTGTGGTGCTCTTCGGGGGTGGTGTACTCCTCGTCCACCACGACGGCGGAGGCGGCGAGGCCGGCCTCCAGGTCGCCCTTGGCGGTCTCGCCGGGCATGACCCCGCCGGCCGGGTGGGCGCCCGGGTGATCGGCGGTGAGGGCGGTGTCGTGCGGTTCCTCGTCGTAGGCGACGACGAGGGCCTCGGCGGCCTCCCGGGCCTGCTCGGGCGTCTCGGCGACGACGAGGGCGACCGGCCAGCCCACGTGGTGCACCCGGTCCTGCTGGAAGACCGCGGCGGTGGGGTCCGGCGGGGCGCCCAGCAGGCCGATGTAGTCGGTGTCGACGCGCGGGGCGTTGCCGTGGTGCAGGACGGCCAGGACGCCGGGCATGGCGAGGACGGACTTGGTGTCGATCGTGCGGATGCGGCCGCGGGCGACGGTGGACAGCACCAGCCAGCCGTGCGCGAGGTCGGCGAAGGGGATCTCGCCCGCGTAGCGGGCCGCCCCGGTGACCTTGTCGCGGCCCTCGACTCGGGTGTGCGGGGTGCCGACGACGCCTTTGAGTGCCGTACGGCCGGTCGTGGCGGTGGTCATCGGGCGGTCTCCTCGGCGAGTTCGGTCAGGACGGCCACCACGAGGTTGCGCATGAGGGTCACCTTGTATCCGTTGTCGGGCAGCGGCCTGGCGGCCGCGAGTTCGGCGTCCGCGGCGGCGGCGAAGGTGTCGCCGTCGGCCGGTGCGCCGGTCAGCACGGACTCGGCCGCGTGGGCCCGCCAGGGCCGCGAGGCGACCGCGCCGAAGGCCAGCCGGGCCTCGCGCACGACGCCGTCCTCGACGTCGAGCGCGGCGGCGACCGAGCCGATCGCGAAGGCGTACGAGGCGCGCTCGCGCACCTTGCGGTAGCGGGAGCGGGCGGCGACCGGGGCGGGCGGCAGGGTGACGCCGGTGATCAGCGCGCCGGGCGGCAGGGCGGTCTCCCGGTGCGGGGTGTCCCCGACGGGGAGGTAGAAGTCGGCCAGCGGCAACCGGCCCGGCCCGTCGAGGGTTTCGTAGCCGACGACGGCGTCGAAGGCGGTGAGGGCCACGCCCATGTCGGAGGGGTGGACGGCCACGCAGTGGTCGGAGGCGCCCAGGACGGCGTGGTTGTGGTGCTCGCCCGTGATCGCGGAGCAACCGCTGCCCGGGGCCCGCTTGTTGCAGGGCCTGCTCAGGTCGGTGAAGTAGCCGCAGCGGGTGCGCTGGAGCAGATTGCCGCCGACGGTGGCCATGTTGCGCAGCTGGCCGGAGGCGCCGGCCAGGACCGCCTGCGCCAGGGCCGGGTAGCGGCGGCGCACTTCGGGGTGGGCGGCGAGGTCGCTGTTGGTGACGGTGGCGCCGATGCGCAGGCCGCCGTCCGCGGTCTCCTCGATGCCGTCCAGGGGGAGTTCGCGGACGTCGACGAGCCGGGCGGGGCGCTCGACGCCGCTCTTCATCAGGTCGACGAGATTGGTGCCGCCGCCGAGGAAGCGGGCGTCGGGGTCGGCGGCGAGCAGGGCCACGGCGCCGGAGACGTCGTCGGCGCGTTGGTAGGCGAACTCCCTCATGCGGCCGTCTCCTCGGTGGTCCCGGTCCGGTCGGCACGGTCGTCGTCGTGGGCCGCGGCCTCGTGTGCCTCGGCGGCGCGGGTGACCGCCTGGACGATGGAGACGTAGGCGCCGCAGCGGCACAGGTTGCCGCTCATCCGTTCGCGGATCTCGTCCGGCGTCAGCGGTGGCGGCCCGGCCTCGGGGCGTACGTCCTCGGTGGCGGCGCTGGGCCAGCCGGCCGCGTGCTCCTCGATGACGGCGATCGCCGAGCAGATCTGCCCGGGGGTGCAGTACCCGCACTGGTAGCCGTCGAGGTCGAGGAAGGCCTGCTGGACCGGGTGCAGCCGGTCGCCCTCGGCCATCCCCTCGATGGTGGTGATCTCGCGTCCCTCGGCGGCGACCGCGAGGTTCAGACAGGAGACGGCGCGACGCCCGTCGACCAGGACGGTACAGGCGCCGCACTGCCCCTGGTCGCAGCCCTTCTTGGTACCGGTGAGGTCGAGGCGCTCGCGCAGGGCGTCGAGCAGGGTGGTGCGGTGGTCGACGGTCAGCTGGTGCTTCTCGCCGTTGATGTTCAGGACGACGGCGCTGGACGTCGACGAGGGCGCTGGGGCCATGATCAGCCTTCTTTGGTGTCTGGTGACCGGGAAAACTGGCTGTAGGCAGTGGATTCACGGGTGGACGGGGCCATCGGGCGTCTTCCGCCGGTAGAGTGGGGCGGACAAACGGACAACTGTCCACTCACGGAAAACGTAGCGGACAGCTGTCCGCTTAGCAAGGTCGGGATTCGGCCACCCACCCGGAAGGAGGACGAGTGCCGCAGTCGGACAAGGACAAGCCGGACACTCCGCTGCGCTCGGACGCCCAGCGCAACCGCGAGCGCATCCTGGCCGTGGCCACGGAGGAGCTGACGCACTGCGCGAACGCGCCGTTGAGCACCATCGCCAAGAAGGCGGGGGTCGGGCAGGGCACCTTCTACCGCAATTTCCCGAACCGCGAGGCACTCGTCCTGGAGATCTACCGCTACGGGATGCAGCAGGTGGCCGAGGCCGCGCCCGCGATGCTGGCCACCCGGGAACCCGACCGGGCCCTGCGCGAGTGGATGGACCGCCTCGCCGAGTTCGCCATGACCAAGGCGGGGCTGGCGGACGCGATCCGGCTGGTCACCAGCGCGCCCGGGGCCCCCGAGAAGCCGCGCCCCACCCCGCTGGAGGAGGCGGCCGAACTCCTGCTCCGGGCCAACGTCGAGGCCGGCACGATCCGGTCCGGAGTGACCGGGGACGACTTCTTCCTCGTCCTCGGGGGTCTGTGGCTGATCGACCCCGGCGAGGACTGGCAGCCGAGGGTCACCCGGTTCCTGGACTTCATCATGGACGGCCTGCGGGCCGGAGCGCCGGGCCGGTGACCGCGCCCCGGAAACGGTAGCGGCGCTCGGGGCGGCCGGCCACCCCGTAGCGCAGGGAGACCTCCGCCGTGCCCACGGTGTGGAAGTACTCCAGGTAGCGGCGGGCGCTGACCCGGGAGATGCCGGTCAGCGCCGCGCACTCGCTGGCGGACAGGGTGCCGTCGGCCCCGCGGAGGGTCCGCTCGACGAGTCCGGCGGTCTCCACGCTCATCCCCTTGGGCAGCGCGGGGGCCGGTGCGGCCGGTGGAGCGGCCCCGGCCAGTACCCGGTCGACGTCGGCCTGGCTGCGCACCACCGTGCCCAGCAGCCGGCCGCGCTGAACGGCGTAGCGCTCCAGGCGGACCCGCAGGTCCTCGAACTCGAAGGGTTTGAGGAGGTAGTCGACCACGCCGTGCCGCACGGCGCCGCGTACCGCGTCCGCCTCCCGGGCCGCGCTGATGACCATGACGTCGCAGTCGTGGCCCGCGGCGCGCAACCGGGGGATGACGTCGAGGCCGAAGACGTCCGGCAGATACAGGTCGAGCAGGACCAGGTCGGGACTCAGGTCCGCGACGGCGGCCAGCGCCTGCTCCCCGGTGCCGGCGACGCCGACGACCCGGAACGGCTCGATCCGTTCGACGAACGCGCGGTGGACGCGGGCCACCATGAAGTCGTCGTCGACCACGAGCACGCCGATCGGGGCGGCGGCGCGGGGCGTCTTGGGGTTCGCGGCGCTCGGGGCGGTCGCGTCGGAAATGCCGCTCATAGCCGTCATGGTGCTGCTCCTTCCGCCACCGCGTCGGTGAGGTGGCTGACGGTCATGCGTGCGGTGAACACGGCCCCCTCGGGGGTGTTGGTCACCGAGATCTCACCGCCGTGACGTTCGCAGACCAGCCGGGTCAGCGCCAGGCCGATGCCCCGCTCGCCCTGCCGGGCCGCCTTGGTGGTGAAGCCGTGGGAGAAGACCTCCCGGGCAAGTTCGGGCGCCACGCCGGGGCCGGAGTCGCGGACCACGATCTCGACGCTGGCGGCGTCCTGCCGCAGCTCGACCTCGACCCAGGGCTCGTGGGCGCCGTCCAGGGCCGCGGCGGCGTCCACGGCGTTGTCGACGAGGTTGCCGACCACGGTCGCCACGTCGGCGGCGTCCGCCGGTTCCAGCCGGTCCAGCGCCGTACGGTCCGAGACGCGCAGGGCGACCCTGCGCTCGGCCGCGAGGGAGGACTTCGCCGTGATCAGCGCGGCCACGGCGGTGTCCCGGACCCGGCGGCTGAGGGTGACGTCCAGGGACTGGCGGCGCTGGTTGAGCCCGCGGATGTAGCGCACCACCTCCTCCTGCTCGCCGATCTGGATGAGCCCGGAGATGGTGTGCAGCTGGTTGGCGAACTCGTGGGCCTGGGCGCGCAGCAGCTCGGAGGTGCTGCGGAAGGAGCCGATCTCCCGCTCCAGGCGGGCCAGTTCGGTACGGTCGCGCAGGGTGGTGACCGAGCCGAGCGGGCGGCCGTCCTTGGTGACGGTCATGCGGTTCATGACCAGGACCCTGCCGTGGCGGACGACGACCTCGTCGCGCGGCTCGGCCGTTTCCGAGGTGGCGCCGGCGAGGACGTCGCGCAGCCGGCCGTCGATGCCGAGGCCGTCCAGGCTCTGGCCCACGCAGTCGGCGGGCAGGTCGAGCAGGCGCCGGCCCATCTCGTTGACCAGGGTGAGCCGGTGCTGCGGATCGAGGGCGACGACGCCCTCGGCGATGCCGTACAGCATGGCCTCCCGGTGCTCGGCGAGGCCGGCGATCTCGCGCGGCTCCAGGCCGAGGGTCTGCCGCTTGACGCGCCGGGCCAGCAGCCAGGAGCCGGCCACGCCGAGGCCGCTGGCGATGCCGAGGTAGGCGAGGAGGTAGGAGGAGGCACCGCTGAGGCGCTGCCACACCGTCGGGTCTGCCTCGCCGACCATCACCGTGCCGAGGTGGCGGCCGAGGGTCTGCCGGGTGGCGCCGAGCACCGGGACCTGGGCGACGAGTTCCCGGCTCCCCCGCACGGTCAGCGGCCCCGACCTGCCGCGCGACACACCGGCGCCCGCGCCGCGCGGCAGCCGGGCTCCGATCAGCGTGGGGTCGGTGGAACTGACGACGCGGCCGTCGGCGTCGGCCACCGTGACGGAGGTGACCCCGGACTGGGTCTGCGTGGAGTTGACCAGCGGGGCGAGGGCCTCCTGCGGCACCGGGCGCAGCAGTTGGCTGCGGACCAGCGGCGTGGCGGCCAGTTGCTCGGCCAGTGCGGTGACCCGGCGGCCTTCGACGCGGCTGAAGGTGGCCTTGGACTGGGCGAGCGAGACGGCGGCCACCGCGAGCAGGACGACCACGACGATGGCGAGCTGGAGGACCAGCATCTCGCCCGCGAGGGTCTGACGGCGGAAGGTGGGGGCCACGGCGGACTCGTTCTGGGCTCATGGAGGGGCGGGGGTGCCGGGTCGCCATCATGGCGCCCACCTGCGGCGAGGGAAAGGGATGTGCCTGGTTCGCAATGAACCGGCGATCCGACGGCGATGTCGGTCCGGCGGCCGCGGCGACCGCAATGAACACAACCTCCCTTGGTTCCGCAAGGAAGACAGGCGGCGGCCGCGCGGGCACCATGTGGCCCACGTCACCCTCCCCCACAGGGCTCCCGTACCCCTCCTACCCAACCGACAGGTGGTGTCATACGTGCGCCTGCGCACCCCCCTTGCCCTGCTCGGGGCCGCCGTGCTCGTGCTGGCGGGGCCGCCGTTGCTCTCCTCGGGCGACGACTCGGCCGCCGGCACCCGGATTCCGGGCCTGCGCTTCATGGTTCCCAACACGCCCGGCGGCGGCTACGACATCACCGCCCGCACGGCCGCGAAGAACGCCGAGGACGCCGGGCTCACGCACAACATCGAGGTGTTCAACCTGCCCGGCGCGGGCGGCACCGTGGGCCTGAGCCGGCTGGTGAGCGAGCACGGCAACGGCAAGCTCGCCATGTCCATGGGCCTCGGCGTCGTGGGCGCCGCCCGCTCCAACCACGCGCCCAAGACCCTTGCCGACGCCACGCCGATCGCGCGGCTCACCGAGGAGCAGGACGTCGTCGTGGTCGCCAAGGACTCGCCGTACCAGACGATCGACGAGCTGATCGGCGCCTGGAAGGAGGACCCGGGGAAGATCCCGGTGGGCGGCGGTTCGTCGCCGGGCGGGCCCGACCACCTCGCGCCGATGCTGATGGCGCAGGCCGCCGGTATCCAGCCGAAGGCGGTCAACTACATCCCCTTCGACGGCGGCGGGGAACTGCTCGCCTCCATCCTCGGCAACAAGGTCGGCTTCGGGGTCTCCGGCGTCGGCGAGTACCTGGACCAGATCAAGGCGGGCGAGCTGCGGGTGCTCGCGGTGACCGGCCCCGAGCGGGTGGACGACCTCGAGGACGCGCCCACCCTCAAGGAGTCCGGCTACGACGTGGACTTCACCAACTGGCGCGGCATCGTCGCCCCGCCCGGTCTGTCCGAGGCACAGCGCGACAAGCTGATCCGCCTGTTCGAGGAACTGCACGACTCGCCCGAGTGGAAGAAGTCCATGGACCAGAACGGCTGGGACGACGCGTTCCTGACCGGTGAGGAGTTCGGCGACTTCCTGGAGGCGCAGGACCAGCGTGTGGTGTCGGTGCTGAAGGAGCTGGGACTGTGACGACGCCGACCGGACTCCCCGAGAACCACGAGAAGGCGGCCGCCGGCCGGCCCTCGTGGCTGCGTGAGCACTCCGAACTGGGCGTGTGCGCCCTGCTGCTGGCGCTCGGCGTGCTCGTCCTGACCGACGCGCTCACCATGGACGTCGACATCGCCCAGCGCGGCCCGGTCGGCCCCAAGACCGTGCCGGTCGTGGTCGGCATCGGTCTGCTGGTGATCGCCGCGCTGCTCGCCGTCGACGTGCTGCGCGGCGGCCGGGGCGAGGCCGAGGGCGGCGAGGACATCGACCTGTCCGAACCGGCCGACTGGCGCACGGTGCTGCTGCTGTCCGGGATCTTCCTCGGCGCGGCCGCCCTCATCGAACCGGCCGGCTTCCCCGTCGCCGGTGCGCTGCTCTTCTGGGGCGCCGCCTTCGCGCTCGGCAGCCGCCGCGTGGACCGCGATCCGCTGATCGCCGCGGTGCTGTCCCTGATCACCTATGTCGTCTTCGACAAGCTGCTCGGCGTGCCGCTGCCCGGCGGTCCGCTGATGGGAGTGCTCTGACATGAACGCCCTCAACTCCCTCATGGACGGGTTCGGCACGGCCCTGACCCCGCTCAACCTGCTGTGGGCCGCGCTCGGTGTGCTGCTCGGCACGGCCATCGGCGTGCTGCCCGGCATCGGTCCGGCGATGGCGGTGGCACTGCTGCTGCCGGTCACGTACGGGCTGGACCCGGTCGCGGCGTTCATCATGTTCGCCGGCATCTACTACGGCGCGATGTTCGGCGGTTCGACCACCTCCATCCTGCTCAACACCCCCGGCGAGAGCGCCGCCGTGGTCGCGGCCATGGAGGGCAACCCCATGGCCAAGGCGGGGCGCGGCGCCCAGGCGCTGGCGGCCGCGGCCATCGGTCACTTCGCGGGCGGCATGATCGGCACGGTCCTGCTGGTGGCGCTCGCGCCGACGGTCGCCGACCTGGCGGTGGACATCGGCGCGCCGGACTACTTCGCCATCATGGTGCTGGCGTTCATCGCCGTGACGTCGGTGCTGGGCTCGTCGCGGATCAGGGGCCTGGCCTCACTGCTGATCGGTCTGACGATCGGCCTGGTGGGCCTGGACCAGATGACGGGCCAGCAGCGGCTGACCTTCGGCTCGCTGCAACTCGCCGACGGCGTGGACGTGGTGATCGTGGCGGTCGGTCTGTTCGCGATCGGCGAGGCGCTGTGGGTGGCGGCCCACCTGCGGCGCGGGGCGGCCGAACCGATCCCGGTGGGCCGCCCCTGGCTCGGCCGCGGCGACCTGAGGCGCACCTGGAAGTCCTGGCTGCGCGGCCCGTTCATCGGCTTTCCGTTCGGCGCGATACCGGCGGGCGGCGCGGAGATCCCCACCTTCCTGTCGTACGTCACGGAGAAGCGGCTGTCCAAGCACAAGGACGAGTGGGGCAAGGGCGCCATCGAGGGCGTGGCGGGTCCGGAGTCGGCGGCGTCGGCCTCGGCGGCGGGCACGCTGGTGTCCATGCTGACACTCGGCCTGCCGACCACCGCGGTCGCCGCGGTCATGCTGGCCGCCTTCCAGCAGTACGGCATCCAGCCGGGACCCCTGCTCTTCGAGCGCGAGCCCGAGCTGGTGTGGGGTCTGATCGCCTCCCTGTTCGTCGGCATGGTGCTGCTGCTCGCCCTGAACCTGCCGCTGGCGCCGGTGTGGGCCAAGCTGCTGCGGATCCCGCGGCCGTACCTGTACGCGGGGATCATGTTCTTCGCGGCGGTCGGCGCGTACGCGGTCGGCGGTGAGGTGGTCGACCTGGTGATCCTGCTGGTCATCGGTCTGATCGGGTTCGGCATGCGGCGCTACGGGCTGCCCGTCCTGCCCGCCGTGATCGGCGTCATCCTCGGCCCGAACGCCGAGCAGCAGCTGCGCCGCGCCCTGCAGATCAGCGACGGCAGCGTGACGGGTCTGGTCGACACGCCGTTCTCGGTGACGGTGTACGCGGTGATCGTGCTGCTGCTGGTCTGGCCCCTGGTCAAGCGGCTGGTGGTCCGGGGACGGACCCGCGCGGACGCCTGATCCCCGGACCGGTATGTCACGACTTCATCGGTAACCTCGTCGGCAGCTACGCCCTCCGGGCCCCGCACACACAGAAGGCGAACCGAACCCATGATCTTCATTACGGCGAAGTTCCAGGTGCTCCCCGAGCACGCCGACCAGTGGCCGGAGATCGCCGGCGAGTTCACCCGGGCCACCCGGGCGGAACCCGGCTGCCTCTGGTTCGACTGGTCGCGCAGCGTCGACGACCCCACGGAGTACGTACTGGTCGAGGCGTTCCGCGACGACGAGGCGGGCGCCGCCCACGTCCGGTCCGCGCACTTCCGCGCCGCCCAGGAGAAGCTGCCGCGCCACCTGGCCCGCACTCCCCGCATCGTGAACGCGACGGTCGACCAGGAGGGCTGGTCGGAACTGGGCGAGATGGCGGTGGAGTAGGACGCCGGAGCCCTGCGGACGGCTGCCGTCAGCCGAGGAAGCTCAGCCGGACCCGGCGGTCGGGGTTGTCCCGGTTGGTGTCCACCAGGCACACCGACTGCCAGGTGCCGAGCTCCAGGCGGCCGCCGATCACCGGCAGCGTCGCGTGCGGGGGCACGAACGCGGGCAGGACGTGGTCGCGGCCGTGCCCCGGGCTGCCGTGGCGGTGCTGCCAGCGGTCGTCGGCGGGGAGCAGGGTGTGGAGGGCGGACAGCAGGTCGTCGTCGCTGCCGGCGCCGGTCTCGATGATCGCGATCCCGGCGGTGGCGTGCGGGACGAAGACGTTGAGGAGGCCGTCGCGACCGGACGCCGCCTCGCGCAGGAAGGACTCGCAGTCACCGGTGATGTCGGCGACCCGCTCCGCCGAGCCGGTGGCGAGGTTGAGGACTCGGGTGGTGAAGGCATCTGGCATGCCCCCATCCTGACACCGGGGGAAGACCGGGGCCCGCCACACAGTTGGTAGAAGCGTGAACAACACACGCGAGGTCGAGGTCGTCGTCATCGGTGCCGGTCAGGCCGGGCTCGCCGCCGCCTATCACCTGCGGCGCACGGGGTTCGAGCCCGAGCGCGACTTCGTGGTGCTCGACCACTCCCCCGGGCCCGGCGGCGCCTGGCAGTTCCGCTGGCCGTCCCTGACCTACGGCAAGGTGCACGGCATGCACGCCCTGCCGGGGATGGAGCTGACCGGCGCGGATCCGGCGCGGCCGTCCGCCGAGGTGGTGAGCGGGTACTTCGCTGACTACGAGCGGACCTTCGACCTGCGGGTGCTGCGGCCGGTGGACGTGCGGACGGTGCGCGAGGGGACGGCCGGACGGCTGCTCGTCGAGACGTCGGCCGGGTCCTGGTCGACGCGTGCGCTGATCAACGCGACCGGCACCTGGGACCGGCCCTTCTGGCCGCGCTATCCGGGGCAGGAGACCTTCCGGGGACGGCAGCTGCACACCGCGCAGTACGCCGGGCCGCAGGAGTTCGCCGGGCGGCGCGTGATCGTGGTCGGCGGCGGCGCCTCGGGCACGCAGCACCTGCTGGAGATCGCCCCGTACGCGGCGGCCACCACATGGGTGACCAGGAGGCCCCCCGTCTTCCGCGAGGGTCCCTTCGACGAGGACGCGGGCCGGGCCGCGGTGGCGCTCGTGGAGGAACGGGTGCGGCAGGGGCTGCCGCCGAAGAGTGTGGTGTCGGTGACCGGGCTGCCGCTGAACGAGGCGGTCCGGGCCGGACTGGAGTCGGGTGTGCTCGACCGGCAGCCCATGTTCGACCGGATCACGCCCGAGGGGGTGGAGTGGAGCGACGGGCGGCGGGTGGCCGCGGACGTCATCCTGTGGGCGACCGGGTTCCGGGCCGCCATCGACCATCTGAGGCCGCTGCGGCTGCGGGAGGCGGGCGGCGGCATCCGCGTCGAGGAGACGCGCGCGGTCGCCGATCCGCGGGTCCATCTCGTCGGCTACGGGCCCTCCGCCAGCACCATCGGCGCCAACCGGGCGGGACGCGCGGCCGTGCGGGACATCAGGCGGCTGCTGGCCGAGGAGGAGCCGGTGGCCGCGTGACGCCCCGGCCGGTCACGTGGCGGCCTCGCCCTCGGCCTGCTTCGAGGCGCTCCGCTGGAGGCGGTTGAACTCGGCCACGTTGCGCTGGTGTTCGGCGTAGTCGGCGGTGAAGCGCGTGTCGCCCGGCTTGACCGTGACGAAGTAGAGCCAGTCACCGGGGGTCGGGTTGATGGCGGCGGTCATCGCCTCGTCGCCCGGATTGGCGATGGGGGTGGGCGGCAGTCCCATGCGCTGGTACGAGTTGTAAGGACTGTCGATCTTCGTGTCCTTGTCGGTGGTCTTCAGGGTGGAACGGCCCAGGGCGTAGTTGATGGTGGAGTCCATCTGGAGCGGCATGCCGCGCTCCAGCCGGTTGAAGATCACCCGGGCGACCTTGCCCATGTCCTCCTTGGCGGCGGCCTCCGCCTGCACGATGCTGGCGATGGTGACCGCCTGGTAGACGTTCAGCGCGTTGCGCTGGGCGCCCGCGGCGACCGGCGCGCCGGTGAACTTCTTGTTCGCCGTGTCGACCATGGCCGTCAGCAGCTTCTCCGGGGTCGGGTTCTCGCCCAGCGGGTAGGTCGCGGGGAAGAGATAGCCCTCGGGGTTGCCCTCGGCGTCGTTCGGCAGCTTGAGGTCGGCCTTGGCCAGCGACTTCTTGGTGGTGCCCGCGGGCAGGGCGAGGGCCTTGTCGACGGCCCCGTAGACCTGGGTCGCGCGCCGGCCCTCCGGGATCACCAGGGAGGTGGGACGGGACTCGCCCTCCTCGTCCGTCGTCAGCAGCGGCACCGCCACTGCGGTACCGGCGACGACGGCGCCGGCCGCGATCAGGGCGATACGGCCCCGGCGCGTCAGCCGGATCGTTCTCCTGGGACTTCTGGGGCGCCTGGGACCCCTGAGTCCGGTGGAGCCTCTGAGGCTGCCTCTGGGGCCTCTGGCGCTCCTCGCACTTCTCACGCTTCTCGCGCTCCGTGGCGGAGTGTTCATCTGCATGCGGGCACGGTAACCCCCATAGAGGCACAAACCCGGCATATCGTCATCTTGTCGGCTCCAGTCGGGCGTCCCGGCGGACCAGCGCGGCATACCTCCCGTCCTGCGCCAGGAGTGCCTCGTGCGTGCCCTGTTCGGCCAGGCGGCCGGAGTCGAGGACCACGATCCGGTCGGCGCCCTGGACCGTGGAGAGGCGGTGCGCGATGGTGATCGTGGTGCGGTTGGCGGACAGGGCGTCGATGGCGCCCTGCACCGCGGCCTCGGTACGGGTGTCCAGGGCACTGGTCGCCTCGTCCAGGACGAGGACGGGCGGGTCGCGCAGGATGGTGCGGGCGATGGCCAGGCGCTGCTTCTCGCCGCCGGAGAAGCGGTGGCCGCGCTCGCCGACCACGGTGTCGTAGCCGTCGGGCAGGGCGGCGATGTGGTCGTGGATCTGGGCCGCCCTCGCCGCCGCCTCCAGCTCCGCGTCCGTGGCGTCCGGCTTGGCGAAGCGCAGGTTCTCGGCGACGGAGGCGTGGAAGAGGTACGTCTCCTGCGAGACGACGCCGACCGCGCGGGCGAGGGTGTCGAAGTCGAGGTCGCGCACGTCGACCCCGTCGAGGGTGACCCGGCCGCCCGTCACGTCGTACAGCCTCGGCACCAGGTGGCCGAGCGTGGACTTGCCCGCGCCGGTGGGGCCGACGACGGCGAGACTGCTGCCGGCGGGGACGGTGATGTCGATGCCGTCGAGCACCGGGCCGCCCTTGCCGTCGTAGCCGAACTCGACGTTCTCGAAGCGGACCTCGCCCTTGATGTGGTCGAGGTGGACGGGGTTCTCCCGCTCGGTGATGTCGATCGGCAGGTCGAGGTACTCGAAGATGCGCTGGAAGAGTGCGAGCGAGGTCTGGATCTGCACGCCGGTCGACAGCAGGCTCACGGCCGGGCGGAACAGCCCCTGCTGGAGCGAGACGAAGGCGACGATCGTGCCGAGGGAGACGTCGGGGCCGCCGAGTCGCAGGGCGATGCCCGCGGTCCAGTAGATGACGGCCGGCATGGCGGCCATGACGATCGTGATGACCGCCATCCGCCAGCGGCCCGCCATGTTCGACCGCACTTCCAGGTCGACCAGGCTCTCGGACTCGTCCGCGAAGGCGCGGGTGAGCGAGTCGGAACGGCCCATGGTGCGGCCGAGCAGGATGCCGCTGACGGAGAGCGACTCGGTGACCGTGGCGGCCATCGCGGCCATCTGCTTCTGGCGCCGGGTGGTGATCTTCCGGCGTTCCCTGCCGACGCGGCGGCTGATCCACACGAACACCGGCAGGAGGAGCAGCGAGACGACGGTCAGGCGCCAGTCGAGGACGACCATGGCGACGATCGTGGCGACCACGCTGGTGAGGTTGGACACCAGCGAGGTCGCCGTGGAGGTGACGGTGGCCTGCATGCCGCCGATGTCGTTGGCGATGCGGGACTGGACCTCGCCGGTGCGGGTGCGGGTGAAGAAGGCGAGGGACATCTGCTGGAGCCGTCCGTAGACGGCGGTGCGCAGGTCGTGCATGACGCGCTGGCCCACGGTCGTGGAGATCAGGGTCTGCAGCACGCCGAAGACGCTGGTGAGCACGGCGCCGAAGATCATGCCGAGGGCGAGCAGGCTCAGCAGGCCCGTGCGCCCCTCGGGGATGGCGACGTCGAGGATCTCCTTGAGCAGGAAGGGCGTGGCGACCGACACCAGGGACGCGGCGCCGACCAGCAGGCCGACGACCGCGAGGCGGCCTCGGTAGGGACGGAACAGCTTGAGGATGCGGCGCACCTGCCGGGGCTGTTCCTCGGCGTCGGCGGGTGCGGTCCAGGCGGAGTCGCGATCGGGGTGCATGGGCTCCTTCGGAGGCGGCGAGGGGAGGCCCGCGGAGCCGTCGGGTGGCAGACCTCGGGGGCCTGCCACGGGCCTGCGCGGACCTTACGGATCATAGGTCATTGTTACCTATACTCACAATGAACATCATCCTGATATTGTTCCCCCATGACCGCCCCCGATCCCGACGGCCTGCTCGCCGAGCAGTTGCTGCGGCTCACCCGCCGGGTGCAGCGCATCCAGAAGCGCCATCTCGAGCACCGCGACCTCGGCATCACCCCGGCCCAGTCCCGGCTGCTGCGCACGCTGGCGCACTACGGCTCGCCCCCGCGCATGGCGGACCTCGCCGAGCGCCTGGAGGTCGTGCCCCGGGCGGTGACGACGCTGGTCGACGGGCTGGAAGCGGCCGGGAAGGTGTGCCGCGTCCCGGACCCCGCCAACCGCCGGGTCATCCGGATCGAGCTGACCGACGACGGACGTGCGGCCCTCAGCGAACTGCGCGGTGCCCGCCGGTCCGCCGCCGAGGAGATCCTGGCCCCGCTGACGGGCGAGCAGCGCGCGGTGCTGGGCGGACTGCTGGACACCCTGGTCGACGGGCCGGACGGGGGCGAGTGCCGCCGGACGGCGTGATCCGGGCAGTCCGTGTGGTCCCCGGGTGGTCCCGGCGGGCCGGGTCCCGGAAGGCCCGCGCTCAGGCTTTCAGGTGTGCCCTGTCCCCCATCACCACCACGGGGTGCCGGTCCGGGTCCAACGTGCGCAGCAGGTACTCCATCGCCGGCTTGGGCAGGCTGACGCAGGCCGACGTACCACTGCCGTGGTCCATGTGCAGCCAGATCGACCCGCCCTTCGACGTCCCCTCGGGGCGGGTCGGGTCGTTCGGCGGGGTGCCCTTGACCCGGTTGTAGTCGATGGCGATGACGTAGTCGAAGTCGTGCCAGTACGACTTCGCCCACCATCGCGGTGCCGCGAAGCTCGCGGACCTGCTGTACGGCAGCCCCGTGCCGGGGGCCGGATCCGGGTCCGGGAGCACCCCGCCCGCGTCGCTGAGCGTGAACACGCCGACGGGGCTGCGCTTGTCGTTCTCGTGGTGGTCGGTCGTCCACCCCTTGGTGCCGTTGTGCGCCGCCCAACTGCGGGCGCGGTGCCAGGCGGAGCCCTGCTTCGTGTAGAGCACGACCGTGGCGTCGGCGGAATCCCTGCCGTCTCCGTACACCGCGACGACCTGGCGCGAGTCGCTGGGGATGCGCTTCTGGAGCCGGTCGCCGACGCCGGGGATCCTCGTCGGGTCGGCCGCCGCACTGCTGCGGCCGCCTCCGCCCGGGGATCCGCTCGCCCGGGAGTCCGCGCCGTCCCCGGTCGGGCCGCCGCAGGCGGACAGCGCCGTCATCGTCAGCAAGGAACCAAGGGCCGCCGCCACGACCGCCGTACGCCGTCCACCACCACGTGCCATCCGTCCATCGTCGCATCCTCGGCGGGCATGCCGTCAGGAGGGCGGCGGACGGGGGCGGATGGACCGCTGCCGAGGCGGGCGGACGGCACGCGGCGATCGGCAGCCGGATTCGTATCCCGCCGCGGAAAACCAGTTGATTTTGGGCACGTGGCGACGCGAACCTTTCACGGTTTGCAGCCTCTCGATGCCGGATGGCAACGGCACCTCCTGACACGAGCCACTGGGACGTCATGCAGATCCAAGACCTTCCGTATCCCGACCCGGGTGTGCCGGACGCACGCTCGGGCCCCCGATTCCTGTGGTGGCTGTTCCGCAACCAGCTCGGTGGCCAACTCACGTCACTGGCCTGGGGCCTGCTGCACTTCGCCTCCGTCTCCGCCCTGCCCTTCTGTGTCGGGCTCGCCGTCCAGGCGGTCGTCGACCGCTCCGGCGGCCGGCTCGCCCTCGCGGGCGGCGTCATGGTCCTGTGCTGCGTCGGCAACGCGCTCGGCGACACCTTCCTGCACCGCGCCGCCATCACCAACTGGATCACCGCCGCGGCCCGCGTCCAGCAACTGCTGGCCCGCAAGACAGCGCTGCTGGGCTCGGCACTGACCCGGCGCGTGGCGGCCGGCGAGGTCGTGGCCGTGTCCACCGGGGACGTCGAGAAGATCGGCTGGTTCGTGGAGGCCGTCTCCCGCTTCACCGCGGCGGCCCTGACCATCGTCCTGGTCTGTGTGGCCCTGGTCGTCTACGAACCGGCCCTCGGCGTCGTGGTGATCCTGGGCCTGCCCGTGCCGGCCCTCGCGGTGCTGCCGCTGCTGCCCCGCGCCACCCGGCGGGCCGACGTCCAGCGCGACAAGGCCGGCCGCGCCACCGAACTCGCCTCGGACACCGTCGCCGGACTGCGCGTGCTGCGCGGCATCGGTGGCGAGGAACTCTTCCTCGACCGCTACCGCAGCGCCTCCCAGGAGGTGCGCCACGCGGCCGTGCGCAGCGCCCGCATGTGGTCCCTGATCTCCGCGATCCAGGTGCTGCTGCCGGGGCTGCTGCTGATCGCGGTGGTCTGGCACGGCGTCCACCTGGCCCGCGAGGGCCGCATCGGCGTCGGCGAACTCGTCACCGTCTACAGCTCCGTCATGATCCTCACCTACCCGCTGCGGCACTTCGAGGAGATCGCCATGGCGTACTCCTTCTCCCGGCCCTCGGCCAAGCGGGCCGCACGGGTTCTGGCCCTGGAACGCGCCACGGACACCGGGGGTTCGCGCGCCGCCGAGATCCCCACCGGGGACCTGTACGACCCGACCAGCGGTCTGCTGGCTCCGGCGGGCCGGCTCACCGCCGTGGTGTGCGGTGACCCGGACGCGGCAGGGCGGCTGGCGGAACGGCTCGGCGGGCACCCCCCGGAGCAGGGCGCGTCGGCCCTGCTGGGCGGGGTGCCCCTGGACGAACTGCCCCTGAAGTCCGCGCGCACCGCGGTCCTGGTGCAGGACAAGGACCCGGTGCTGCTGTCCGGAACGCTCCGCGAGCTGCTGGACGTGCCCGCGTCCGGTGCCGTCGCCGCCGAGGACGCGCTCGCCGCCGCCCAGTGCGGTGACGTGCTGACGGCACTCGCGCAGGGCTCGCTCGGCGCCGACGACCCGATGGACGCCCGCATCACCGAGCGGGGCCGGTCGCTGTCCGGCGGCCAGCGCCAGCGGCTGGCACTGGCCCGGTCCCTGATCACGGACCCGGAGGCGCTGGTCCTGGACGAACCGACCTCGGCCGTCGACTCGCACACCGAGGCGCGGATCGCGGAAGGCGTACGGGCACTGCGCGCGGGGCGCACCACGGTGGTGTTCACCTCGTCGCCGCTGCTGCTGGACCGCGCGGACCGGATCGTGTTCCTGCACGACGGCGAGGTCGCCGCGGTCGGCACCCACCGGGAACTGCTGCACACCGAGCCCCGGTACCGGGCGGTGGTGACCCGCGAGACCGACGAGGCCGCGGCGCACCCGGACGCCGTACCGGCCGGCGGGAAGCCGGAGCGGCCCCTGACCGACGACGACCGCGTCGACGACCGTGACGGCGCCCTCGGCGACGACGACGTACTGCACCGACTGGAAGAGATCGAGGAGACGGCATGATCGGCGTCGCGCCACCGTCCTACGACCCGGCGGCCCCCACGACGGCCGGCACCCTGCCCGTCGGCGCCCGTCCGACCATGCGTGCCTACGTCGGGGAACTGCTGCGCCGGCACCGTCGGGCGTTCTGCCTCCTCGTCACCGTCAACACCGTCGCCGTGATCGCCTCGATGGCGGGCCCCTACCTGCTGGGCGGGCTCGTGGAGCGGGTCTCGGACGACACGCGCGAGCTGCGTCTCGGCGTCACGGCGACGTTCTTCGTGCTCGCCCTCGTGGTGCAGGCGGCCTTCGTGCGCGAGGTACGGCTGCGGGGGGCCGTGCTCGGCGAGCGGATGCTGGCCGATCTGCGCGAGGACTTCCTCGTGCGGTCGGTCGGGCTGCCGCCCGGCGTGCTGGAACGGGCCGGCACGGGCGACCTGCTCTCCCGGATCACCACGGACATCGACCGGCTCGCCAACGCCATGCGGGAGGCCGTGCCCCAGCTCGCGATCGGTGCCGTGTGGGTGGTGCTGCTGCTCGGTGGCCTGGTGGTCACGGCGCCGCCCCTGGCGCCCGCGGTGCTGATCGCGGTGCCGCTGCTGGTGATCGGCTGCCGCTGGTATTTCCGCCGGGCGCCCGCCGCCTACCGCTCGGAGGCCGCCGGGTACGCCGCGGTGGCCGCCGCGCTCGCCGAGACGGTGGACGCCGGGCGCACCGTCGAGTCGCACCGGCTCGACGCCCGTCGCATCGAGCTGTCGGAGCGCCGGATCAAGGAGTGGACGGCTTGGGAGCGCTACACCCTCTGGCTGCGGTCGGTGCTCTTCCCCGTCATCAACGTCACCCATGTGACCGTGCTCGCCTCCGTCCTGCTCATCGGTGGTGTCTTCGTCCTCCAGGGCTGGATCGGGGTCGGTCAGCTGACCACGGCCGCCCTGATCGCGCAGATGCTCGTCGACCCGGTCGGTCTCATCCTGCGCTGGTACGACGAGTTGCAGGTGGCCCAGGTCTCCCTGGCCCGGCTGGTGGGCGTCCGGGACATCGAGCCGGACGCCGGTGACGCCACGCTGGCCCCCGACGGACGGCACGTGCACGCCGACCGTGTGCACTTCGGCTATCTGGAGGGGGTGGACGTGCTGCGCAAGGTGTCGCTGGAGGTCGCTCCCGGGACCCGGCTGGCCCTGGTCGGCCCCTCGGGCGCCGGCAAGTCCACCCTGGGCCGGCTGCTCGCGGGCATCTACGGTCCGCGCGAGGGCCGGATCACTCTGGGCGGCGCGGAACTGTCCCGGATGTCCGCGGAACGGGTCCGCGCGCACGTCGCCCTCGTCAACCAGGAGCACCACGTCTTCGTGGGCTCCCTGCGCGACAATCTCCGGCTCGCCAGGACCGGCGCCACCGACGCCGAGCTGTGGGCGGCGCTGGGCGCGGTCGACGCGGACGACTGGTCCCGTGGGCTGGACGAGGGACTGGACACCGAGGTCGGCTCGGGCGGCTTCGCGCTCACCCCGGCGCAGGCCCAGCAGATCGCCCTGGCCCGCCTGGTGCTGGCCGACCCGCACACCCTGGTGCTGGACGAGGCGACGTCCCTGCTCGATCCGCGGGCCGCACGCCATCTCGAACGGTCCCTGGCCAGGGTCCTGGACGGACGCACGGTGATCGCGATCGCCCATCGCCTGCACACGGCCCACGACGCGGACGTCATCGCCGTGGTCGAGAACGGCCGGATCAGTGAGCTGGGCAGCCACGACGAACTCGTCGCGGCGGACGGTGCCTACGCGGCGCTGTGGCGGTCCTGGCACGGGTAGCCACGTCGCGCGCCTTCGGGGCGGACCGGCTTCGGACGAGGTGGCTCCGGACGGGGCGGCCCTGGCCGGCGCAGGCCGGGGCCGGCCGGGTGCGGTCCCGTCCGGAGCCGGCCTGCCCGGGCCGGGACGAGCGCGGGACGGCGCCGCCGGACGGATCGACCCGGTCGGACGGGTCGGCCCGGTCGGACGGGGCATCCCTGGGAGGCGGCCGGGCGGTGGGGCGGGGGCGGACGCGTCGCCGGTGCCGGGGCCGTGGGCGTGGGTCGGCCTGCCCGGCGGAGCCGCGGGGAGGGGCCCGGCGCGTACCCCGGCGGGGTCCGTGCCGTTGCGCGGTCCCGAACGGGAGTGGAAGGCTGGAAGCAGGCACCGGCTCGAGGCAGGCCCGGGAACCGCGCGGTTCCGCGACGGACGAGGCCCGTGCCCCGTGCAGCGGCGGCCCGCCGCGGTCCACGGTGAGAAGGGGCCGGTCCCCACCCCCTGGAGGTGTCCGTGAACAGCGTCGACGGATGGGGAGATGACGTCTACCAGCCCGACGGATCCGAGCAGAGGGAGGACACCGGGCTCCTCGACGGTGAGGACACCCTCGAGGAGGACGGCGTCGCCGATCCCCTCGACCGGGGCTGGTCCCCGCCCGAGCGCCCCTGGGCGGTGGAGCACACCGGCGTGACCGCCGCCGAACGTCGCCGCGGCGAAACGCTGGACCAGCGACTCGCCGAGGAGCGGCCGGACGAGCTCGCGCCCGACGGCGACGGGCTGGGCGACGTGGCCGGCACCGACGGGGAACTGCTGGACAACGAGGTCGGCGCGGACCGCTCCGGCCGGCTCGTGGCACCCGACGAAGGGGCTCACGAGGACGAGGAGCCGGCGCTGGTCGCCATGGACGTGGGCATCGACGGCGCCGCCGCCTCCGCCGAGGAGGCAGCGATGCACGTGGTCGACGAGGACTCCCTGCCCGGCTGACACCACCCGCGGCGGCAGCCCCGTGCCGTCGCTCCCATGAACCGTGCGGTACGAGGAGCAGCCATGCAGCAGGACAAGCACCCCGACTACCGGCCCGTCGTCTTCCGTGACCGCAGTGCCGGATACGCCTTCCTGACCCGGTCCACCGCGACCAGCGACCAGACCATCGCGTGGGACGACGGCCAGACCTACCCGGTGGTGGACGTGGAGATCTCCTCGGAGAGCCACCCCTTCTACACCGGCAAGGCGCGAACGGTGGACTCGGAGGGGCGCGTCGCCCGCTTCGAGCGGCGTTACGGCGCGGGCGAGGGGCAGGACACCGGCGAAACCGGCTAAGCCGGCCGGGCCCGCGACGCTCAGATGAAGTTGAGCGCCGCCGCGCCGCCCACTCCCCCGAGCAGCATGAACATCGGCATCAGTACCTTCAGCTCCACCCAGCTGCCCGCTCGGAACCGCATGGGCTTCGGCGGGCCGAGGGGGTACCACCGCTTGCGGCCCACCGGTATCGGCCAGAGTATCGGGCAGCCCGAAACGGTCAGCGCGTCCCCGATGTCGTGCACCAGCGCGCCGAGCACGATCGGCAGGCCCAGCCACAGGTACTCCTGGCCCGGCGCCGTGAACAGCCAGTCCGCGCCGGCGTCCGGCTTGTCCAGGATGCCGGCGATGATCCACGCGCTGGTCCCCGCCAGCAGCCAGACCAGCACGTCGCTGCTGGAGCCGCGGGTGGCCCGCCACAGCAGCCCCTCGATGGCCAGCACCATGTGCACGAAGAGGATCGCCAGCACCGCCCAGCGGCCGCCGGTGATGGCCAGGACCGACGCGCCGCCGCCTGTCAGGACCGCCCACAGCCAGGTGTGCGTCAGCGTGCGGTGCCCGCCGGAGCGCCGCGGGTCGCCGGGCTTCTTCGTCGCCTTGTAGACGGCGTACGACAGCTTGTCGACGATCTCGCACACCCCCCGTGAGAGCGGTCCGAAGGCCCGGGAGATGGTGGCCGCCTTGTGGTCGAGGTCCGGGGCGAGCGCCGCTCCGGCGCAGATCAGGGCTCCGGCCAGCAGCACGGGCCAGGGCATCGGCTGTCCCGCGGCGGCGGTCGCCGCCCCGACGCCGAGCCACGCCGCGGCGCCCGAGAGTGAGTGTGCTGGTCCCATCATCGCCGTTGCCCGCCCCATTCCTCGTGTGCCGCTGTGCAGTTGTCCGGGTCCGCTGCTGCCGCGTCGGCGACCCAGCGTAGCGTTCGTGATCTTCACACGGACAGCCGATTCCCCCCTCGCGGCCCGGGGCAGGCAAGATGGGGACGTGACCCTCATCGATCAGCTGCCGCGGACCGCCGACCCCGATGCCTTGTACGAAGCCTTCGAGGCGTGGGCCCAGGAGCGCGGTCTCACCCTCTACCCCCACCAGGAGGAGGCGCTGATCGAGGTGGTCTCCGGCGCGAACGTGATCGTGTCGACGCCCACCGGCTCCGGCAAGAGCATGATCGCGGCGGGCGCGCACTTCGCCGCCCTGGCCCGGGACGAGGTCACCTTCTACACGGCACCGATCAAGGCACTGGTGTCGGAGAAGTTCTTCGAGCTGTGCAAGATCTTCGGCACCGAGAACGTGGGCATGCTGACCGGCGACGCCTCCGTGAACTCCGACGCCCCCGTCATCTGCTGCACGGCCGAGGTCCTGGCGTCCATCGCGCTGCGTGACGGCAAGCACGCGGACATCGGCCAGGTCGTCATGGACGAGTTCCACTTCTACGCGGAGCCGGACCGCGGCTGGGCCTGGCAGATTCCCTTGCTGGAGCTGCCGCAGGCCCAGTTCGTCCTGATGTCGGCGACGCTCGGTGACGTCTCCTTCTTCGAGAAGGACCTCGCGCGCCGTACCGGCCGTCCCACCTCGGTGGTCCGCTCGGCCACCCGGCCGGTGCCGCTCTCCTACGAGTTCCGCTACACACCGCTCACCGAGACGCTCACCGATCTTCTGGCCGCCCGGCAGGCCCCCGTGTACATCGTGCACTTCACCCAGGCGCAGGCCGTGGAGCGGGCACAGGCGCTGATGAGCATCAACATGTGCACGCGCGAGGAGAAGGAGCGGATCGCCGACCTCATCGGCAACTTCCGTTTCACCACGAAGTTCGGCCGCAATCTCTCCCGCTACGTGCGGCACGGCATCGGGGTCCACCACGCCGGCATGCTGCCCAAGTACCGGCGGCTGGTGGAGAAGCTCGCGCAAGCCGGCCTGTTGAAGGTGATCTGCGGAACGGACACGCTCGGCGTGGGCGTCAACGTCCCGATCCGTACCGTGCTGTTCACGGCGCTGACCAAGTACGACGGCACCCGGGTCCGCACGCTGAGGGCCCGGGAGTTCCACCAGATCGCGGGGCGGGCCGGTCGGGCCGGGTTCGACACGGAGGGGTTCGTGGTCGCCCAGGCGCCGGAGCACGTCGTCGAGAACGAGAAGGCGCTCGCCAAGGCCGGTGACGACCCGAAGAAGCGGCGGAAGGTCGTCCGGAAGAAGGCCCCCGAGGGGTTCGTCGCCTGGTCGGAGAGCACGTTCGACAAGCTCATCGGCTCGGAGCCGGAGCCGCTGACGTCCCGTTTCCGGGTCACCCACACCATGCTGCTGTCGGTGATCGCCCGCCCCGGCGACGCCTTCTCCGCGATGCGGCACTTGCTGGAGGACAACCACGAGCCGCGCAGGCAGCAGCTCAGGCACATCCGGCGGGCCATCGCCATCTACCGTTCGCTGTTGGACGGCGGCATCGTGGAGAAGCTCGACCAGCCGGACGCGGAGGGGCGCACGGTGCGTCTCACGGTGGACCTCCAGCAGGACTTCGCGCTGAACCAGCCGCTGTCCACGTTCGCCCTGGCCGCCTTCGAACTGCTGGATCCGGAGTCGCCGTCGTACGCGCTGGACATGGTGTCGGTCGTGGAGTCCACGCTGGACGACCCGCGGCAGATCCTCGCCGCCCAGCAGAACAAGGCGCGTGGTGAGGCCGTGGCCGCGATGAAGACGGACGGCGTCGAGTACGAGGAGCGCATGGAGCGCCTCCAGGACATCACGTACCCCAAGCCCTTGGAGGAGCTGCTCTTCCACGCCTACGACACGTACCGCAGGAGCCACCCCTGGGTCGGCGACCACCCGCTGTCCCCGAAGTCGGTCATCCGTGACATGTACGAACGGGCACTGACCTTCACGGAGCTGGTCTCCCACTACGAACTGGCCCGCACCGAGGGCATCGTGCTGCGCTACCTGGCGAGCGCCTACAAGGCCCTCGACCACACCGTGCCGGACGATCTGAAGTCCGAGGACCTCCAGGACCTGATCGAGTGGCTTGGCGAGATGGTGCGCCAGGTCGACTCCAGTCTCCTGGACGAGTGGGAGCAGCTCGCCAACCCGGAGGAGATGACCGCCGAGGAGGCCCAGGAGAAGGCCGATCAGGTGCGGCCGGTCACCGCCAACGCGCGCGCCTTCCGCGTACTGGTCCGCAACGCCATGTTCCGCCGTGTCGAGCTCGCCGCCCTCGACCAGGTCGGTGAGCTGGGCGAGATGGACGCCGACGCGGGCTGGGACGCCGACGCGTGGGGCGAGGCCATGGACAAGTACTGGGACGAGTACGACGACCTCGGCACCGGTCCGGACGCCCGGGGTCCGAAGCTGCTGATCATCGAGGAGGAGCCGCAGAACGGGCTGTGGCGCGTGCGGCAGATCTTCGACGACCCGAACGACGACCACGACTGGGGCATCAGTGCGGAGGTCGACCTCACCGCCTCCGACGCGGAGGGCCGTGCGATCGTCCGTGTCTCCGATGTCGGCCAGCTGTGAGCACAGGAGAACCCCACCCATGACGAACCCGGCCGAAAGCCTCGTCGCCCTGCTCGACCTGGAGCAGATCGAGGTCAACATCTTCCGTGGCCGCAGCCCCGAGGAGTCGCTGCAACGGGTCTTCGGCGGACAGGTGGCCGGCCAGGCGCTGGTCGCCGCGGGCCGGACCACCGACGGCGACCGCCCGGTGCACTCGCTGCACGCGTACTTCCTGCGTCCGGGACGCCCCGGCGTGCCGATCGTGTACCAGGTCGAACGGGACCGGGACGGACGGTCGTTCACCACCCGCCGGGTCACCGCGGTGCAGCAGGGCCGCACGATCTTCACGCTCACCGCCTCCTTTCACAAGCCTGAGCAGGGGAGTTTCGAGCACCAGTTGCCGCCGGCCCGCAAGGTCCCCGATCCGGAGTCCCTGCCGACGGTCGCCGACGAGGTGCGGGAGCACCTGGGTGCGCTGCCGGAGCAGTTGGAGCGAATGGCCCGCCGTCAGCCCTTCGACATCCGCTATGTCGACCGGCTGCGCTGGAGTGCCGAGGAGGTCGAGGGCGCCGAGCCGCGCAGCGCCGTGTGGATGCGCGCGGTCGGACCGCTCGGCGACGATCCGCTCGTGCACACCTGCGCCCTGACCTACGCCAGCGACATGACGCTCCTGGACGCCGTGCGCATCCCGGTGGAGCCGTTGTGGGGTCCCCGGGGGTTCGACATGGCGTCGCTGGACCACGCCATGTGGTTCCACCAGCCGTTCCGGGCCGACGAGTGGTTCCTGTACGACCAGGAGTCGCCGATCGCGACCGGCGGGCGTGGGCTGGCCCGTGGGCGGATCTATGACAGGGAAGGACGCATGCTGGTGTCCGTGGTGCAGGAAGGGCTCTTCCGGGCCCTGTAGGTCAGGAGTCTCTGCGCCAGAGCCTGCCGAACAGGCCGCTCAGCCGTCGAGGTCGTTCCGCCTCGGGCGGCGCGGGGTGCTCCGCCTCGGCCCGCACCGGTTCCGCCGTCCCGTCCCGTACGGAGTGCGGACCGGGCGGGGTCGGCACGGAGTGCGGACCGGCGGGGGCAGGCACGGCGTGCGGGGTCGGGCGAGGGGCCGGGCGATGTCGGCGGGCCGTGTCCACGGCCGCCGCCAGGTCCGAGCGGAGCCAGTCGACCTCGTCCGGGTCGCCGGCCGTGGCGATCTCCTCGGCGAGCTGCGCGGCCGGGGAGCCGGGCGACCCGTGCGTGGCGAGTGCGGGGCGGAACCGGCGCAGATGGGAGCGCTCGTAGGGATCGGTGACGACGTCCGAGATCTCGGCGGCGTCGAGCAGCGACGCAACCGCCGCGGCCCGGGCCCACGGGTCGTCCGCCTGCCGGAGCAGGAATCCCAGGTGCCGCCCCCGCCAGTTGCGGGGACGCAGGTCGAGCCCCTCCCCCAACTGGTCCCGCAGTCCTTCGGGTGTGCGGCCCTTCAGCAGTGCGGTGTTGCGCTCGTCGGCCCTGAACTGCCGCAGCTCCTCCGCCAGATACAGCCAGACGACGGCTCGGTACCGGTTGACGTAGAACTTCACGGGCACCAGCAGCCCCAGCCGGGCGAGACGGGTGAACCGGGCCGTGGTCACGTCCATGAGGGCCGCGCCCTCCGTGGTCCCGACGGCCCGGACAGCGGCTCGGAGCGCCTCGGGGAAACCGACCGCCGCCCGGATTCGGTCGATCTCGTCGCGAGGGACGCGCCGCCCGCCTCCCCCGCCGTCGGGCACCGTGCGGACCCGGCCGAGCTGCACGGCGAGGTCGAACTCGCTTCGCCTGAGACCCAGTTCCCGCGCCGCGCGATGGTATGTGACCGAGGCGCCCCGGGTGGTGCCGGTCCGCTCGCCGGCCGCTGCGATGTTGTGCGTGATGGTGTTGCCGGACATGGTTCGTCTCCCCCGTGGAGTGTGTGGCCGGCGCCGTCCGCGCCCGCCGACACAAAAAACCGTAGCCGCAACCGCGGCATCCGCGGCGAGCCTGTGGATAACTCTGCGACCGACCCGCGGGGACGCCGAAAAGCGCAGGTCAGGGCTCGGTGGGTGTTATTCGTCCCGGCTGCCGAGCGTCGACGTCGAGGTGCTCGCCCACCCGGTTCACCAGCAGCGTCATCTCGTACGCGATCTGCCCGATGTCGGCCTCCGCCCCGCTGAGCACGCACAGGCAACTGCCCGAACCCGCAGCGGTGACGAACAGCACGGCGTCGTCGAACTCGACCATCGTCTGCTGTACCTGACCGGCGCCGAAGTGCCGGCCCGAGCCCTTGGCCAGGCTGTGCAGTCCGGACGAGACGGCGGCGAGGTGCTCGGCGTCCTCGCGTCGCAGGCCCGTACTCGCCCCGGTCACCAACCCGTCGTTGGACAGGACCAACGCGTGCCGTACGTGTTCGACGCGCGCGGTCAGGTCGTCGAGCAACCAGCCCAGTCCCTGGTTCTGCACCATGATCGGATCTCCCCGTGTCTCCCCGTACGCGTTGCCTCCCCCTGGCCGGGGGATCCGTCCGCCAGCCTTCACCACGCCCGTGCTCCGGGCAAGGAGGATGGGGGCATGGCACAGAAGATGACCGATGAGGAATGGCGGGCGTTCGTCTCGGACGGCACCCGCACCGGAAAGCTCTCGACCGTCCGGGCCGACGGCAGCCCGCACGTGGCACCGATCTGGTTCCTGCTGGACGGGGACGACCTGGTGTTCAACACCGGCAAGGACACCGTGAAGGGGCGCAATCTGATCCGTGACGGCCGCATCGCCCTGTGCGTGGACGACGACCGGCCACCGTTCGACTTCGTCGTGCTGCAGGGGCGTGCGCGAATCTCCGAGGACCTCGGCGAACTGCGGCACTGGGCCGCGCGCATCGCCGCCCGTTACATGGGCGAGGAACGGGCCGAGGAGTTCGGGGCGCGCAACGGCGTCCCGGGCGAGCTCCTCGTCCGTGTCACCGTGGACAAGGTCCTGGCCCAGAAGTCGGTGGCGGACTGAGGGCCTCCCCGTCGGGGGTCGCCGGTCCGGTCAGTGGACGGAGTCGAGAAGCCGGGCGGTGTGCACCCGCCCGGCGTACTCGACGAGCCGGATCAGCACCTCCTTCCCCGAGTCGCGGTCCCGGGGCCCCGGGACGCTGGTCCCGAAAGGGGCGCACAACGGGGGTGCATTTCGTAAGGCGTTGCTGTCCGACGCAGAGGGGCACTGGAACGATCGCGTCGCGCTCGAACATGTGTGCTGCGGCATCTTGCGTGCTCTTGGGGAATCATGCGGAGCATGAGCGACGACCACACGCACGTGCAGGAGTTCTTCGGCTCCCGGGCCGCCGACTGGGACCGCCGGTTCCCCGACGACGGCCCGGCCTACGCGGCCGCGGTCGCCGAGCTGGGGCTGCGCGAAGGTGATCGTGTGCTGGACGCGGGGTGCGGCACCGGCCGGGCCCTGCCCCCGTTGCGTACGGCCGTGGGGCCGACGGGGCTGGTCGTCGGGGCCGATCTGACGCCTGCCATGCTCCAGGCCGCCGTACGGGCCGGCAGGGACCGTGACGGGCGCCTGCTGCTGACCGACGTGGCCGCGCTGCCCCTGCGGCCCCGGGCGCTCGACGCGGTGTTCGCTGCGGGTCTCGTCGCGCACCTGCCCGATCCCGCCGGGAATCTGCGGGAGTTGGCACGCGTCGTGCGCCCCGGTGGTGTGCTGGCGCTGTTCCACCCGATCGGCCGGGCGGCGCTCGCGGCCCGGCAGGGGCGGCAGCTCACGCCGGACGATTTGCGCGCCGAGCGCAACCTCCGTCCGCTGCTGGCCGGTTCCGGATGGGACTTGACGGCGTACGTCGACGAGGACGCCCGGTTCCTGGCCCTGGCGGTCCGCGCGGGCTGAGTCAGCCCCGTCCGGCGACCGCCGCCACGAACGCGTCGGGGCGGTCGAGCATGACGTTGTGCCCGGCTCCCGCCACGGTCGTCACCCGCACGCCCGCGGCCTCAAGGGACTCCCGGCCTTCCAGTTCGCCGCTGAGTCCGCCCTGGAGGTACACGCGCTCGACCGTGAGCCCTTCGAGAAGGGTGCGCATCACGGGATCCGATCCCCGGCACAGCCCGACGGCGGAGCGGTGCAGGGCGCGTGGATCCGTCAGCCGCATCGTCGCCGCCCACTGGGGGCCGACGGTCTCCAGTACGCGCGCGTGGCCGCCGTGGACGAAATCGTCCTCCTGGTAGGAGGCGATGATGCTGCTGCCCGCGGTCGGCGGCGGGGCGGCGTCGAGGTTGGCCTCCGTGAGGACCAGCCGGGAGACCAGTTCCGGCCTCCGGTGGGCGAGGACGACGGCGACGGCACCACCCATGCTGTGCGCGACCAGTTCGGCCCCGGCCAGTCCCGCCTCGTCCAGAACGGCGGCCAGCGCGTCGGCGTGGTCGACGAGCGTGTACCCGAAGTGCTCCGGTCGGTCACTGATGCCGTGGCCCGGCAGGTCGACGAAGAGGCTGCGCCGGCCCGCCAGTTCCGCGCGCGCCGCGATGTGGGCGTGGTACACGGAGGAGACCGAGCCGAGCCCGTGCACGTACACGCGCGCGGGCTCCTCGCCGGGCGTCTCCGTCCAGCGAATGCGACTCCCCTTGTCGTCGAACCGTGCCTCGTTCAAACCGTTCCCCCTGTGGAGTGCCGCTTCTCTCTTGCCTTCCAGGACTATACATCGGTGACGATGTATAGCGTCTTCGATGTACACCGACCGCGAAAGCCGCGAGCGCCGTGGGAGATAATGCGGGCATGCTGGAGTTCGCCGTCCTCGGTTTCCTCTACGACGCCCCGCTGCACGGCTACGAGCTGCGCAAGCGCATCACCGCGCTGACGGGGCACGTGCGGCCGGTCGCCGAGAGCACGCTCTACCCCGCGATCAAGCGTCTGGAGAAGGCGGGTCTCCTCGCACGCGCCACAGAGCCCGGTTCCGTGGCCGCGCCGCGTCATGTGCTGACCCTCACCGAGGAGGGGCGAGGGGAGCTGCGCCGGCGGCTCGCCGAGCCCGCTCGGCGCGACGTCACGGACGAGAACCGCTGGTTCACGGTGCTCGCCTTCCTCCGGCACCTGGACGACGCCCCCGCCCAGGCCGCCGTACTGCGCCGCCGGCTCGCCTTCCTGGAGGAACCCGCGAGCTTCTTCTACGACGGTGACCGCCCACTGGGCGCCGAGGAGTTGGACGACCCCTTCCGGCGTGGCGTACTCATCGTCGCGAGGGCCACCTCGCGGGCCGAACTCGGCTGGCTGCGGGAGACGATCGCCTCACTCGGCGGCTGACGAGCCGATGTGGCGGACCGGGCACCCGCGAACGCCGGGAACCGGGCGGGTGCCCAGATCGGCCAGCCGGTAGCCGTTCGGGTAGCCCTTGATCTCCCGGTTCTGACGGGCGTGGTGCGGGGCACGTCTCGGCGGCAGCAGACGGACCACGCGTCCGCGCAGCCTGACGGCGTGGCGTACGGCCGCGCGGGTGGCGGGCCGCGGCGGGGTGTAGCCGAAGGCGCGCAGCAGGGGCTCGTCGAGCAGGGCGAGGGTCCCGGCGCGCAGGAGGGGCGTGAGAGGGCGCGGATACCAGGAGGCCATGAGGTCGAGCGTGGCGTCGGAGACGCGGCGCCCGCCCTCGTCCCAGGCGAAGTGGGCCTCCTCGTAGGCGTCGAGACAGGCTTCGAACTCCTCGTAGGAACCGGGAATGTCCCTGATGCCCATGTGCCGTCCCAGCGTGCGGTAGTGGACGGCGGAGGCGACGGTCTCGTGGCGCGACATCCTGCGCCACCCGTAGGTGTCGATCCAGCGCTTGGGAGTCACGACGAACGTGCACAGGACGTACCGCATGTCGTCGTTGGTGATGTCGTAGCTGCGGTGCATCCGGTTGATGCGCCGGATGGCCGTCCGGCCCTGCTCGCTGTCGAAGCCGTGCTCGACCACGCCGTCGAGCAGCAGCGCCGTGTCGTCGTACCGCTTCTGGGGCCGGTCGGTGAACTCCGCCGTCTCGGCGAGCAGCCGGCCGATGCTCGGCACGGCGTAGGTGCGGTAGAGCGCCAGCTCCAGGGCACGGGCGAAGTCCCAGGGGAACTCGTAGGCCGAGGACAGCCGATAGATCTCCGAGGCGTCCTCGTAGGGATCCATGCGCCGGATCCGTGCCAGTCGTTCGAACCGCCGCACCCTGACCGCCCCCTTCTGCCGCCGAGGCTTCAACTCTACGTTGAGCAGCAGGAGACGCACGCTCGGTCAGGGCGATCGCACGGGAGGGTGGTCCACTTGTTCGGCAGGATCCGCGAGGCTTGGGACAGATCCCGCACCGCTCGGCGCACGGAGCAGAACGAGGAGGGGAACGCGGGAGGCGGGTCCCGCTCGCACAATCTCTTCGAGGCCGCGGCCGCCTACGTCTCGGCGTGTGTGGACGACGATCAGGACCGGATCGACGAGGCGGCGGGCCGCGTGTCGCCGGAGGCCCTGTCGTTCGGGGTCAACGAACTGGCGTGCCGAGCCGTGATCGCCCTCGCGCGGGAACGGGACGAGCCGCCGCGGGAGGTGGCCCGCGCACTCCTCGGGCTGCCCGCGAACTGAGCGCCGCACCCCGGGTGCCGCGTGGTCGATTCGCCCCCGTCCAACCGGAAAGCTGCAGCTCGGGTGCGTCTGGGAGTCGTGACAAGGGCTTCCCGGGCACACTAGGGTGCCCGCCATTGGACGAACCGATGGGGAGGCTGGGATGGCCGGGACGGACGAGGACGCCGTCGCCGCCGCGGACGATGCGCTCTATGTGCTCACGGCGGTGCTGCTGACGCCGGCGAAGTTTCCGAGTGTGCTGGGCGACGACTACCCGGAGGCGTGCGCCGCGCTCGGTCTCCCACCGCTGGCCGACGGCTACGGGCTGGTGCTCGGCCAGGACGGCGACGGCGCCCGGTGGACCGTCGTCGTCGACGACGTCTCGCTGGTCGCGGTCGCCGTGGCGTCCTGGGACTGCGGCATGGAGTACGACCTGTCGCCGGACGAGCGGACGGTCGTCACCGCGCTGCCCGGCTGGCCCCTCGCGGTCGCCGTGGCGGCACCCGGTGTGCCCGTGCCGCACGACCCGGGCCCCGAGTCCACCGACCAGCCCGCGCTGTGCCCACCCGACACCAGCGTCTGGGGTCCGGCGCAGCGCCGTCTGGGGGCCGACGAGATCGCCCTGCAATGGGCCCAGTGGCGGGAGCAGATCGACGACGCGGAGTTCCCGGCATCCGGTGGCGACCCCGCGGGCGAGGCCGTCGCCGCGGACGACCGGAGCGGCGCCGAAACCTTCCGGCACGGGGGTGTCCGGCGGGTCCTCGCGGAAGCCCGCGCCTACATCGACACGCCGCCGCCGCTCGGCCGGGTCCGGTCCTCGTTCGCGCCGGGAGACGCGCGGACGCTGCGTGCGGACGGCCCCGGCTGGTCGCTCGTCGCCAGGACCGACGACATTGCGTTCGTCCTGCTCGACGAGGAGCCCGGTGAGGTTTTGCCGGTGGGGCGGGGACCGTCGCTGCCCGGACTCCTGGAGGGCCTCGACAAGATGGCCGTACGGCCGAGCTGATCCGGGACACGGAAGGCGTCCCACCGCTCGGGGCCGGGGAAGCACAGGTCCCCGACTGTCTTCAACCGCCATGGCCCGCTCTGCGCACATGTGGCTCCAGCCCATGGAGCAGGTCGTGGCGGACCCGCACGATGGGGCAGCCCTCGGCTCCACTCCCCCGTCGCTCGGAGGACCAGATGCGTCTGCCCCGTGGTGTCCCGCTCCTCGCCGCCGTCCTGACCGCCGTCACGCTCACCGGACCGTCGCCCACCGCCGCGGCCGCCGACGCCGGCGCACACTGCGCCCGGAGGGAGCACGTGCGGGTGCCGGGCGCGGCCGTGCAGCGCAGCACCTGCCTGACCGACCTGACGACCACGGGACTGGCGGGCACCCCGTACACCGACCTCGCGGACCAGGCCGGGCTGACGGCGAGTGGGACGAGGACGCCGTCCGGGGTTCCCGGCCTCCAGGTCGACGGGTATTTCCCTGACTCCTCGCGCTTCAACTCCACGCACGGCTGGCGGCACGACGCCCAGTTCGTGATCCGGCTGCCGGACCACTGGAACGGCGGCCTCGTCGTGACGGGCGCACCGGGCACCCGCAAGCAGTACGCCACGGACAAGGCGATCTCCGACCGCGTACTGGCGCAGGGGTACGCGTACGCCGCGACCGACAAGGGCAACAACGGCACGGACTTCTACCGGGACGGCAAGCGGCCCGGAGACGCGGTCGCGGAGTGGAACGCACGGACCACCCAGCTCACCCGGGCCGCCCGGCAGGCCGCCGCCCGGCGCTATGGACAGGCACCGCGGCGCACGTACATCGCCGGTATCTCCAACGGCGGCTATCTCACCCGCTGGCAGTTGGAGAACCACCCCGGGCTCTACGACGGCGGCGTGGACTGGGAGGGGGCGCTGTGGGCCGAGGACGGCCCCGGACTGCTCACCTCCCTTCCGGCGACGGTGGCCCGGACGCTGGGCACGGCCCGGGACGAGGACCTGTACGCGGTGGGGTTCGCGCGCGGTTCGGAGTTTCTGTGGCCGTACCACGAGAAGGCCTACTGGGGCGTGACGCAGAAGATCTACCGAGCCGAGTTCGACCCGGCCTACGACCCCCACTGTCCCGGGCCCGGCGCCGGGTCGTCCCCCGCGGAGATACTGGCGCCGTGCCCGTCCGACGCGGCGTACGACTACGCGGCACGCCCTGCCTCCGTCCACCGCGCGGTGGCACGGGTGGCCCTGACCGGACGCATCGGGAAGCCGTTGATCACCCTGCACGGCGATCTGGACGCGCTGCTTCCCCAGGCCGCCGACTCCGACGTGTACGCACGGATGATCGACGCGAGCGGGCGCGGCCGGCTGCACCGCTATTACACGATCCGGGGCGGAACCCACGTCGACGGGCTGTACGACACGTATCCCGACAGGCTGCGGCCGATCCTCCCCTGCTTCCGGTCCGCGTTCGACGCGCTGACCGGGTGGGTGGAGCGGGGCACCCCGCCACCGGCGGACCGCACGGTCGGTGAGCCCTCGGACGGCGACGTTCTGAACTCCTGCGCCCTGACCGAGCCGGCCACGACACGGCACTAACGCCTCAACGGCCTATCTCCTTGCGGGAGACACGGCGCAGCCTGCGCCGCTGTGACGGATCGAGCGTGAGGTAAGCGGCGGCCGGGACTCCCAGAACTATCAGCAGGGCGGCCCACCAGGGCAGCCAGATCAGCAGAATGAGCCCGACCGCCACACCCCCCGCTGCGACCTTGGCGTTCTTCGACATGATGTCGCCTCCTTCGCGGCCACTGCCGCTCTCTGTCTTGAAAACGGCCCCGCGCTCCCGGCGGTTCCGCGGCGCGACCCTGAGAACTCCCTGAGGACCGACCCTGACAAGCCCTGAGAGCCCGTCGGCGACTGAGTCCGGAGTCCGGGGGCTCCGGAAGAACCTCCCCCTCTGAAGAGTGAGCCATACCACAAAGTAATCGCAGCCTATGGCATCGCCGATCGCATATACTCGGCCGCCGCATCCCAGCTAGTCAAATTTGAGGAATACGTCATCGCTGCGCAGAACGCTCTTCCGACTCCCTCCGAGATCTCCGCACTCGCCGACTGCTGCGCCGTCTTCCTGCCCGGCGATCCGGCCCGCACCAGCACGGTCGCCTTCTGGCGGCCCGACGGCGAAGCACCCGGCGCCGTCCCGACGGGGACCGCGGGAAGCCTGACGGTCGTACTGCCCGACGACGACGGGGTGGAAGCGGTGAGCGTGCCGGCGGTGCTGCTCCCGGTACGGGCCGCCCTGGCGGTGCTCACGCGCGCGCGTGCCCGTGCGGACGGGCATCGGGCGTCGGTGTTCTGGGGAGCGGTCGCGGTCGAGGCCCTGCACCTCGTGGCGCGCGGGCTGCTGCTGCCCGGCCTGTCCGCGGCCGGGCACGACGCCTGGCGCGCGGGTCCGCTGGACGCGCAGGAGACCGAGCGGGTCCGCCATCTCGCCGCCGCCATGCCGCCCGAGGCGTACGCGGTCCCGGTCGACGACGCCACCGGTCCCCTGCGCCTGCCCGAGCCGGAACACCTGGTGCGCTCCTTCCTTGACGCCGTCGCGGACACGCTGCCCCGCTCCCCCGCCGCCGAACTCCTGACAGCCGGCCCCGCCTACGCCTCGCGGGAGCCCCGGCTCTCGCCCGAGCTGCGCGAATGGGCCCTGGACGTCGCCGCGGGGCACGACATGGGCGTACGGCTGTCACTGCGGATCGAGGTGCGGGGCCTGTCGGCCGCCGCCCCTCAGGACGCCCGGCCGACGTTCCGGGCGGTGCCCCAGGTGCACAGCGTCAGTGATCCCGCGCTCGTCGCCGACACCGCTCAGGTGTGGGCCGGCACCGTGGGCGCCGCGTTCGGCACGCGCGCGCGGATGGACGCCCTGCTCGCCCTGCGCCGGGCGGCACGGGCCTGGCCCTCGCTCACGCCTCTGCTGTCGGCGGCCGTACCGGACGCGGTCGAACTCACCGACGAAGAGGTCGCCGAGCTGCTCGGACCCGGCTCCCGTGCGCTCGCCGGCGCCGGAGTCGACGTGCACTGGCCGAGGGAGCTGGCCCGCGGCCTGACCGAGCACGCCGAGGTGGGACCCCCCGACGGCGCTCCGGTGCCGCGGAGCGCTCCGTCCGAGACCGGCGCGTCGTTCCTGTCCGCCGACGCACTGCTCGCCTTCAACTGGACGTTCGCCCTGGGCGGCAAGGGCCTCACGCGCGAGGAGCTCGACCTGCTCGCCGAGGCCAACCGCCCCGTCGTGCGCCTGCGCGACCAGTGGGTGCTCGTCGCCCCCGAGGAGGCCCACCGCGCCCGTGCCCGGCAGGACCGCAAGGTCACGCCGGTCGACGCGCTCTCCGCCGCCCTGACGGGCTCGACGGAGGTCGACGGGCGCCGCGTGGAGGTGCGTCCCACGGGGTGGCTGGTGACCCTGCGGGAGCGCCTCGCCGACCCCGAGGCTCAGGAGGCCGTGGCACAGCCCGCCGCCCTGGCGGCCACGCTGCGCGACTACCAGCGCCGAGGCCTCAACTGGCTGGTCCACATGACGTCGTTGGGCCTCGGCTGCTGTCTCGCCGACGACATGGGGCTCGGGAAGACCATCACACTGATCGCCCTGCATCTGCACCGGCAGACGGACGCGGACGCCGCGGGTCCCACCCTGGTGGTCTGCCCGACCTCCCTGATGGGCAACTGGCAGCGGGAGATCGAGCGGTTCGCGCCCGGCACGCCCGTACGCCGCTTCCACGGCACCCGCCGCGACCTCGACTCCCTCGCGGACGGCGAGTTCGTGCTGACCACCTACGGCACCATGCGCCTGGACACCGACCGGCTCTCCGCCGTGCCGTGGGGCATGGTCGTGGCGGACGAGGCGCAGCACGTGAAGAACCCGTACTCCGAGACCGCGCGGCGACTTCGCTCCATCGGCGCCCGCGCGCGCGTGGCGCTCACCGGCACCCCGGTGGAGAACAACCTCTCGGAACTGTGGGCCGTCCTCGACTGGACCACACCCGGGCTGCTGGGCCGGCTCGGCAGCTTCCGCCGGCACTACGCCCAGGCCGTCGAGAGCGGACAGGACCCGGCGGCGGCGGAGCGACTGGCCCGGCTCGTGCGGCCCTTCCTGCTGCGGCGCCGCAAGTCGGACCCCGGGATCGCCCCGGAACTGCCGCCGAAGACCGAGACGGACCATCCCGTGTCGCTGACGGCGGAACAGACCGGCCTGTACGAGGCGGTGGTGCGCGAGGCGCTCGCGGAGATCGCCGGGGCCGACCACATGGCACGGCGCGGCCTGATCGTGAAGCTGCTGACGAGCCTCAAGCAGATCTGCAACCACCCGGCACAGTTCCTCAAGGAGGACCGGCCGAAGATCACCGGTCGCTCCGGGAAGCTGGAGCTGCTGGACGAACTGCTCGACACGATCCTCGCCGAGCAGGCGAGCGTGCTGGTGTTCACGCAGTACGTGCAGATGGCACGGCTCCTGGAACAGCACCTGGCCGCGCGCGGCGTGTCGTCGATGTTCCTGCACGGCGGCACGTCCGTCACCGCGCGGGAGACGCTGGTGCGGCGGTTCCAGGACGGCGAGGTCCCGGTCTTCCTGCTGTCGCTGAAGGCGGCGGGCACCGGACTGAACCTCACGCGCGCGGAGCACGTCGTCCACTACGACCGCTGGTGGAACCCGGCCGTCGAGGCACAGGCCACCGACCGTGCCTACCGCATCGGTCAGACCCGCCCCGTGCAGGTGCACCGGCTGATCGCGGAGGGGACCGTCGAGGACCGCATCGCCGCCCTGCTGAACCGCAAGAGGGAACTCGCCGACGCCGTTCTGGGCGCGGGCGACGCGGCGCTCACCGAACTGACGGACGCGGAACTGGCCGACCTGGTCGAACTGCGAGGGGGTACGCGATGACTCGGTACGACGACGAGGCGGAACGGACGTTCGTCGCGTTGCCGCCCGCGCAGGGGCGGGGCTTCGCGCAGACCTGGTGGGGCCGCGCCTGGCTGAAGTCGCTGGAGGACGCGGCGATGGACGCGGCGCAGGTGAAGACGGGGCGCAGGCTCGCGCGCGCAGGAGCGGTCGGCGCGGTGTCGGTGCGGCCGGGGCGCATCACGGCGGTCGTCCAGGACCGGGACCGCACGGCGCACCGGGCCGACGTCCTGCTGGAACGGCTCTCCGACGCGCAGTGGGATCGCTTCGTCGACATGGCGATCGAGCGTTCCGGACATGTCGCGGCGCTGCTGGACCGCGACATGCCGCCGCACCTCGTGGAGGACGCCGCGGCGGCCGGTATCGACCTGCTGCCGGGCATGGGCGACCTGGAACCGGAGTGCGACTGCGGTGCCTGGGACCACTGCGGGCACACCGCGGCGCTCTGCTACCAGGTGGCCAGGCTGCTGGACCAGGACCCCTTCGTCCTGCTGCTGATGCGGGGCCGCGCGGAGGACGCCGTACTGGAGGCCCTCCAGACCCACGGCTCGGCACCCGCGGAGGAGGCCGCTTCCCGGCCGGCGGGGGTGGACGCCGCCGAGGCGTACGCGGCGGGGCAGCTGCTGCCTCCGCTGCCCGCGCCGCCCGGCCTCGGGGACGGCCCGGGGGTTCCGCCGTCCCTGGACACGGAGGCGGCCTGCCCACCGGGCGTCGCCCCTTCCGGCCTGTTCTTCCTGGCCTCCCGGACGGCGGCGGAGGCCCACCGCCTGCTCGCCGAGGCCCTGCGCGGCGGGCACGACCGACGGCCCGTGGGCGCGGAGCCGAGCTTGGCGCAGGATGCGGTGCGCCTGGCCGCGGGGGGTCCCGGACCGGATGCGCTGGACCGTCTCGGTGCCGGTTCGGGGCGCACGCGAGAGGCGATGGCCGTGGCCGTACGCGCCTGGCGGCTCGGCGGTGCGGCCGCCCTGTCCGTGCTCGAGGAGGAGTGGGCGGTGGAGGGCGACACGCTCGCCCGCGCGCGTGCGGCACTGGAGTCGGCGTGGGAGGAGGACGAGCGGCCGTCGTTGCGGGCGCGGGCCAACCGGTGGACGGTTGTCGGCGCACCGCACCAGCTCCGTCTGGACCGCGAGGGGCGTTGGTGGCCGTACCGCAGGGAGCACGGCCGATGGGTCCCGGTGGGCGGTGCCTGCCAGGACCCGGCGACAGCCCTGTCGTCGGCGGCCCTCGCGACGGGGGACGAGCCCTGATACCGAGTCCGGCCCGGTCCAGCGCCGCCCGGCCCGGACCTGTGCCGTGTCTTCGCCCTCCGGTCCGGCGCGCGGGGATCCCGCGCTGTTGACGTCCCGTACGGGCTCCGGCCCCGTCCGCGAGGGAGGGGGCCGGAGCACGCACACGGGGGCCGGATCGATCAGCGGGCGCCGAGGAGGTGGTCCATGGCGAGCTGGTCGAGGTGCTCGAAGGCCATGCCGCGCGCGGCGGCCGCGTCCACGTCGAAGGTGTCGTAGGCGCTCTTGTCGGCCAGCAGCGCGGCCAGACCGTCCTCGGCGGTCGGGCGGGCCAGCTCGTCGAGCCGGGCCGCGGTCAGCGCCTCCTGCACCTGCGGGTCGGCGCGGAAGGCCGCGGCCCGGTCCTTGAGCATCAGGTAGTTGCGCATGCAGCCGGCCGCCGACGCCCACACTCCGTCGAAGTCCTCGGTCCGCGGCGGCTTGAAGTCGAAGTGCCGCGGACCCGCGTACCCGGCCCGCTCCAGCAGGTCGACCAGCCAGAAGGCGGCCCGCAGGTCTCCCGCGCCGAACCGCAGGTCCTGGTCGTACTTGATGCCCGACTGGCCGTTGAGGTCGATGTGGAAGAGCTTGCCCGCCCACAGCGCCTGGGCGATTCCGTGGGGGAAGTTCAGACCGGCCATCTGCTCGTGGCCGACCTCCGGGTTCACGCCGTACAGCTCCGGCCGCTCGAGACGCTCGATGAAGGCCAGGGCGTGCCCGACCGTCGGGAGCAGGATGTCACCGCGCGGCTCGTTCGGCTTCGGCTCGATCGCGAACTTCAGGTCGTAGCCCTGCTCGGTGACGTACTCGCCCAGCAGGTCGAAGGCCTCCTTCATCCGGTCCAGGGCGTCCCGCACGTCCTTGGCCGCGCCGGACTCCGCGCCCTCCCGGCCGCCCCAGGCCACGTAGACGCTCGCGCCCAGCTCGACCGCGAGGTCGATGTTGCGGATCGTCTTGCGCAGCGCGTACCGGCGCACGTCCCGGTCGTTGGCCGTGAAGGCGCCGTCCTTGAACACGGGGTGCGTGAACAGGTTCGTCGTCGCCATCGGCACCTTCATGCCGGTCGCGTCCAGGGCCTGCCGGAACCGCTTGATGTGCGACTCTCGCTCGGTGTCGCTCGACCCGAACGGAATCAGGTCGTCGTCGTGGAACGTGACGCCGTACGCGCCGAGCTCCGACAGACGCCGCACGGACTCCGCCGGGTCCAGGGCGGACCGGGTGGCGTCACCGAACGGGTCACGGCCCTGCCAGCCGACCGTCCACAAACCGAACGTGAACCTGTCCTCGGGAGTGGGCTGGTAGTTCATTCCGCGGCTCCTCACTCGCTGCCGATCAATCGCTGCCGACTATTTCGTCATGGCGCTTTACAAATTAGTATGCACACACGGTCCTGGGAAGGGACAAGGTGTCCCCGAAGGAGTGAAGGCCGGGTCCCAGCACCCGCGGAAGAGGGAGAAACCCGATGTCAGCTGCCGAGGGTCCGCTCGTCGTCGGCGTGGACACGTCCACCCAGTCCACCAAGGCACTGGTCGTCGACGCGGCCACCGGCCGGGTCGTCGCGAGTGGCCAGGCGCCCCACACCGTGTCCTCCGGGGCCGGCCGGGAGAGCGATCCCCGCCAGTGGTGGGACGCGCTGGGCGAGGCCCTGACCCAGTGCGGCGATGCCGCCCGCGAGGCCGCCGCGGTCTCCATCGGCGGGCAGCAGCACGGCTTGGTCACGCTGGACGCGCAGGGCGAGCCGGTGCGCCCCGCCCTGCTGTGGAACGACGTGCGCTCGGCCCCGCAGGCCCGCCGCCTGATCGACGAGCTGGGCGGGGCCAAGGCCTGGGCGGAGCGCACGGGAAGCGTCCCCAGCGCCTCCTTCACGGTCACCAAGTGGGCCTGGCTGGCCGAGCGGGAACCGGACGCGGCCCGCGCGGTGAAGGCCGTACGGCTCCCCCACGACTACCTCACCGAGCGCCTCACGGGCGAAGGGACCACCGACCGCGGCGACGCGTCCGGCACCGGCTGGTGGGCGTCCGGCACGGAGGCGTACGACGAGGACATCCTCGCGCGCGTGGGACTCGATCCGGCGTTGCTGCCCCGGGTCGTGCGGCCCGGCGAGGTGGCCGGCACGGTACGCGACGGCCACGGCCTGCCGTTCTCCAAGGGCACCCTGGTCGCCGCCGGCACCGGCGACAACGCGGCCGCCGCGCTGGGCCTCGGACTGCGCCCCGGAGTCCCGGTGATGAGCCTCGGCACGTCGGGCACGGTGTACGCCGTGTCCCAGCGCCGGCCCGCCGACCCGACCGGCACGGTGGCGGGCTTCGCCGACGCGCGCGGCGACTGGCTTCCGCTGGCCTGCACCCTCAACTGCACGCTCGCCGTCGACCGCGTCGCGTCCCTGCTGGGCCTGGACCGGGAAGCCGTCGAGCCGGGCACCGACGCCACGCTCCTGCCCTTCCTGGACGGCGAGCGCACCCCGAACCTCCCGCATTCCTCCGGCCTTCTGTACGGGCTGCGGCACGACACGAGCGCCGGCCAGCTGCTCCAGGCCGCGTACGACGGCGCCGTCCACTCGCTGCTCGGCGCGCTCGACCTCGTCCTGGACGCCGACGCGGACCCGTCCGCGCCACTGCTGCTGATCGGCGGCGGCGCCCGGGGTACGGCCTGGCAGCAGACGGTACGGCGGCTGTCGGGCCGCCCGGTCCAGATCCCGGAGGCCAGGGAGCTGGTCGCGCTCGGCGCCGCGGCGCAGGCGGCCGGCCTGCTGACCGGCGAGGACGCGGCCGCCGTCGCCCGGCGCTGGAACACGGCCGCGGGGCCAGTGCTCGACGCCGTGGAGCGGGACCAGGCGACGCTGGACAGGATCACCGGGGTACTCTCCGACGCGGCACCGCTGCTGGAACGGGACGCGGCCTCCCACTGAGGACGCGCTCGCGCGGGCGGCCACCGGCGCACGGTTGCGGGACACGCCGCAGAGGGGCGGCGCGGCTGACCGGGGCGTGTCGGAGGCACCCGGCCCGGCGGGTCCGGCATCGAGCAGCACACGCGTGCACCGCGACCAGCGGCCGGAGGCCGGATCGAGTGACGACGGAACGAGGACTGACGGAGGCATGACCGCACCGCCGCACGAAGCCCACCCGGCCCGTCCCGGGCGCGCGCTGCCGGACACCCAGCAGGGCATGCGCCGCCGCAATCTCGCGCGGGTGATGCACACCGTCAGCGCCGAGGGCCCCCTGTCCCGGGCCGCGGTCGCCTCGCGGATCGGGCTGACGCGAGCGGCGGTGTCGACCCTCGTGGACGAACTCGTCCGCGCGGGCCTGCTGGAGGAACTGGGCCCCGAGCGCCCCGGCCGCGTGGGCCGGCCCGGGTCCGCGCTCGCCGTCAGCGCGCAGGGCCCGGCCGGCATCGGGGCGGAGGTCGGCGTCGACCATCTCGCGGTCTGCGCGGTCGACCTGCGCGGCCGGGTACGCGCGCGTGCCGTGCGGTACGGCAGCAATCGAGGCCGTTCGCCGGAGCCGGTGCTCGCGCACCTCACCGGGCTGGTGCGGCAGGTCGTGTCGGAGGCCGAGGCCGAGGGACTGTGGCCGGCGGGGCTCGCGGTGGCGGTGCCGGGTCTCGTGGCCCGGGACGGCCGGACCGTGGTACGTGCCCCGAACCTGGACTGGCACGACGCGGATCTCGCCGCGCTGCTGCCCGCGGATCTGCCGCCGACGGTGGACAACGAGGCCAACTTCGGCGCGCTCGCCGAACTCTGGCTCGGTGACGGCACTCCCCGGGACTTCCTGCACGTCTCGGCCGAGATCGGCATCGGTGCGGCCGTCGTGTTCGACGGTCGGCTGCTGCGCGGTACCCGCGGATTCGCCGGTGAGCTGGGGCATGTGCCGGTCCATCCCGACGGGCCCGAGTGCGCCTGCGGCGGGCGCGGGTGCCTGGAGCAGTACGCCGGCGAGAAGGCGGTACTGCGGGCGGCGGGCGTGGAGCCCGGGGAAGACCGGGTCGGGCTGCTCGCCGGACGTGCGGCGGAGGGCGACGAGGACGTACGGCGCGCCCTGCGCGAGGCGGGCACGGCACTCGGTATCGCCCTGACCGGGGCGGTGAACCTGCTGGACCCCGAGGGTGTGGTGCTGGGCGGTGCCCTGGCCGGTCTGGCGCCCTGGCTGCTGCCGTCGCTGCGTGAGGAACTGGCCCGGCGCACGGCCGGCCCCGCCTGCCCGGTCGCGGTCTCGGAGCTGGGTCCGCAGGGACCGCTGCTCGGCGCCGCGCACTCCGTGGTGCGGGCCGTCCTGGACGACCCGGGCGCCCTGGCGGAGCGGGCCTGACGGCTGCCCGACCGTGGGTTCGCCGACGGCCCGCCCGGTCGCTCCCGTTCACTCGATCGAGTGAGCGCGGTGTCCACAAGGCGGTGGCTGTCCACGGAACGGCGCGGCGCTCTACTGCGCAATCCCCGCTCCCCGTACGGTGATTCACGCGGACGCACCTCGCCCCGGGGCGGTCGGACGTCCGCCTCGGCGTTGCGCTCCGCGGTCCATGCCGCACCGTCATGTCGCACGGCCGAGCAGCCACCCCCACCGGGCCCAGGGCCCCTCCGACGAAAGGGCAATCCCATGGAAAGGGAAAGGACAGCACCCGCTCCGACCAGGCGGCGGCTCCTCAAGGGTGCCGCGCTGGCCACCGTCCCGTACACCCTGCTCTCCGGTACCCAGGCCACCGCGCGAGCCCGCGCCGTCGACTACCCCTCCGCGGAGTGGCTGCCGGCGAACACGGCGAACTACAGCCGGTCGAGCCGCCCCACCTCCTATCCCGTCGACTACGTGGTCGTCCACGTCACGCAGGAGACGTACGCCGACACCCTGTCCATCTTCCGCGATCCCGAGCGGCAGGTGTCCGCGCACTACGTCGTCCGGTCCTCCGACGGGCACGTCGCGCAGTGTGTCCGGGAGGCGGACATCGCCTGGCACGCGGGCAACTGGGACTACAACACCCGCAGCATCGGGATCGAACACGAGGGGTGGGTGGACCGTCCCGAGTACTTCACCGACGCCCTCTACGAGCAGTCGGCCCGGCTCACCGCGGCGATCTGCACCGCCTACGGGATTCCCAAGGACCGCGCGCACATCATCGCGCACCACGAGGTGCCCGGCAGCGACCACACGGACCCGGGGCCCTTCTGGGACTGGACCCGCTACATCAGACTGGTCAACTTCTCCTGACCGAATCTCCTGACCCCTCGCCCGGCCGGTGCACCCGGTCCGCTCGGAACGCCACCTTCGAGTGATCCGGCTGGTCGAAGTGGTTGTCCGCGCGTGGCAGCGGAGTGACGATGTCCCCCACCGCAACACCGTCCGGGGAGGCCGAGTTGACTGATTCATGGCTGGCTCTGGAACCGGGAGCCGACCCCGCCGAGCGCGCGCGGACCCTGCGGCGGGCCCACGAGACCTTCACCGAAGGGGGGACGGTGCCGCGGCCCGTGCGCGCCGTGGTGGCGGAGTCGTGGCGGCGGTCGGTCCGGGCGGGTGTGGGCCCGGACGGTACCGCGAGCGTGGAGCTGATGGACGGTGACCTGGGCGCCTATCGGGCGGAACACCCGCTGTCCCGGGTGATGCCGCTGGTCCGGGAGCTGCTGGGGGCGTTCGCTTCCGACGGGGAGCATCTGCTCGCGGTGTGCGACGCGCACGGCAGGCTGCTGTGGGTCGAGGGGGACGCGGCCACCCGGCGCCGGGCGGGCCGGATGAACTTCGTGCCCGGGGCCCGCTGGTCGGAGTCGGCCGTCGGGACGAACGCGCCGGGCACGGCGGTGGCCGTCGGCCGCCCGGTGCAGGTCTTCGCGGCCGAGCACTTCATACGCCGGGTCCAGCCCTGGACCTGCGCCGCCGCTCCGGTGCACGATCCCCGTACCGGTCGGGTGCTCGGCGCCGTGGACATCACGGGCGGGGACGGTCTGGCGCATCCGCACAGTCTGGGCTTCGTACAGGCGGTGGCGCGTGCCGCGGAGTCGCAGCTGGCGCTGCTCACGCCTGAGCGGTCCGGTCCGGAGGCGGCCGAGCTGACCGCGCTGGGCCGTGACGAGGCCCTGCTGAGCGCGGCCGGCCGCAGGGTCCGGCTGAGCCGGCGGCACAGTGAGATCGTCGTGCTGCTGGCCCACCATCCGGAGGGTCTGACGGGCGACGAGTTGCTGTGCGCGCTGTACGAGGACGAGACGGTGCCGCCGGTGACGCTGCGGGCGGAACTGGCCCGCCTGCGCGGCATCCTGGGGCCCGGCCGGCTGGCCTCCCGGCCGTACCGGCTCACGCTGCCCGTCGACTCCGACGCGGGCGTGGTCGAACGCCGGCTGCGGGCCGGGGCGGTGACGGCGGCGGCGACGAGGTACGCGGGTCCGCTGCTGCCCGGCTCCCAGGCCCCGGCGGTCGTACGGCTCAGGCGCCGGCTCGCCGACGGCCTGCGCGCAGCGCTGATCGCCTGCGGTGATCCCGACCTGCTGGCCGACTGGGCCCACGCACCGTGGGGGGAGGACGATCTCGACGTGTGGCGCGCGCTCGCGGCGGTCCGGCCCACGGCGGCGACACGCTCCCGGCTCGCGGCGCTGGAGTCGGAGCTGGCGGCGCCGAACGCGAGATGAGCGGCCGCCGGTCGGCGGCTCCGCAAGAGCACGCGTCGGCGGGCGGCGCGCGCAACGTCCCCGCAACGTCCCGCTTCCTAGCCTCACGCGCAGAGCTGTCCAACGGCGGGCAGCGCTCGATGAGGGAGGCACGGAGGATGACCCGATACGCGGCGCCCGGCACCGAGGGCGCGATCGTCTCCTATCAGTCGCGCTACGACCACTTCATCGGCGGTGAGTACGTGCCGCCGGCACGCGGACAGTACTTCGAGAACCCGTCCCCGGTGAACGGCCTGCCGTTCACCGAGATCGCGCGGGGCACGGCGGACGACGTGGAGCTGGCGCTCGACGCCGCGCACGAGGCCGCTCCGGGCTGGGGCCGTACGTCGGTGACCGAGCGCTCCGACGTCCTGCTGAAGATCGCCGACCGCATGGAGGCGAACCTGGAGCGCCTGGCGGTCGCCGAGAGCTGGGAGAACGGCAAGCCGGTGCGCGAGACGCTGGCGGCCGACATCCCGCTCGCCATCGACCACTTCCGCTACTTCGCGGGCGCGATCCGCGCCCAGGAGGGCTCGCTCGGCGAGGTCGACGACGACACCGTGGCCTACCACTTCCACGAGCCCCTGGGAGTCGTCGCGCAGATCATCCCGTGGAACTTCCCGATCCTGATGGCGGCCTGGAAGCTCGCGCCCGCCCTCGCCGCCGGAAACGCGGTGGTCCTGAAGCCCGCGGAGCAGACCCCGGCCTCGATCCACTACTGGCTGAGCCTGGTGGCGGACCTGCTGCCGCCCGGCGTCCTGAACGTCGTCAACGGCTTCGGCGTGGAGGCGGGCAAACCGCTGGCGTCGAGCCCCCGGGTGGCGAAGGTGGCGTTCACCGGCGAGACCACCACCGGGCGGCTGATCATGCAGTACGCCTCGGAGAACATCAAACCGGTCACGCTGGAGCTGGGCGGCAAGTCGCCGAACATCTTCTTCGACGACGTCTGGGCGCGGGACGACGACTTCCGCGACAAGGCACTCGAGGGCTTCACGATGTTCGCGCTCAACCAGGGCGAGGTCTGCACCTGCCCGTCCCGGGCGCTCGTCCAGCGCGGCAGCTACGCCGAGTTCATGGAGGCCGCCGTCGCCCGCACCGAGCTGATCAAGCCGGGCCATCCGCTGGACACCGACACGATGATCGGCGCGCAGGCCTCCAACGACCAGTTGGAGAAGATCCTCTCCTACCTGGACATCGGCCGCCAGGAGGGCGCCAAGGTACTCACCGGCGGTGAGCGGATCGAGCACGACGGGGAGTTGAAGGGCGGCTACTACGTCCAGCCGACGATCTTCGAGGGTCACAACCGCATGCGGATCTTCCAGGAGGAGATCTTCGGCCCGGTCGTGTCGGTGACGTCCTTCGACGACTTCGACGACGCGATCAAAACCGCCAACGACACCCTGTACGGCCTCGGCGCCGGTGTGTGGACCCGCGACATGAACACCGCCTACCGCGCCGGCCGCGCGATCCAGGCGGGACGCGTGTGGACGAACTGCTACCACGCCTACCCGGCGCACGCCGCCTTCGGCGGCTACAAGCAGTCGGGCATCGGCCGGGAGAACCACAAGATGATGCTGGAGCACTACCAGCAGACCAAGAACATCCTCTGCTCCTACAGCCCTCGGAAGCTCGGGTTCTTCTAGCGCTCGGGTCGACCACCGGGGGCCCAGTCGCCCCCGGTGGCACGGGGAAGTCCGGTGACCGTCTCAGGGGCGTGGGACGTTCCGCAGGTTGGCGCGGGCCAGGTCGAGCATCTTGCCGACGCCCCCGTCGAGCACGGTGCGGCCGGCTGCGAAGGCGAAACCCTTGATCTGGGCGGCCGAGATGTGCGGCGGGATGGACAGCGCGTTGGCGTCGGTCACCAGGTCGACCAGGAACGGTCCGTCGTGAGCGAGCGCCCGCTTGAGTCCTTCGGCGACCTCCCCGGGGTGCTCGATGCGGATCGCCTCGATGCCCGCGCTGCGGGCGATCGCCGCGTAGTCCACCGCCTCGTGGTCGGTCTCGTGCTCGGGCAGCCCCTCGACCAGCATCTCCAACTTGACCATGCCCAGGGAGGAGTTGTTGAAGACGATCGTCTTCACCGGCAGGTCGTGCAGCTTCACGGTGAGCAACTCGCCCATCAGCATGCCCAGTCCACCGTCGCCCGACATCGAGATCACCTGGCGGCCCGGGTAGGCGAACTGCGCGCCGATCGCGTGCGGCAGCGCGTTGGCCATCGTGCCGTGCAGGAACGAGCCGATCACCCGGCGCCGTCCGTTGGGGGTCAGGTAGCGCGCCGCCCACACGTTGGACATGCCGGTGTCCACGGTGAACACCGCGTCGTCGTCGGCGAGTTCGTCCAGGACCGCGGCCGCGTACTCGGGGTGGATCGGGGTGTGCAGTTCGACGTCGTGGGTGTAGGCGGAGACCACCCTCTCCAGGGACTTGGCGTGCTTGTGCAGCATCCGGTCCAGGAAGGTACGGTCCCGTTTCGCCTCGACCAGCGGCAGCACAGCCCGGAGCGTCTCCCGGACATCGCCGTGGACCCCGAGTTCCAGCACGGTGCGACGGCCGAGGCGGCCCGCATCGTGGTCGACCTGCACGGTGTGCGCCTGCGGCAGGAAGTCGTTGTACGGGAAGTCGGTGCCGAGCAGGACGACCAGGTCGGCCTCGTGCATCGCGTCGAAGCAGGCGCCGTAGCCCAGGAGGCCGCTCATGCCCACGTCGTACGGGTTGTCGAACTGGATCCACTCCTTGCCCCGCAGGGTGTGCCCGACGGGGGCGGCGGACTTCTCGGCGAGCGTCATGACCTCGGCGTGCGCGTCCCGCACTCCCGCGCCGCAGAACAGCATCACCTTCCGCGCCGCGTTCAGCCTCTCGGCCAGCGCCCGAACCTGGGTGTCCGGCGCGACGACGCGGCCCCGCTCGGTGACCAGGTCGCTGTTTCCCGTCGGGTGGGCCGCCTCGTCGTGCGCGACGTCGCCCGGTATGACCAGGACGGACACGGCGCTGTTGCCAAGGGCCCGCTGCATGGCGATCCGCAGCACCCGGGGCATCTGCTCGGGAGTGCCGATCATCTCGCAGTAGTCGCTGCACTCGGTGAACAGGCGTTCCGGGTGCGTCTCCTGGAAGAAGCCGGTACCGATCTGGTGGGACGGGATGTGCGAGGCGAGGGCCAGCACGGGCGCTCCGGAGCGGTGCGCGTCGTACAGTCCCTGGATCAGATGCGTGTTTCCGGGGCCACAGCTTCCGGCGCACACCGCGAGCCTGCCGGTCAGCTGTGCCTCTGCCGCCGCGGCGAAGGCGGCGGCCTCCTCGTTCCGTACATGTACCCACTCGATGCCGTCGGTACGGCGCACCGCGTCGACCACCGAGTTCAGGCTGTCCCCCACCACTCCGTAGATCCGCTGCACGCCCGCCTGGCGCAGGACGTCGACCATCTGCTGAGCCACGGTCAGATTCCGCATCGCCGGTTTTCTCCCCCCTCAAGTCTCAAGACAGTTGTCTCATCCACTTATGCTGCCTGCTCAGTCAAGCTGCGCCTTCAGCCACCGCAGGATGTCAGGGGTGACCGGGTCGGTGATGTCGGCGAACTCGTCGTGCCGCTTGAGGAACTTGGCGACGTAGGGGCAGACGGGGACGATCCGCAGTCCGGACGCGCGCACGTCGACGAGTGCCTGCTGGACGAGTTGCGGGGCCAGCCCCTGGCCGGCGAAGGCCTCGTCGACCTCCGTGTGGAAGAAGACGCGCTGCCGGCCCAGGTCACGGTAGGCGGTCAGACCGGCACGTCGGCCGTCGACCAGGATCTCGTACCGGTGATCGGCGTCTGCGCGCTCGACGACGATGGTGGTGGGAGAGGAGGAGGTCTCGCTCATGGTGCGCCTTTCGTACGGGGGTCAGCGGGTCGGTGGGTTCCGGCGCGGTGTGATGACGGCGTTCGGCAGGGCCGGTGCGGGGAGGCGGCGACTGGGAGAGTCCTCGATGACGCCGAAGCGTTGGGAGGACGCTTCCCAGTCCTCGCGGGCCTTCACGATGTCCGCGTGGCTGCGTCCGATGAAGTTCCACCACATGACGATCTCCTCCCCGAAGGGCGGTCCTCCGAGGAGGATGGCCCGCGCCGGGGCGTCGGTCTCGTTCACCATCGTCAGGGTGTCCGCGCCGCGGGGGACGTAGCCGAGTTCGGCAGGCCGCAGCACCGTGTCGGTCAGGCGGATGTCCCCGCTGTCCACGAGAAGGCCGTGTTCGAAATCGGCGTCCACGGCGAGTGAGAGTTCCGCGTGGGGTTCGAGGACGATCTCGGCGCCGAGCAGTGGCGTGAAGACCCGGACCGGGGAGGTCCGCCCGGCGAGCGACCCCAGGAAGACCCGGATCTCCGCCCCGTCGAGCTGTGCGGGTTCGGGCACGTGGTGCTGGAAGTCCCGGGCGGCGTCGCGGTGTTCCTCGGGCAGCGCGACCCACAGCTGGACGCCGTGGATGACCCGGGTGTCCGGCGTGGAGATCTCCGAGTGGGCGATGCCGTACCCGCCGGTCATGAGGTTCACCTCGCCGGGCCGGACCAGGGAGTGGGTGCCCAGGGTGTCGCGATGCTCGACCTCTCCGCTGAACAGCCAGGTCACCGTCTGCAGCCCGGCGTGCGGATGCGGGGGCATGGTCATGCCGCCCGACTCGGCGACCTGGTGCGGGCCGTAGTGGTCGGCGAAGCACCAGGCGCCGATGAGGGTGCGCGCCCGCTGGGGCAGCGTCCGCCGCACCCGCATCGCACGCGGACCGCCGAGGGGGACTTCACGCGCCGACAGGACATCGACCCGGGGGGCCTCGGCCGGCCGGTCGCCTTCGACGAGCGCACCGCAGCGCAGCGCCTCGGCATCGTCTTCCGGGTTGCTCACGGAGAGCGCCTCCTCAACAGTCTGGTCGTCACATCGGCCGCCGCCCGCCCCGTCCGGGAATCCGGGCCGCCTCGTCCGATCGCCGGTCGGTGACCGGCGACTCCTGCGGAAGCGTCACCGGCCGCAGGGCCCCGCGTGGTCGCAGTACGGCTGGAGGCGGCTCTGTCCGCAGCCGCACAGAATGGCCCTGGTCTCGGCACGCACACCGTGCGGCGTGTCCACACTCAGCTCCCCGCGCACGGTCAGCTGCCCGGTGGCACCGCGGGTGATCCTGGTGGGCCGGTCGGGGGCTTCCGGCCCGCCGTCCACGAGTGCGTACTGGAGGGCGCCCGAGGGGCAGCGTCGCACGACCTCCGCCAGGCGCTCGGCCGTGGTCCGGTCCGGCTGGACCCACGGCCGCTTCGCCGGGTCGAACACCTCGGGCAGGCCATCGACGCATGCGGCGGCGTGGAGACAGCGCCCTGCCTCGAAGGTCACCGTGATCGACTCCGTCCGGTACGCCCTTCGCTCGGATTCGCCGCTCATGCCCGCCTCCGTCGCTCCCGTACTCGGCTTCTCAGTCACTGACTTGGCTGCGGGACTGGTACAGCAGGTCCTGGTACTCGGGGTGCCGGCTGATCCAGCCCGCGAAGAAGGGGCAGGTGGCCAGCACCCGGAGATCCGCGGCCCGCGCCTCGTCCAGGGCTGTGCGTACCAGCGCCGACCCGACGCCCCTGCCCTCGTACTCCGCCCCGACCTCGGTGTGCACGAACGCCACGAGTTCCGTCGTACGGATGTATTCCGCGACGCCCGCCACCTTGGACTCTCCGTCCACACGGGCCTCGTAGCGCTTCGCCTCGGGCACGTCGCTCACTTCGACCGTCATCTGTCCTCCTCGTGGGGCCCGGTCCCGCTCCATTCGGCAGGGTCCCGGCAGCCAGGACATCACCCTAACCCGACACGGTTGATGCATCAACATACCTGGTCACGGCCCGCGCGCGGCCGATCAAAGGGGCGCGTCGCGGCCGCAGCCGGTAGATGAGCTGTCAACGATTTCGCTAGACTGCCGCCATGGACGCACAGCCGCGCTGGCTCGACCCGGAGCAGAAGGCCGCCTGGGAGAGCTTCATCCGCATGCAGGAGACACTCATCGGACGACTGTCCCGACGCGTCCACGTCGACTCCGGACTGTCGGCGGCCGACTACACCGTGCTCGTCAGCCTCACCGAAAGAGGCAACGGGCGGATGCGCTTCCTGGATCTGGCCAAGCTCGTGGAGTGGGAGAAGAGCCGGATGTCCCACCAGGTCACGCGGATGGCGAAACGCGGGCTCGTAGCCAGGGAGGAGTGCCCCGACGACGGTCGCGGCGCATTCATCGTCGCCACCCCGGCCGGCTACAAGGCGATCGAGGAGGCCGCGCCCCAGCACGTCGAGCACGTCCGCCGCCTCTTCATCGACGCCCTGACCCCGAACCAGCTCACCACACTCGGCCGCCTCTCCCAGCGCGTCCTGGACCACATGGAGAAGCAGCCGGACTGACCCCCGTCAACCTCCCCCCTGGACCCTAGGCCAGCATGGTTGACCCGTCAACCTTCCAGCCCCACGGCGCGACGCCGATGGGGCTGTCGTCGCGGACGGGGCCCCCACGGCTCGATCTAGTTGACATGTAAACCACACGGTGTCATGGTTCACATGTCAACTAGATCGGCGGGGGTGACGGACGCCCCGCCCGGTCGACACGAACCACGCATCGCCACACCCCGACCCAACGAAAGCGTTGAGCGAGTGAACACGATGGATGTGTCGAAAATCGAGTTCGGTATCGACAGCTTCGGAGACCGGCCCCGAAACGACCAAGGCGTGATCGTCTCGCACGCGCAGGCGATCCGCGCCGCGGTGACCGAAGCGGTCCTCGCCGACCAAGTCGGTATCGACGTTGTCGCGTTGGGCGAGCACCACCGGCCCGAGTACGCGATCTCCAGCCCTGAGACGGTGCTGGCGGGCATCGCGACGGCCACGAAGCGCATCCGGCTCGCGTCGGGCGTGACCGTGCTGTCCTCGGACGACCCGGTGCGCGTGTTCCAGCGGTTCGCCACGGTCGACGCGCTCTCCCACGGCCGCGCCGAGGTGATCCTCGGACGCGGTTCCTTCACCGAGTCGTTCCCCCTGTTCGGGTACGACCTCAAGGACTACGAGGTGCTGTTCGAGGAGAAGATCGACCTTTTCCACCGGCTCCTGGACGAGAAGCCGGTCACCTGGGAGGGCACCACGCGTGCCGCCCTGCACGAGGCGGACGTGTACCCGAAGACGGATTCGGGACGCCTCAACACCTGGGTGGGGGTGGGCGGGACACCGCAGTCCGTGCTCCGCACCGCGCGGTACGGCTTCCGGCTCATGCTCGCCGTCATCGGCGGCGCTCCCGACCGGTTCGCTCCGTACGTGGATCTGTACCGGCGTGCCAGTGACGAGTTCGGCACGACCGCGCAGCCGGTCGGCACGCACTCGCCCGGCTTCGTCGCCGCCACCGACGACGAGGCCAAGGAGCTGTTCTACCCCGGGTACAAGGAGATCCGCGACCGGATCGGGAGGCAGCGCGGCTGGCCGCCGCTCCGGCGGGAGGAGTTCGACGCCGAGGTGTCCCGCGGGTCGCTGTACGTCGGCTCGGTCGAGACGGTCGCGGCCAGGATCGCCCATGCCGTCCGGGTCCTGGACGCGGGCCGGTTCGACATGATCTACTCCGCCGCCGGCACCGTTTCGGCCTCCGCACGTCTGCGTTCGGTCGAGCTTTACGGCACCCGGGTCATCCCCCGGATCCGCGAACTGCTGGCCGAGCGGCCCGCGGCCACGGCGGGAGCGGCGCGATGACCAACCCCGTCACCACCCTCGGGATCCTGGGAGCCGGGAAGGTCGGCACCGTCCTGGCGCGCCTGGCGGTCGCCGCCGGGTATCGGGTCCTGATCTCCGGGTCCGGTGACCCCTCCGGGATCGCGCTCACCGCCAGAATCCTCACCCCCGGAGCGACCGCCGTGTGGCCGGCGCAGGCCGCGGACGCCGCCGAGGTGGTGGTCCTGGCTCTTCCGCTCGGCAAACACCGCGACCTCCCGGTACCGCAGTTGGAGGGAAAGCTGGTCGTCGACGCGATGAACCACTGGTGGGAGGTCGATGGTCCCCGCGAGGCGATCCTTCCGCCCGACACCTCGTCGAGCGAAGTCGTTCAGCGCTTCCTGACGGGCGCGCATGTCGTGAAGGCCCTCAACCACATGGGCTACCACGACCTCGAGGACGGGGCTCGTCCAGCCGGCGACCTCGAACGCAAAGCCATCGCGATCGCCGGTGACTCGTCCAAGGATCTCGCCGTCGTCGCCGCGCTGATCGACACCCTCGGATTCGACCCGCTCACCATCGGCGACCTCTCGGCGGGCATCCGGCTCGAACCCGGAACCCCCGCCTTCGGCGCCAACGTCGACGTCGAACGGCTTCGCGTGCTGACCGCCGCACCCGCTCCGGAAAGACTTCTCGAGCACTCGTAAGAGGGGCCGCCCCCTTCCCGGTTGCATTCTCACCGCGCGAGCAGCGCACGTGTTCATGGAGGACGAATGCGGCCCATCATTCCGGACTATCTGGCCGAGGCACTGAGGGATGTGGAGGCGGACACGTCCGGAGAACCGGCGGGATACATTCCAGAGCTGGCGGCAGCAAACCCCGAGCGTCTCGGCGCGGCCTACGACGCCGCTGGTGACTGGACGACCCAGGCCGGCATTCCATGTCGTCGGCAGCGGAGCGAACGCGCTCCGGGTCCTGCGACTGCAAGGTGGCATCGGCTTCGCCGGAGCCGAGAAAGTTGTTCAGGAGGCCATGGCCATTTCACCTTCGGAGGTCAGGGTGGCTCTGGACCTGACCAGGGTCCATTCGATCGACGACGTGGCACGGCGCGTGCTGTTGGAGGTCGCACGCCGGCTGACGCTGAGTGGTCACGAGGTCTGCCTCGTCGACCCGGAATGCGTCATGCCGGATCCCGATCCCGGCGATGGCGGCCGAGTCACCGTCGCGGACACCATCGATCCGTCGGCCGGAGACGGAACGGAGAAGCCCCCGGCCCGCGTTCAATAACACGAGTTCTCACCCAGCGAGTTCTCACACAGATACAGATATACGGGCCGCCGTTCGTCTCGTCGGCCGGAGGGGAAAGAAATCATGGGTTACATCACCGTCGGCACGGAGAACAGCACGCCGGTCGAGCTCTACTACGAGGACCACGGTTCCGGGCAGCCGGTCGTCCTGATCCACGGCTATCCGCTGAACGGACACAGCTGGGAACGTCAGACACGCGAACTGCTGGCGCAGGGCTATCGGGTCATCACCTACGACCGCCGCGGCTTCGGCCAGTCGTCGAAGGTGAACTCCGGCTACGACTACGACACCTTCGCCGCCGACCTGGACACGGTCCTGGAGACCCTCGACCTGCGGGACGTCGTCCTGGTCGGCTTCTCGATGGGCACCGGGGAACTCGCCCGGTACGTGAGCCGCCACGGTCATGAGCGTGTCGCCAAGCTCGCCTTCCTCGCCTCGCTCGAGCCGTTTCTCGTCGCCCGCGACGACAACCCCGAGGGGGTGCCGCAGGAGGTCTTCGACGGCATCGCCGCGACCGCGAAGGCGGACCGGTACGCCTGGTACAAGCAGTTCTACGCGGACTTCTACAACCTCGACGAGAACCTCGGCACCCGGATCAGCGAGGAGGCCGTGGCCGCCAGTTGGAACGTCGCGATCCGCAGCGCTCCGGTGGCCGCGTACGCCGTTGTCCCGGCGTGGATCGAGGACTTCCGCGCCGATGTCGAGGCGGTCCGCGCGAGCGGGAAGCCCGCGCTGATCCTGCACGGCACGAAGGACAACATCCTGCCGATCGACGCCACGGGGCGCCGCTTCCACAAGGCTCTGCCCGAGGCCGACTACGTCGAGGTCGAGGGAGCGCCGCACGGCCTGCTCTGGACCCACGCCGACGAGGTGAACACCGCGCTGCGCGACTTCCTCTCGAAGTAGCGCTCGGAGCAGCGGTGGAGTGACCGGCCGGGCCGAGGGGCCCATGCCGCGCCGACCCGACAGGGACATGGCGCCGCATGGGCCCCTCGGCCCGGCCGCTGGAGCGCGTCCGGCCGGACGTGGTGAGAACGAAGGGTGCGCGCGGCCCAGGGACGCGGTGCCGTCAGGCTTCGTCTCCGGTGGGCGTGGCTAGGAGCCGTGGGCCTCCCTCGAGACACCGCCCGACGCGTCGGTGACGGCGAAGACCTCGAACCCCTCCCCCGCCGCCTGTATCGCCGGCATGGCCACGCGGATCTCCGTCCAGAGGCCGGCGATGATCAGCTTCTTGCGTCCCGTCGCCTTGACGGCGTCAACGACCCGCTCGTCCTGCCAGGTGTTGATGAAGGTCCTGTTGATCGGCTTCTGCTCCGGGAACACCTCTTGCAGACCACGAAACTCCCCTTCTGGAACTTCGCGCCCGCGGATCTTCGCAGTGCACCGGCCTCTCGATGCCGCCCAGTCGGGCAGACGCGAGACGGTTCGTCTTGTTACAGTGAGGCCATGGCTTCCCTCTTCTTCTTCGTCTGAGTCCGGGCACGGCCGATGCCGCCGTTTCTGCTGCCCGTAGACCCTTCGTATGCCCGGGGAAAGCCCTATGCGCGACCGCGCCCGTACCACCGTGCCCACCCACGCCCCCACTGCCGTGGCCCAGTTGTCCGTCAAGTCCGTCACCAAGTCGTACGGCGCCCGGACCGTCCTCGACCAGGTCTCCTTCACCGTCCGGCCGGGCGAGAAGGTCGCCGTCATCGGTGAGAACGGTTCCGGCAAGTCCACCTTGCTGCGGCTGCTGGCCGCGGCCGAGACCCCGGACGCCGGGGAGATCACCGTCCGCTTCCCCGGCGGCACCGGCCACCTCGCCCAGACGCTGGACCTCGCCGCGGACTCCACCGTCCAGGACGCCGTCGACCTCGCCCTGTCCGAGCTGCGCGGGATGGAGCGCAGGCTCCGTGCGGCGGAGGAGTCCCTCGCCGACGCCTCGGACGAGGAACTCGCCTCGTACGGCGCGCTGCTGACCGCTTACGAGGAACGCGGTGGATACGCGGCGGACGCCCGTGTGGACGCCGCCCTGCACGGACTCGGGCTGGCCCGGATCACGCGGGAGCGCCCGCTGGGCTCCCTGTCCGGCGGCGAGCAGTCCCGCCTCGCGCTCGCCTGTGTCCTGGCCGCCGACCCCGAACTGCTGCTCCTGGACGAACCGACGAACCACCTCGACGGGACGGCCGTGCGCTGGCTGGAGGAGCGCCTGCGCGCACACCGCGGCACCGTCGTCGCGGTCACCCATGACCGCGGCTTCCTGGAGCGCCTCGCCACCACGATCCTCGAGGTCGACCGGGACGAGCGCACCGTGCACCGGTATGGCGACGGCTGGGCCGGCTACCGCGCCGCGAAGGCCGCCGCCCGGCGCGGAGCGGAGCAGCGGTACGCGGACTGGGTCGAGGAGGTGAACCGCATGGAGGAACTGCTGGAGGCCGCGGGCAGACGCCTCGCCACCACCGGCCGCGACCCGAAGCAGGGCTTCGGCAAGCACCGCCGGTCCAGCGAGGCGAAGCTCGGCGGGCAGGTGCGCACCGTGCGGGAGCGCCTGGCCCAGCTGCGGCGCGACCCGGTGGCGGCGCCGCCGGAACCGCTCCGGTTCACGACACCCCTGTTGCCGGCCGACGGCGCCCCGCCCCGGGGCCCGCTCGCCGAGCTGGACCACGTACGGGTTGGGGAACGGCTGCGTCTGGACGGGCTCCTGGCGATCGAGCCCGGAGCGCGCCTCCTCGTCACGGGCGAGAACGGCGCCGGCAAGACGACGCTGCTCCGCGTCCTCGCCGGTGATCTGCGTCCCGATGCGGGCACCGCGCGCCCCTCCGCCCGGACCGGCTACCTGCCCCAGGAACTGCCCGGGCAGACCACGCGGCTGCCGCTGCTGGCCGCGTTCGCCGCCGGGCGGCCCGGGTTGCCGGACGAGTACGCCGAACAGCTCCTGTCCCTGGGCCTGTTCCGCGAGGAGGATCTGCGGGTGCCGGTCGCGGCGCTGTCCAAGGGGCAGCAGCGGCGGTTGCAGATCGCGACCCTGGTGACCCGGCCCGCGGACCTGCTGGTCCTCGACGAACCGACCAACCACATCGCTCTCGACCTGGTCGAGGACCTCCAGGCGGCGCTCGCGGCGTACCCGGGGGCGGTGGTCGCGGTCTCGCACGACCGGGGTTTTCGCGCGGACTTCGAAGCCGAACGGCTGGAACTGCTCGACGGCCGTGTCGACGTGGCGTAGCCGTCCCGCCTCGGGTCAAGGGCCGGCCGGTACGGCGGTGACCGGCCGGGCGGGGCGGCCGAGGCGGACCGGGACCCCGGGTGAGTAGAGGATGCTGACCGGGTCGGCCGTCGGCGCGGGTATGCCGGCACTCGCGACCAGGTCCTCGTCGCAGGAGAGCAGTTGGGCGCGGTGCAGGGGCCAGCGGGGGTGGTGGTTGGGCAGATAGGCCGCCCCGCCGAAGAACATGTTGTGCATGCCCCAGCGGGCGGTGAGGAAGTGCTCCAGGGGCGTGGGCTCCTGGATGCGCTCACCGGTCCGCAGGGTGATGCGGCTGTGGGCGCCGCGCGGTCCCGGCCAGCGGCGTGAACTGGTGTAGGTCACGGTGTCGCCCGCGGAGCGGACGGTCATGCGGGACCACAGGTAGGGCAGCCGGAAGCCGATCCGCCCCATCAGCACCGGTAGCAGCCGCGAGGCGTCCATCGACCGGAAGACCACGCCGCGCCGCCCGTGCGCGTCCACGCTGTACAGCCGCACGTTGGTCTCCGGGAACGAGCCGAAGTAGGGGACCCCGGGCAGCCGGAACCACCCGACCCGGTGCATGCGGAACGCGACGAGCCCGACGTACGTGAGCCCGTCGTGGGTGTCCGGCACGGTGCCCCGCGGCATCAGCCCCGCCACGGCGGCCGGCTCGACGGCCCAGTGGACGAAGGCGAGGTCGAGCCACTCCTGGGTGAGGAGCGGCAGCCGTATCGGTGCGGGGGCGTCCGGGGTGACGGCGCTGGGCTTGTGCACGGCGCAAGAATGGCAGACGGACGGGCCGTGCCGAACGGCCGGCCGCCACCGCGGGAACCGTCCCGTGATTGACCCTCGACCTGGTCGAGGGATCAGAGTTCGGGACGTGGAGAGCGAGATGCGCAGCATCGGGGAGATGGCCCGCGACAGCGGACTGGGCGTGAGCGCCCTGCGGTTCTACGACCGGGCCGGTGTGCTGGTACCCGCCTGGGTCGATCCGGCCAGTGGCTACCGCTGGTACGCCCCCGAGCAGCTCGACGAGGCCAGGCTGCTGGTCCGGCTGCGGCGGGCCGGCCTGCCGTTGGCGGACATCCGGCTGGTACTGGCCGGCTGGTCCGGAGCCGACACGGACCTGGTGCGCAGGCTTCTCCGGGCGCACCTGCGCCGTCTCGAACTGGGGCTGGCCGAGGCCCGCAGCGAGTTCTCCACGCTCCGAGCGCTACTCGATCACCGGGAGAGCCCCATGACCGCCTGGCCGCGTACCCGCACCGTCCGCCTGTCCCTTCCCTCCTCCGCACTGGCGGCCGCGCTCGACGCGGTCCGGTTCGCCGTCGGCAAGGACCCGGAGCTGCCGATGCTCGGCGGCGTCCTGTTCGACGTCGAGGGCGACGTGCTCCACCTCGTGGCCACCGATCGCTACCGGATGGCCGTAGCGCGCACGGACGCCGCCGGACACGGGGGATCGCGCGAACACGTCGTCGTGCCCGCGCCGCTCATCGACGCGATGCGCGCGCTGCTGGCCGACGACGAGCCCGCCCGCTTCGCCATGGAGGGTGACCGGGTGACCCTGGAGGCAGGCGAGCGTCAGGCGTCCGGGCAGTGCCTGGCCCACGACTTCCCCGACTACCGCCGTCTCGTCCAGTTGCCGGCCGGGCGGCGGGCCGTCGTCGACGTGCCCGCGTTCCGGAAGGCGTTGGAGTCCGGTCCCGTCCGGCCGGCCGAGGAGCGCGAGCCCGGCCGGTCCGCGCGTGACGTGAGCGTGCTGGCGACGGTCGGTGACGGCACGCCGATCGTCTGCGGGGAGGGCGACGAGGGCGCGGACGGGAGCGGGGACAGGGTCGGCGTCGACCGCGGGTTCCTGCTGGACGCGCTCGCCGCCGCGGGCCGGGACCGGCTCGTGCTGGAGTTCGGCGCCGCCCCCACGGCACCGCTGGCGATCCGCCGGCCGGACGACGAGAGCACGTTCTCGCTGCTGATGCCGGTCCGCCTGGACGACTGACGGGGGCCGAGGGCTCCGCGATCCTTCCCCGGCCCGTCCTCCGCGCTCGGTCCGCTGCGCCCACGGCGTGGTCAGGGGGCCTCGCCCCACTCCGAGGCCGCGCCCGTGTCGGCGCGTTCTCGGCACCGCCGGTGAGCTGCTGACCGCGCCGCGCGCCACGGCCGCGCAACGGGCGCGCGGCCCTTTCGGCTGCCTGCTCCCGGCCGGGCGCTTCGCCACGGCAGGGCCCGCGCCGCCGTCTCCGCGGCGGCGGCCGACCGCGCCCTGTACGCCACCGCGCGGGGCGCGAGTCACCCCGGCCCCGCGTCTCGGTGACCTCGCCGTTCCGGCGCTCACCAGGGGACGGACCGCTCCGCCGACCGCACCCTCGGAATCGGCCCGCCGAGCCCGGGCGGCTCACCGTAGTATCGGATGATCTCGTGGGGGAAGGCGGGCCGACATGGGCAGGCAGCGTCCGGGGACGCCGACGCTGGAGGAGGTGGCCGCCCTCGCAGGCGTGGGCCGGGGCACCGTCTCGAGGGTGATCAACAACGCGACCGGCGTGCGGGACTCGACGCGCCGCGCCGTGCAGCGGGCCATCGCCGAGCTGGGGTACGTGCCGAATCTGGCGGCCCGTTCGCTGGCGGGGCACCGTGCCGACGCCGTCGCGCTGGTGATGACGGAGCCGGACTGGCGGCTGTTCGGTGAGCCGTTCTTCACCGAGATCGTCCACGCCGTCGGCGACGCCCTCACCGACACCTCGTTGCAGCTGCTGCTCACCCTGGTCCGCACGGACACCGAGCGGCGGCGTTTCGTGGAGTACGCGCGCGGTGGCCGGGTCGACGGGGTGCTGCTGATGTCCGTGCACGCCGAGGACCCGCTGCCGGACATGCTCGCCAAGGCGGGACTGCCCACCGTGATGCTGGGGCGGCGTTCCGGCGAGGAGAGCGTCACCTACGTCGACGCCGACAACGCGGGCGGTGCGCGCGGCGCGGTCACGCATCTGCTGGACGCCGGGCGCCGCACGATCGGGGCGATCAGCGGACCGCTCGACATGTACGTCGCCCAGTGCCGCCTGCGCGGGTACCGGGAGGCCCTGGAGTCGGCGGGCGTGTCGGCCGGGGCGTCGCTGGTCGTCGAGGGGGTCGACTTCACCGAGGAGAGCGGACAGCGGGCGATGACCGAGCTGCTCGCCCGGCACCCGGACCTGGACGCGGTCTTCGCCGCCTCGGACACGCTGGCCGCCGGGGCGCTCAACGCGCTGCGCGCCGCGGGCCGGCGGGTGCCGCGGGATGTCGCCGTGATCGGCTTCGACGACTTCCACCCGGCCCGTCCCACGGACCCGCCGCTGACGACGGTCCGACAGCCGCTGGAGGAGATCGGCCGCACGATGGTGCGGCTGCTGCGGGAGGAGATGGAGGACCCCGCCGCCGCCTGGCGGCACGTCATCCTCCGCACGGAACTGGTGCTCCGGGATTCCGCCTGAGCGAAGTGGCCGCCGGGAGCGCTCCCGGCGGGACCCGTTTCACCTGCGGCGTCGAAATTCGTTCGACAACTCTGGCGCGCACAGTCTTGTCAGGAACATGAACCGCTTCTACAGTCCCCATCAACCGGTAAGTGGGAGCGCTCCCATCAGTGGGGAGTTGGGAGCGCTCCCGCACCGGCCCCTCTTTCCTTCACCCCCTCCCGGAGAGGCCCCCATGCGAACGCTACGGCCCCAAGCCCGCCCCCCTCGCGGCGTCTTAGGCGCCCTGGGCGCGGCCTTGGCGATCTTCACCCTCGTCGCGTCACTCATGACCGGCGCGGCGCCGGCCCAGGCGGACACCACCCTCTGCGAACCGTTCGGGACGACGACGATCCAGGGACGGTACGTCGTCCAGAACAACCGCTGGGGTTCCAGCGCCACCCAGTGCGTCACCGCCACCGGCACCGGCTTCCGGGTCACGCAGGCCGACGGCTCGGTGCCGACCAACGGGGCACCGAAGTCGTACCCGTCGGTCTTCAACGGCTGTCACTACACGAACTGTTCGCCGGGCACCAACCTCCCGGCCCGGCTCGACACCGTCTCCCGGGCGCCGTCCAGCATCTCGTACGGCTTCGTCGACGGCGCGGTCTACAACGCCTCGTACGACATCTGGCTGGACCCGACGGCCCGGACCGACGGGGTCAACCGGACCGAGATCATGATCTGGTTCAACAGGGTGGGCCCGATCCAGCCCATCGGCTCACCGGTGGGCACGGCCAGCGTCGGCGGACGGACCTGGGAGGTCTGGAGCGGCGGCAACGGCTCCAACGACGTGCTGTCGTTCGTGGCACCGTCGGCGCTCACCGGCTGGAGCTTCGACGTCATGGACTTCGTCCGGGCGACCGTCGCACGCGGACTCGCCGAGAACGACTGGTATCTGACGAGCGTTCAGGCCGGGTTCGAGCCCTGGCAGAACGGCGCCGGACTGGCCGTGAACTCGTTCTCCTCCACCGTCGAGACCGGCGGCACCCCCGGCGGCCCGGACCCGGGTGGCACGGCGGCGTGCGCGGTGTCGTACGGCACGAACGCCTGGCAGGACGGCTTCACCGCGGACGTCACGGTCACCAACACCGGTACGGCTCCCGTCGACGGCTGGCGGCTCGCTTTCACCCTGCCCTCCGGCCAGCGGATCACCAACGCCTGGAACGCGTCCGTGACGCCGTCCACGGGCGCCGTCACGGCGACCGGCGCGAGCCACAACGCCCGCATCGCACCCGGCGGCAGCCTGTCGTTCGGCTTCCAGGGCACCTACGGCGGCGCGTTCGCCGAGCCGGCCGCCTTCCGCCTCAACGACACCGCCTGCGCCACGACGTAACGGCCCCCACCGCCTCCCCCGCCCGTCCGGTCGAAGCGCCCACCCCGGACGGGCGGGGGTTCCATCTCGATCTTGTCATGAACGGATCACCTACAGCGCACGGGCCACAGCTCACAGCTCACCTACGGACCGGAACCAGGAGACCCCTATGGTTCGACGCACCAGATTCCTCACCCTGGCGGCGGTACTGGCCACTCTGCTCGGCTCGCTCGGCGTGACCCTCCTGTTCGGGCAGGGGCGGGCCGAGGCGCACGGCGTGGCGATGATGCCGGGCTCCCGCACCTACCTGTGCCAGCTGGACGCCAAGACCGGCACCGGTGCCCTCGACCCGACCAACCCGGCGTGCCAGGCCGCGCTCGACCAGAGCGGTGCGACGGCCCTGTACAACTGGTTCGCCGTGCTCGACTCCAACGCGGGTGGCCGCGGCGCCGGTTACGTGCCGGACGGCACTTTGTGCAGCGCCGGTGACCGTTCCCCGTACGACTTCTCCGCCTACAACGCCGCCCGCTCGGACTGGCCCCGCACGCACCTGACGTCGGGTGCGACGATCCCGGTGCGGTACAGCAACTGGGCGGCCCACCCGGGTGACTTCCGGGTGTACCTGACCAAGCCGGGCTGGTCGCCCACGTCCGAGCTGGGCTGGGACGACCTGGAGCTGATCCAGACGGTGACCAACCCGCCCCAGCAGGGCTCGGCGGGCACCGACGGGGGCCACTACTCCTGGGATCTCGCGCTGCCCTCGGGCCGCTCGGGTGACGCGCTGATCTTCATGCAGTGGGTGCGTTCGGACAGCCAGGAGAACTTCTTCTCCTGCTCGGACGTCGTCTTCGACGGCGGCAACGGAGAGGTCACCGGCATCCGCGGTTCGGGCAGCACACCGACACCGACCCCGACGGGCCCGACCACTCCGCCGCCCACGCACTCCGGTTCCTGCATGGCCGTGTACTCCGTGGAGAACTCCTGGAGCGGTGGCTTCCAGGGTTCGGTCGAGGTGATGAACCACGGCACCGCGCCGCTCAACGGCTGGGCCGTGCAGTGGAAGCCGGGCAGCGGGACCACGCTCGGCGGGGTGTGGAACGGATCGCTGTCCAAGGGCTCGGACGGTACGGTCACGGTCCGGAACGTGGACCACAACCGCGTCGTACCACCGGACGGGAGCGTGACCTTCGGCTTCACCGCCACCTCGACGGGCCATGACTTCCCGGTCGACTCGATCGGCTGCGTGACGTCCTGACGCACGCCCGACACGCGTCGGGACACGGTCGGCGGGACCCGGCAGGCTCCCGCCGACCTCACATGCCGGTGACGAATCGCTCAACCTCTGGTTGCGAGGCGGTGATCGCGCGACGATAGGGCCATGACTCCGGCCCAGCGCGCCTTCGAGCGGCTGCAAGCCTGGCCCGACCTCTCGGCGGGCCGGGCCAGTTGCGGAACCGGACGGGCACTGTGCTCCGTCCGCGACGAGATCGTCCACTTCCACTCGGACCGGGACGTGGACCTCCACCTCACCCACCGGGCCATCCAGCGCTTCCGGTACGACCTCGGCGGCTCCACCGCCATCCACCTGGTGCCCGGCTCCCGTTGGGTGACCGTGCACCTGGACTGCGACGCGGACGTCGACCTGCTGCTGAGCCTGGTGAGCATCGCGCTCAAGGCCCATCAGTCGCAGCCCCCGGCCGACCGCGCTCCGGGCCCGGCGGGGCCGACGGCTCTCGCGGCGCCCCGGGGGTGCAACTACCGCCGGGTCACGGTGCTTCCGCGCGCCGGGGCCGGGGAGCCCTGAGCCCGGCCGCCGCGAGGGCCGCGCCGAGCACGCAGAGGACGCCCGTGACAACCACGGCCGTGTGGACGCCGTTCATGAACGCCTGCCCGCTGCCCTCCACCACGGCGGCCCGCAGCCCGGCCGGCATGTCGCCGGAGACGGGCGCCACGCCCATCGCCACCGCGTCCTCGGCCTCCTGGAGGCCGCCCGCCACGGCCGGGGGCACGCCCGCGCCGGTCAGCTCACCGGTGAGGGTGCTGCCCACCTCGGCGCTGATCAGGGAGACCAGCACGGACGTGCCGAGCGCGCCGCCGATCTGGAGGGTCGTCGCCTGGAGACCTCCCGCCACACCGCCGTCCCGGACGGGGGCGTTGCCCACGATGGCGTCGGAGGAGGCGGACATCACCATGCCGACGCCGAGACCGAGCGCGATGAACGGCGGCCACATCGTGGCGTAGGAGGAGTCGGTCTGCCAGGTGAGCATGCCGAAGCAGGAGGCCGCCTGGAGCAGCATGCCGAGCGGCATGGTCAGCCGGGGCCCGAAGCGCTGGGTCAGGGCCGCGCCCAGGGGCGAGGCGACCAGCGAGGCGAGGCTGAGCGGGAGCGTCCGCACACCCGCCTCGACCGGCGTGAAGCCGCGCACGTTCTGCAAGTACAGCATGACGAAGAAGATCACGCCGAGCATGACGAAGAAGTTCAGCGCGGTGATGACCGCGCCGATGGTCAGCGCGCGGCTGCGGAACAGGCGCATCGGCAGCAGCGGGTGCTCCACGCGGGTCTCGTACCGGCCGAACACCAGCAGCAGCACCAGGCCGGCGGCGACGGCACCCAGGGTGCCGGCGGAGGTCCAGCCCCAGGACTCGCCCTTGACGACGCCGAAGACGACGGCCAGGAGGCCGAGGGCGAGCAGGACCAGGCCGGGTATGTCGAAGCGCTCGCGGCCCCCGGCGTTGCGGCTCTCCGGGAGGACGAGGGCGCCGAAGAGGATGGCGAGGACCCCGATGGGGGCGTTGACGTAGAAGACCGACTCCCAGTCGACGTGCTCCACGAGGAGCCCGCCGACGATGGGCCCGAGGGCCGTGGCGACGGCGGAGACCATGGCCCAGATGCCGACGGCCATGCCGAACTTCTTGGGCGGGAAGACGGCGCGGAGCAGTCCGAGGGTGTTGGGCACCAGCAGTCCGCCGAAGGCGCCTTGGAGGGCGCGGAAGGCGACGACTCCCTCGATCGAACCGGACAGGCCGATGGCGACGGAGGCGAGGGTGAAGCCGGCGACGCCCACCAGGTAGTAGGTGCGGCGGCCGAAGCGGTCGCCGAGCTTGCCGCCGAGGATGAGGGTGGCGGCGAGGGCGAGCAGGTAGGCGTTGGTCACCCACTGGAGCTGGGCGGTGGACGCGTGCAGGTCGCTGCCGATCTCGGGGTTGGCGATGGCGACGACGGACCCGTCGAGCTGGACCATGAACAGGCCGAACGCGACGGCGAGCAGGGTCAGCCACGGGTTGGACCGCAGGCGGCCGGCCGCCCGTGGGACGGGGGCGTTCTCGGCCGCGGGCAGGGCGGAGTGATCCACGGACGTGGAGGGCATGGCGAAGTCTTCGCTTCCGGATTCAGGGGTGGTGCGGGAAGGGAACGGCGCGCCGAGAGGGCGGGCACGTGGGTCAGCGGACGCCGGGGTGGAGGTGCCGCGTCAACGCTTCGAGGGCTCCCAGGGCGGAGCCGAGCGCGCCCCGCTGGCCCTCGGTGAGGGAGGTCAGGGCGTGGCGGATGAACGCGGTCTCCAGTTCCCGCACCTCGGACACCCGCGCACGGGCCGTGGCCGTGAGGTGGAGGTGGGCGACCCGCTTGTCGGCGCTGTCCCGCCGGCGCTCCAGGTCGCCCTGCTCGGTGAGCTGGGAGACCAGGGCGCTGACGTTGTTCGGCTTCATCAGCAGGGCCTCGGCGGCCTCGCGCACCGTGGCGCCCTCGTGCTGCGCGACGTACCGCAGCAGGGCGAGCTGCCCCTCGGGGGGCTTGGGGTGCGGGTACCGGGCGGTGACCTGTCGGTCCAGCGCCCTGTGCAGCGCGGGGAGGCACGCCGCGAGCCCGGAGGCCACGTGGTCGGTGTCCCGGCGAAGGGGGCTGGAGTCGGTCACCCGCGAACAATAGATATGACCAGATAGGTATGTCAAAAGAGATACCCGGGATGGCGACCCGCGGGGGCCCGTCCCCCGGACCCGCGCAACGCGCTCGCAACCTTCGCCGTGGTGGCATGCGTGGCATGGGCGACACATACGAGGAGACCCCGCGCGTCGAGCTGACCCCCGAGGCGTCCGTACTGCTGCGGCGACTCCGCGAGGCGCACGGCCCGCTGATGTTCCACCAGTCCGGCGGCTGCTGCGACGGCAGCGCCCCCATGTGCTACCCGGCCGGCGAGTTCCGTACCGGCGCGTCGGACGTGCTGCTCGGCGAACTGGCCGTCGACGGCGTGGCGGAGCCGGTGGAGTTCTGGATGTCGCGGAGCCAGTACGAGGCATGGAGCCACACCCGCCTGATCGTGGACGTCGTCCCGGGGCGTGGCAGCGGCTTCTCGCTGGAGGCACCCGAGGGGGTGCGCTTCCTCATCCGCTCCCGGCTCGTGGACGCCTAGGCAGGCCCCTCCCGCCTCGGCCGTCAGCTGACCAGGGGCAGGAAGACCGTGTCGACGATCTCCTCGACGACGTCGTCGGGGACCGGCGCGAGGGTCACCAGGATTTCCTGGCGCAGCAGGTCGAAGGGGAGCGATCGGACGCGCTCGGTGAGCCGTTCCGGCCGGGCCTCGCCGCGGGCGACGGCCCGGTCGTAGACCTCGGCGAGCGCGTCCGCGGACTTCCCGCGCGCCGCGTCGAGCAGGTCGCCGGGGTTGGTGCCGGTCTCCTGGTAGTACCCGGCCAGGTGCGCGTACATCAGGATGACCAGCCGGGCGTTGGCGGTGCCGATCTCCCGCATGAGAGCGAGGACGTCCCCCCGCAGACTGCCCGTGTCGGGGGTGTCGACGCGCGCCTCCTCCAGGGCGTGGGTGACGGCCGCCCGGGCCAGCTCGTCGCGGTGCGACCAGCGGCGGTACAGCACCGGCGGGCTGGTGCCCGCGCGCTTGACGACGGCATCCATGGTGAACCTGGCGTAGCCGCGCTCGGCCAGTTCCTCCCAGGCCGCGTCCAGGAGCGCCTTCTCCAGTGCCGCTCCGCGGCGCCGCTGAGCCATCCACGCCTCCTCGGCCGATAGGGAAAGAGTTGCCTTTCTTATCCTAGCGGTCCTACTCTGGCAAGCGTAAGAAAGGTTGCTCTATCTTAAGGAGGTGGGGGCTTGTGACCACCCCCCACGGGACCGCGCCCGCGGCAGCGGATGCCGATCGCATCGATCCCGCCGTGTGGCGCATCGGGGCCACCCTCGTCGTGGGCGCGCTCGCCGTCGTCTTCGACACCACCGTCGTCAGCGTCGCGCTGGGTGACCTGGCGAAGGCGTTCGACGCCCCGCTGGCCACCGTCCAGTGGGTGAGCACCGGCTACCTGCTGGCGGTGTTCGTGACCATCCCGCTCGCCGTGTGGGCCCAGTCGCGCTTCGGCGGCCGGCGGCTGTGGATCGCGGCGCTGGGCGGATTCCTGCTCGGCTCGGTCCTGAGCGCGCTGGCGTGGAACGCCGTGAGCCTGATCGCCTTCCGCGTCGTGCAGGGCCTGGCGGGCGGCGTCATGATGCCGCTCATGGCCACGCTGCTCATGCAGGCGGCCAAGGGCCGCCACCCGGGCAAGGTCATGGCGATCATCACGGTGCCCACCGCGCTCGGCCCGATCCTGGGCCCGGTGCTGGGCGGCCTCATCCTACATCTGGCCGACTGGCGCTGGATGTTCTTCGTCAACATCCCCCTCTGCGTCGCCGGCGGGTGGCTGGCCCTGCGGAACCTCCCCGACGACCGGCCGGAGCCCGGCGGCCCCCCGGTCCGCCTGGACGTCGTCGGCCTGCTCCTGCTCTGCCCGGGCGTCACCGCCCTGGTCTACGGCCTGTCCCGGGTCGAGGGCAGCGCGGGCTTCACCGGCGCCGAGGTCCTGGTGCCGCTGCTCAGCGGTCTCGCCCTCGTCGGCGGCTTCGCCGTCCGGTCACTGACCCGCCCCGGCGGTGCCCTGGTCGATCTGCGGCTGTTCCGCCACCGCGCGGTGGCCTCGTCCGGCACCCTGCTCTTCCTGGGCGGTATCGCCCTGTACGGGCCGATGATGCTGCTGCCCCTGTACTTCCAGCAGGTGCGCGGCGAGGACGCCCTCGGCGCCGGGCTCCTGCTCATCCCCCAGGGGGCCGGGGCGCTCCTCGCGCGCGGCCTGGCGGGCCGGTACCTGGACCGCGTCGGTCCCCGCCCGGTCGCCGTGACCGCCTTCGCCTTCGTCGCCGTGGCCACGGTGCCGTTCGCCTTCGTCACCGCCGACACCGGCAAACTCCTGCTCATGGCGGCGCTGTTCGTGCGCGGCGTCGCGCTCGGTGCCGCCATGATCGCGCCGATGGGCGCCGCCTATGTCGGGCTGCGGCACCAGGAGATCCCCGACGCCGGTGTCATCACCCGCATCGCCCAGCAGGTCGGCGGCTCGGTGGGGATCGCCGTACTCGCCGTCGTGTTGCAGCACGCCTCCCTCGGCGCCCGCGGACCGAGCGCCCTGGCCGACGCGTTCGACCGGGCCTTCTGGTGGTCGGTGGTCCTCACCGCCCTCGCCGTCCCGCTCTGTCTGCTGCTGCCCGGCCGGCCGGGCCCCCGGCCCTCCCCCGAGGAGGCGCGGACCGGCACGGCGGTCGACGCCTGACCGGCGCCGCGGTCCGCCTCGGTGGCAGCCTAGTCAACTCTCTTACGGTCTGAGGCTGCTCACTCCTAGGGTCTGAGGCTGCTCACGATGTCCGCCGTCGCGGTCAGTCCGCTGTTGATGGTCGGGGCGATGCTCGTGCTCGCCAGGTAGAAGCCGAGCAGCAGGCACACCAGGGCGTGCGAGACCTTCAGTCCGCCGTTGCGCAGGAAGAGCACCGCCAGGATGGACAGCAAGAGCACCACAGAGATGGAAACGGCCATCGTCAACCTCCTCCGCCACGTCCACTTCGCGGCGTTCGGCCGTAAGTGTGGCGTAGCGGAGGGTTCGTCCGGGCGGCTGACCTGTCCTCCGAACGAGTGGAGTTGTGGCGCCGGCCTACGCGTCCCGGTGGGCGTCGAGGAAGGCCTCGAGGCCCGCGAGGTCGTCGGTGTTGAGATGGTCGACCCCGGCGGCGAGCAGTTCGGCCCAGACGGCGTCCCGCGCGGGCCCCGCCACGTCGGGCGTGGCCCAGAAGCGCACCCGCTGCCCGCGGGCGTGGGCCGCGCCCACGATGTCCCGCAGTCTGCGCCGCTCGGCCGCCGGGAAGGCGCCCACGCCCTGCCAGGTGAAGTTGAGCGTCCAGTTGTCGCTGATCAGCGGGACGAACGAGGCCGGTGCGGTGGTGCCGAGGTCGGTGAGGCGCCCGTCGTAGAAGGCCCGGCGGGTGCGCTGGGCCGCCATGGGCGCGCGGGCGGCCCGGTCGCCGGAGACCACCGCGGTGACCGCGCCCGGGAACACCCGTCCGTGGGCGTAGGAGGTGAACAGGTGCGGGTAGCGGCGCAGTCGGCGGTCGAGTTCGAGGTATGTCGCCTCGCCCTCGGTCTTGATGTCGATCAGGAGTTGCAGGGCGCCGCGGTCCCGCCGGTAGACCCGGCCGTGGTGCGCGCGGACGCGGGCGGCGAGCGGGTCGAGGTAGAGCGACTCCAGGGTGCGGGACGGGTCCAGGTCCTCGGGGTCGTGGGCGACCAGGAGCCGGCCGTCGACCAGGTAGATGTCGGCCTCGACGCTGCCGAAGCGGTGGTCGAGGGCGTCCAGGAGGGGCCGGGGGTGCTCGTAGTCGTTGTGGGCGTGCGCGCGCCACAGCGGGCGCGGTCCGTGCCTGCCTTCGGACGCCAGCGCGGTGCCGGCGGGCAGGGCGACCGCGCCCGCGAGGGCGGCGCCGAGGGTGGTGAGGGCTCTGCGTCGGGTGGTGAGGGCCATGCTCTGCCTCCCTGGAGGTGCCGTGCGGGACCCCAGTGAGTATGGGGTCCCGTGGCCCTCAGGGAGCAGAGCCGTGCGGGGAGTTGGCCGGACCGCCGCCGGTCGTTCACTTCACCGGCGCGGTCCCGGACCGGACGCACCCGCCTGCGCGGGCGGGTGGGTCAGGGTGCCCGCAGGTCGACCAGTTCGGCCAGCGCCGCGCGGTGGGTGCCCGCCGCGCCGTAGGCGATCGAGTCGGCCTTGGCCCGCTTGAGGTAGAGGTGGACCGGGTGTTCCCACGTCATGCCGATGCCGCCGTGCAGTTGCAGTGCCTCCTCGGCGGCGTGGACCGCGACCTGGGCCGCGTACGCCTGGGCCACGGCGACGGCCACCTCGCTGTCCGTACCGGTCGCCAGGGCGTCGGCCGCGTTGCGGGCGGCGGCGCGCAGGCCGGCCACCTCCAGCCACAGTCGGGCGAGCCGGTGCTTGAGCGCCTGGAAGCCGCCGACCTGGCGGTTGAACTGCTTGCGTTCCTTGAGGTAGCGGACCGTCTCGGTCAGCAGCCAGTCGGCGAGGCCCAGTTGTTCGGAGGCGAGCAGTCCGGCACCGGTCCGCAGGGCCCGGCGCACGGCGGGCTCCGCGTCACCGAGGCGACGCGCCGGGGCGCCGTCGAGGGTCACGCGCGCCAGCGGCCGGGTGGAATCGAGCGAGACCTGTGGGGTCACCGTCGTGTCGGCGGCACGGACCGCGTACAGGCCCCCGTTGTCGCCGGGCACCAGCAGCACGTCGGCGACGGAGGCGTCCGCGATGCCGGTCAGCTCACCGTGCAGCGCCCCGTTCTCCAGCCGCACGCCCGGGACGGCGCCGCCCGCCGCGACGTGCAGCCCGACGGCCAGTACCGCGACGGTCGTGGCGGACGCCAGCTCGCCGAGCAGGTCGTCGGCCCCGCAGGCCAGCAGCGCCTCGGTGGCGACGACGGCGCTCGTCAGATAGGGCACCGGTGCGACCGCGCGGCCCAACTCCTCCAGGACGACGGCCGCTTCCCGGTGCGTGGCGCCCTGGCCGCCCCGTTCCTCCGGGATCAGCAGGCCCGCGAGGCCCATCGAGCCGGCGAGGGACTTCCACAGCGGCACGTCGTGCGGGGCGGCCGTCTCGGTGCGGGTGATGACGCCCGCCGGGTCGCAGTGGTCGGTGAGCAGGTCCCGGACGGCGGCGCGCAGCGCCTCTTCCTCCTCCGAGTGGAGCAGGGCGGGTTCCGGCTGTGCGCTCATCGGGCGAGGTCCTTCCATGCGACGTCCTTGTCGGTGCGCGGCTCGGCGGGCAGGCCCAGGACGCGCTCGGCGACGATGTTCAGCAGGACCTCGCTGGTCCCGCCCTCAATGCTGTTGCCCTTGGACCGCAGGTAGCGGTATCCGGCGTCGCGGCCGGTGAAGTCGACCAGTTCGGGGCGGCGCATGGTCCAGTCGTCGTAGAGCAGGCCCTCCTCGCCGAGGAGTTCGACCTCCAGGCCGCTGATCTCCTGGTTGAGCCGGGCGAAGTTCAGCTTCATGCCGGCGCCCTCGGGGCCGGGCTGGCCGGCCGCCAGTTGCTGGCGCAGGCGGACACCGGTGAGGCGGGCGACCTCGGCCTCGACCCACAGGCCGAGAAGCCGCTGGTGCAGGTCGTGGGTGCGCAGTTCGGGACGCTCCCGCCAGGTCGCGGCGATCTTGCCGATCATGCCGCCCTCGCGGGGGATCGGCGTGCCGCCGATGGCGACGCGTTCGTTGTTCAGCGTGGTCTGCGCGACCCGCCAGCCGTCGCCGATCTCGCCGAGGCGGCGGGAGTCGGGAATGCGGACGTCGGTGAGGAACACCTCGTTGAACTCGGCCTCGCCGGTGATCTGGCGCAGCGGCCGCACCTCGACACCGGGGTCGGTCATGTCGCACACGAAGTAGGTGATGCCCCGGTGCTTGGGCACGTCCGGGTCGGTGCGGGCGATGAGGATGGCCCAGCGGGCGAGGTGGGCGCTGGAGGTCCACACCTTCTGGCCGTTCACGACCCAGTCCTCGCCGTCCCGGACGGCGCGCGTGCCGAGGGCGGCCAGGTCGGACCCGGCGCCCGGCTCGCTGAAGAGCTGGCACCAGACCTCCTCGCCGGTCCACAGCGGGCGCAGCAGCCGGCGCTTCTGCTCGTCGGTGCCGTACTGGAGGATGGTCGGGGCGGCCATGCCGAGGCCGATGCCGATGCGCCGGGGGTCGTTGTCGGGGGCGCCCGCGGCCGCCAACTCGGCGTCCACGACGGCCTGGAGGGCGCGCGGGGCGCCGAGGCCGCCGAGCCCCTGCGGGTAGTGCACCCAGGCGAGTCCGGCGTCGAAGCGGGCCCGGAGGAAGTCCAGGCGGTCCGTGCCGGCCGGTGGGTGCGCGGCGAGCAACTCGCGGGTACGGTGGCGCAGTTCCGCTGCGTCGGTCATGCGGCGGCTCCCTTGTCCAGGTTCTCCGGTACGACGGCCAGGCGGCCGGTCGTCCTGCCGTCGGCGACGCGCTGCACGGCGTCGGCGGCGTCGGCGAGCGGCACCCGCTCGCTCACCAGCGGCTTGATCGCGCCCCGCGCGGCCAGGCCGGTGAGCTGTTCGTGGCAGTGCCGGACCAGCTCGGGGTTCTTGGTGTTGTACAGGCCCCAGTGCAGGCCGAGGATCGCGTAGTTCTTCACCAGCGCGTGGTTCAGCGCGGGGCTGGGGATCGTGCCGCTCGCGAAGCCGACGACGACGATCCGGCCCTCGAAGGCGACGACCTTGGCGGACTGGGCGTACGCCTGCCCGCCGACGGGGTCGTAGATCACGTCGGCGCCCCGGCCGCCGGTGGCCTCCTTCACGGCGGCGACGACGTCCTCGGTGTGCCGGTCGACGACCGCGTCGCAGCCCAGCTCGCGGGCGACGGCCGCCTTCTCCGGCCCGCCGACGACGCCGATGACGGTGGCACCGGCCGCCTTGCCGAGCTGTACGGCGGCGCTCCCGACCCCGCCCGCGGCGGCGTGGACCAGCAGGGTCTCGCCTGCTTCCAGCCGGGCCCGGCGGTGCAGGCCGAACCAGCCGGTCTGGTACCCGATGTGCAGGGCGGCGGCCTCGGCGTCGTCGAGGGCGTCCGGCGCGGGCAGCAGGGCCCGCGCGTCCGCGAGGGCGTACTCGGCGAAGCCGCCGTGCGGCAGTGCCGGGTTGGCGATGACGCGGCGCCCGTCCTCGGTCTCGCCGCAGATCTCCACGCCCGGCGTGAACGGCAGCGGCGGCCGGACCTGGTACTGGCCCCGGCACAGCAGGGCGTCCGGGAAGTTGATGTTCGCGGCGCGGACCCGCAGCAGGACCTGGCCCTCGCCCGGCGTCGGCGGCGGCACGTCCGCGAGGCGCATCACCTCGCCCGGCTCGCCGTTCTCGTGCACCTGCCATGCCTGCATGCGGGGCCTCCACCGACTGCGTCGTCCGACCGGGTCCCTCGCATACTAAGCGGTCGCTTGCCGATCAGGGAACAGGTTGCGGCGTCACGTCCGCGCGGGCCGCGCCCGTACGTGCATCCGCTCGCCCTGCGCCCCGAAGAGGCTGAGGAACTCGGCCGGCCCCTCCCCCGTCGACCCGAACCAGTGCGGCACCCGGGTGTCGAACTCGGCGGCCTCCCCCGCCGCCAGCACCACGTCGTGCTCGCCCAGCACGAGCCGCAGCCGGCCGGAGAGGACGTAGAGCCACTCGTACCCCTCGTGGCTGCGCGGGTCCGGCTCCTCGCTGCGCCTGGGCTCCAGCACCTTGAACGCCTGGAGGCCGCCCGCCTGGCGGGTCAGCGGCCAGTAGGTGCGGCCGTGCCGCACGATGGGCTTGGCGCGCACCCGGGGGTCGCCGACCTGCGGGGCGCCGACCAGCTCGTCCAGCGGCACCCGGTGGGCCTGGGCGATCGGGAGCAGCAGTTCGAGGCTCGGCTTGCGCAGGCCCGACTCCAGCCGCGACAGGGTGCTCACCGAGATGCCGGTCGACTCGGACAGCGCCGCCAGGGTCACCTCACGCTCCTTGCGCACCTGGCGGAGCCGCGGCCCGACACCGGCGAGGACATCGTCTGCGGTCGTCATGGGTTTATTGCAGTTCCGGCAAACTTGTTTGTCAATACCGCGCCGTCCGAGCGACCTTCTACGTGGAGGTGGTCACCATGACCCAGAACAAGGACGTCACCCGGAACAGGGACCTGACCGGCACGTACGACGTGGTGGTGGTCGGCGGCGGCGCGGCCGGGCTGTCCGCCGCGCTGGTCCTGGGCCGCTCGCGGCTGCGCACGCTGGTGGTCGACGCCGGGGAGCCGCGCAACGCGCCCTCGGACCACATGCAGGGCTATCTGACCCGGGACGGCATGTCCCCCGCCGAGTTCCTGGCGCTCGGCCGGGAGGAGATCGCGCGCTACGGAGTGGAGCTGGTCCGCGACCGCGCCGTGGACGTGTCCCGGGACGAGGACTTCGCGGTGCGGCTGGCCGGCGGGGAGACCGTGCGCGCCCGGCGGCTGATCGTCACCACCGGGCTCAGGGACGAGCTGCCGGACGTGCCCGGGGTCGCCGAGCGGTACGGCCGGGACGTGCTGCACTGCCCGTTCTGCCACGGCTGGGAGGTGCGGGACGAACGCTTCGGCGTCCTGGCCACCAGCCCGCTCAGCGTGCACCAGGCGCTGATGGTGTCGGGCTGGTCGGACGACGTGACGCTCTTCCTGCACACGGTCGCCGAGCCGGAGCTGTCCGACGACGACCTGCGGCGGCTCGCCGCGGCCGGGGTCAAGGTGGTGCCCGGCAAGGTCGCCGCCCTGCGGGTCGAGGACGACCGGCTCACCGGGGTACGGCTGGCGGACGGCACGGCGCACGACCGCACGGTGGTGTTCGTCGCCCCGAAGGCGGTCCCGCAGACCGGCCTGATGGAGCGGCTGGGGGCGGAGATGCAGGAGACGCCGTTCGGCGCCTACCCCGTGGTGGACCCGACCGGCCGCACCAGCGTGCCGGGCGTGTGGACCGCCGGCAACGCGATGGGCTTCGCCGAGCAGGTTGTTCACGCGGCGAGCGGCGGCTACCGCGCGGCGGCGGCGGTCGTCGGCGACCTGATCATGTCGGACCTGGACGCGGCCGTCGCCGGGTGAGGACACCCCGGAGCACCCGGACCGGGCGCGCGCCGGTACGCGGCGCCCGCGGGAACGCGCGGGCGCGGCGGGGTGTGCGCCGGCCCGCTCCGGTGCACCATGACTGCATGCTGCTTGCCCGGTTGGCCCAGGTGTCCCGGGAGGTCGCCGCCACGTCGGCGCGGTCCCGGAAGACCGTCCTGCTCGCGGAGCTGTTCCGCGAGGCGGAGGCGGCGGACGTGCCGGTCGTCATCCCGTACCTGGCGGGACGGCTCCCGCAGGGCCGGATCGGCGTCGGCTGGAAGGTGCTGAGCCGCCCGGTCCCGCCGGCCGACGCGCCGAGCCTGACGGTGCGGGACGTGGACGCCCGGCTCACCCGGCTCGGCGCGGTCTCCGGCGCCGGGTCGCAGGCCGAGCGGGCCCGGCTGGTCGGCGAGCTGATGGGCGCGGCCACCGAGGACGAGCAGCGCTTCTTGACCGGGCTGCTCACCGGTGAGGTCCGCCAGGGCGCCCTGGACGCGGCCGCCGTCGAGGGCCTGGCCGCGGCGACGGACGCTCCCCCGGCGGACGTACGGCGCGCGGTGATGCTCGCGGGGTCGCTCCAGACGGTGGCCGAGGCCCTGCTGGCCGACGGGCCCGGCGCCCTGGACCGGTTCCGGCTCACCGTCGGACGGCCCGTGCTGCCGATGCTGGCGCACAGCGCGTCCTCGGTCGCCGAGGCGGTCGGCAAGCTGGGCGCCGCGGCCGTGGAGGAGAAGCTGGACGGCATCCGCGTCCAGGTGCACCGGGACGGCGGCACCGTACGGCTCTACACCCGCACCCTGGACGACATCACCGACCGGCTCCCCGAGATCACCGAGGCGGCCCTGGCGCTGCCCGGCGAGCGGTTCGTCCTGGACGGCGAGGCCATCTCCCTCGACGCGAGCGGGCGCCCCCGCTCCTTCCAGGAGACCGCGGGGCGGGTGGGTTCCCGTACCGACGTGGCCACGGCGGCGCGGGCGGTCCCCGTCTCGGTGGTGTTCTTCGACGCGCTGTCCGTGGACGGCCGCGACCTGCTCGACCTGCCGCTGACCGAACGGCACGCGGAGCTGGCCCGGCTGGTCCCCGAACCGCTGCGGGTACGGCGCACGCTGGTGCACGGACCCGAGGAGACCGAGGCCGCGGAGGAGTTCCTCGCCGAGACCCTGGAGCGCGGGCACGAGGGCGTCGTGGTCAAGGGGCTCGACGCCGCCTACAGCGCGGGACGGCGCGGCGCGTCCTGGCTGAAGGTCAAGCCCGTCCACACGCTCGACCTGGTGGTGCTGGCCGCCGAGTGGGGCCACGGCCGCCGCACCGGCAGGCTCTCCAACCTGCACCTGGGCGCCCGCACCGCCGACGGCTCCTTCGCGATGCTCGGCAAGACCTTCAAGGGCATGACCGACGCGCTGCTGGCCTGGCAGACCGAGCGCCTGAAGGAACTGGCCGTCGAGGAGCACGGCTGGGGAGTGACCGTACGCCCCGAACTCGTCGTCGAGATCGCCTACGACGGCCTCCAGCGCTCTACCCGTTACCCGGCCGGCGTCACCCTGCGCTTCGCCCGCGTGGTCCGCTACCGCGAGGACAAGCGCCCCGAGGACGCGGACACCGTGGACACCCTGCTCGCCGCCCACCCCGGGGTGGCCCCGTGAGGCGCAGCGCCGGGCTGCTGCTGCACCGGCGCGGACCGGGCGGGGAGCTTCAGGTGCTCCTCGGCCACATGGGCGGCCCGTTCTACACCCGCCGGGACGCCGGGGCGTGGACCGTCCCCAAGGGTGAGTACGACCCGGCGGAACCCGCGTGGGAGGCGGCCCGGCGCGAGTTCCAGGAGGAGCTGGGGCTGCCCCCGCCCGGGGGCGAGGCGGTCCCGCTCGGCGAGGTGCGGCAGGCGGGCGGGAAGGTCGTCACGGTCTGGGCCGTGGCGGCCGACCTCGATCCGGCCGCGGTCGTCCCCGGCACCTTCCGCATGGAGTGGCCGCCCAGGTCGGGGCGGACCGAGGAGTTCCCCGAGCTGGACCGGGTGGCGTGGTTCACGCTGGACCGGGCCCGCGAGGTGATCGTGAAGGCGCAGTCCGCGTTTCTCGACCGGCTGGCTGAGCACTCGCACTGACAAGACGCCAAGAGGAACGACGCGACCCATCCGCGTTGCGGTGCCCCGCGCCGCGCGCCAAGGTCGAAGCACGCATGCACCCAGGGAGGTCGGCCATGCCCATCGCGACGGTGAACCCGGCGAACGGCGAGACGCTCAGGACGTACGAGGCCATGGGCGAGGAGGAGATCGAGCGCCGGATCGAACTCGCGGAGGCCACCTTCCGCACCTACCGGACCACGGGGTTCTACGAGCGGGCCGGGCTGATGCGCCGGGCCGCCGACCTCCTGGAGGCGGACCAGAAGGAGATCGGCAAGGTCATCACCACCGAGATGGGCAAGCCGGTCAAGCAGGCCCGCGCGGAGGCGGCCAAGTGCGCCAAGACGATGCGCTGGTACGCCGACCACGCCGCCGAGCTGCTGGCCGACGAGGAGCCCGCCGAGGCCGACGTGAAGGACTCCGGCGCCTCCCGGGCCCTGGTCCGCTACCGGCCGCTCGGCCCGGTGCTCGCGGTGATGCCGTGGAACTTCCCGCTCTGGCAGGTGATCAGGTTCGCGGCGCCCGCGCTGATGGCGGGCAACGTCGGGCTGCTCAAGCACGCCTCGAACGTGCCGCAGACCGCCCTGTACCTGGAGGACCTGTTCCACCGGGCGGGCTTCCCCGAGGGCTGCTTCCAGACCCTGCTCATCGGTTCCGCCCAGGTCGACGACATCCTGCGCGACGAGCGGGTGCGGGCCGCCACCCTCACCGGCAGCGAGCCCGCGGGCCGCGCGGTGGCCTCCACCGCCGGGGAGATGATCAAGAAGACGGTGCTCGAGCTGGGCGGCAGCGACCCGTTCGTCGTCATGCCGTCCGCCGACGTCGAGCGGGCCGCCGAGGTGGCGGTGACCGCGCGCACCCAGAACGCCGGGCAGTCGTGCATCGCCGCCAAGCGGTTCATCGTGCACACGGACGTGTACGACGCCTTCGCCGAGCGCTTCACCGAGGGCATGAAGGCGCTGAAGGTCGGCGACCCCATGGAGGAGGAGACCGAGGTCGGCCCCCTCTCCAGCGAGCAGGGCCGCGACGACCTGGTGGAGCTGGTCGACGACGCGGTGCGCGGCGGCGCCACGGTGCTGTGCGGCGGCGAACGCCCGGACGGTCCCGGCTGGTACTACCCGCCGACCGTCCTCGCGGACGTCACCCGCGAGATGCGCATCCACCGCGAGGAGGCGTTCGGACCGGTCGCCACGCTCTACCGGGCGGCCGACCTGGACGAGGCGGTGCTGATCGCCAACGACACGGACTTCGGACTCAGTTCGAACGTGTGGACGCGCGACGACGCGGACGTGGACCGTTTCGTCCGGGATCTGGAGGCGGGCGGTGTGTACGTCAACGGGATGACGGCGTCCCACCCGGCGTTCCCGTTCGGCGGGGTCAAGCGGTCGGGCTACGGGCGTGAGCTGTCCGGGCATGGAATCCGCGAGTTCTGCAACATCACCACCGTATGGCACGGAGCGTGAGCCTTCCGCGACTACGATCCCCTTTGTGAACCGCGAAGTGACCCTGCCCCTGATCGTCGACGACCGCGGCACGCTCCAGGTCGCCGCGTCCGACGTGAGCAAGCTGCTGCGCACGGTCGGCGGACGGTGGCTGCGGCTGGTGGAGACCGGCGAGGAGAGCCTGGACGAGGACACCGTCGCGGCCCTCACCATCGAGCTGGCCAAGCTGGCCGACCGGATCGACGTGGCGTGCATCGCCCACAGCAGCGGCCGCTCCTCCTGACGACGCCGCTCCCCGCCGCCGACACCGCCCCCGCCGTCCCCGAGACGGAGTAACCCGGCGCGAGATCACCGCCCCGGTGAGTGATCGTGGACGGGCACCCCTGAAAAGGTGCACCACTTTCCGGCCGGGGGGCGCAGGCCTTCCGCGAGGCGAAAGCAGGCACGGTTCATGGCGACATTGTGCAGACCCTCGGTGTCCGTCCCGGAGCACGTGATCACGATGGAGGAGACGCTGGAGCTGGCGCGCGAGCGCCACGCCGACCATCCTCAACTGCCGCTCGCGCTCCGGCTGATAGAGAACACCGGGGTCCGCACCCGGCACATCGTGCAGCCCATCGAGGAGACGCTGAGGCACCCCGGCTTCGAGGACCGCAACAAGGTCTACGAGCGGGAGGCCAAGTCCCGTGTCCCGGCCGTCGTCCAGCGGGCCCTGGACGACGCGGAGCTGCTCACCACCGACATCGACGTGATCATCTACGTCTCGTGCACGGGCTTCATGATGCCCTCCCTCACGGCGTGGCTGATCAACGAGATGGGCTTCGACAGCACCACGCGCCAGATACCGATCGCCCAGCTGGGCTGTGCGGCCGGCGGCGCGGCGGTCAACCGGGCCCACGACTTCTGCACCGCCTACCCCGAGGCCAACGCGCTCGTCGTGGCCTGCGAGTTCTGCTCGCTGTGCTACCAGCCCACCGACCTCGGCGTGGGGTCCCTGCTCTCCAACGGCCTGTTCGGCGACGGCATCGCCGCCGCGGTGGTCCGCGGACGGGGCGGCACCGGAGTGCGCCTGGAGCGCAACGGCTCGTACCTGATCCCCAAGACCGAGGAGTGGATCATGTACGACGTGAAGGCGACCGGTTTCCACTTCCTGCTGGACAAGCGGGTGCCGGCCACCATGGAACCGCTCGCGCCGGCGCTCAAGGACCTGGCGCGCGAGCACGGTTGGGACGCCGCCGACCTGGACTTCTACATCGTGCACGCGGGCGGCCCCCGGATCCTCGACGACCTCAGCACCTTCCTCCAGGTGGACCCGCACGCGTTCCGCTTCAGCCGGGCGACGCTCACCGAGTACGGCAACATCGCCAGCGCCGTCGTCCTGGACGCGTTGCGCCGGCTCTTCGACGAGGGCGGCGTCGCCGACGGGGCACGCGGGCTGCTGGCCGGTTTCGGCCCCGGGATCACCGCCGAGATGTCCCTGGGCTGCTGGCAGACCGCGGACGTGCGGCGGGGCGTACGGCAGGACGTGACGCGGACCGCGGCACGGGGTGTGTCGCGGAGTGTGAGGCAGCCATGAGTGAAGAGACGATGTCCCCGACCGTGCCGCCCGTCCGGGAGTGGCCGGCCGTCGACCTGCCGGGCAGCGACTTCGACCCGGTGCTGACCGAGCTGATGCGCGAGGGTCCCGTCACCCGGATCTCGCTGCCCAACGGCGAGGGCTGGGCCTGGCTGGTGACCCGCCACGACGACGTCCGCCTGGTCACCAACGACCCCCGGTTCGGCCGCGAGGCCGTGATGGACCGGCAGGTCACCCGGCTGGCCCCGCACTTCATCCCAGCCCGCGGCGCGGTCGGCTTCCTGGACCCGCCCGACCACACCCGGCTGCGCCGCTCGGTGGCCGCGGCCTTCACGGCGCGGGGCGTGGAGCGGGTGCGCGAGCGGTCCCGCGGCATGCTGGACGAACTGGTCGACGCCATGCTGAAGGCCGGGCCGCCCGCCGACCTCACCGAGGCGGTGCTCAGTCCCTTCCCCATCGCGGTGATCTGCGAGCTGATGGGGGTGCCGGCCACCGACCGGCACGCCCTGCACACCTGGACCCAGCTGATCCTGTCCTCCTCGCACGGCGCCGAGGTCAGCGAGCGGGCCAAGAACGAGATGAACGCCTACTTCTCGGATCTCATCGGTCTCCGGTCGGACAGCACCGGCGAGGACGTCACCTCGCTGCTGGGTGCCGCCGTGGGGCGGGACGAGATCACGCTCACGGAGGCCGTCGGGCTCGCGGTGCTGCTCCAGATCGGTGGCGAGGCGGTCACCAACAACAGCGGGCAGATGTTCCACCTGCTGCTGACCCGCCCGGAGCTGGCCGAACGCCTGCGCTCCGAACCGGCGCTCCGTCCCCGGGCCATCGACGAACTGCTGCGCTGGATTCCCCACCGCAACGCCGTGGGGCTGTCCCGGATCGCCCTGGAGGACGTGGAGATCAAGGGCGTGCGAATCCGCGCGGGCGACGCGGTCTACGTGTCGTACCTGGCGGCCAACCGCGACCCGGAGGTCTTCCCCGACCCGGACACGATCGACTTCGACCGCTCCCCCAACCCGCACGTGTCCTTCGGCTTCGGCCCGCACTACTGTCCCGGGGGCATGCTGGCCCGGCTGGAGTCGGAGCTGCTCGTCGACGCGGTCCTGGACCGGGTGCCCGGGCTGAAGCTCGCGGTGGCGCCCGAGGACGTGCCCTTCAAGAAGGGTGCGCTGATCCGCGGGCCCGAGGCCCTTCCGGTGACCTGGTGAGCGGCCTGGTGGCGGCGGCCGAGGGCCTGCTGGTGCCGCCCGGTCAGGGCAGGGTGGTGCAGGCACCGGCCCAGCACGTGACCTTCAAGGTGACCGGTTCGCACTCGCGCATGGCGTCCACCTTCGAGGTGATCGTGCCGCCCGGGTTCGACGTCGGCGCCCATGTGCACACCCGCAGCGAGGAGTTGTTCTACGTGCTGGAGGGCGAGCTGGACGTGCTCGCCTTCGAACCGAGGGTCCGCACGCCGGACAGCTGGCGGAAGTGGGAGTCGCGTTCGGGCAACCGGGTGGTGCGCGCCACCCCCGGCACGGTCATCGTCGTACCTCCCGGCTGCCCGCACGCCTTCGCCAACCCGACGGGCGAGCCGGCCAAGATGTTCTTCCAGGCCAGCCCGCCCCCGGACCACGAGCGCTATTTCGAGGAACTCCTGGAGATCCTGGGCGACGGGGGTCCCCCGGACCACGAGGCCATCGAGGCGCTACGGGCGAAGTACGACATCGAGCAACTCACACCTTTGAAACACGGGTGAGTACGCCAACCCCAGGGGCGCGAGGAACTGCGCGACCAGCCACGACGAACCGGCACCCGACATCACACAGAACCCCCAACGGCGCTCAACGAATCGGCATCCCCGCCAACGTCCGCGCAATAACCAGCCGCTGGATCTCACTGGTGCCCTCGAAGATCGTGTAGATCGCGGAGTCGCGGTGCATCCGCTCCACCGGGTACTCCCGCGTGTAGCCGTTGCCGCCCAGGATCTGGACCGCCTGGGCGGTCACCTTCTTCGCGGTCTCGCTCGCGAACAGCTTGGACATCGAGCCCTCGGCCGCCGTGAACGGCTTGCCGTTGATCGCCATCCACGAGGCCCGCCACACCAGCAGCCGGGACGCGTCGATGGACGTCCGCATGTCGGCGAGCTGGAAGGCGACGCCCTGGTTGTCGATGATGGGGCGCCCGAACTGCTCCCGGGTCTGCGCGTACTCCAGCGCCACCTCGTACGCGGCACGGGCCGTGCCCACCGCCATCGCGCCGACCGCGGGGCGGGACGCCTCGAAGGTGGCCATCGCCGCGTTCTTCACGCGCTCGCCGCCCTTCTTGGCCTTCTCCCGGGCCCGGGCGAGGCGGGCGTCCAGCTTCTCCTTGCCGCCGAGCAGGCAGGAGCCGGGGACGCGCACGTTGTCGAGGACGACCTCGGCGGTGTGCGAGGCGCGGATGCCGTGCTTCTTGAACTTCTGGCCCTGGGACAGCCCCGGCGTGTTCGGCGGGACGATGAAGGAGGCGTGGCCCTTGGAGCCCAGGTCCGGGTCGACGACCGCGACGACGACGTGGACGTTGGCGATGCCGCCGTTGGTCGCCCAGGTCTTGGTGCCGTTGAGCACCCACTCGTCCTTGGCCTCGTCGTACACGGCGCGGGTGCGCATGGAGGCGACGTCGGAGCCGGCGTCGGGCTCGGAGGAGCAGAAGGCGGCGACCTTGACGTCGTTGGCGTCGCCGTACATCTGGGGGATCCAGGTGCCGATCTGCTCCTCGGTGCCGTTGGCGAGGACGCCGACGGCGGCGAGGCCGGTGCCGACGATCGACAGCGCGATGCCCGCGTCGCCCCAGAACAGCTCCTCCATCGCCATGGGGATGCCGAGCCCGGTGGAGTCGAAGTACTGCTGGGCGTAGAAGTCCAGGGAGTAGATGCCGACCTTGGCGGCCTCCTGGATGACCGGCCAGGGAGTCTCCTCGCGCTCGTCCCATTCGGCGGCCGCGGGGCGGATGACGTCGGCCGCGAAGCCGTGCAGCCAGTCCCGGACCTCCTTCTGTTCGTCGCTCAGCTCCATGGTGAACTCGGCCATGTCCCCTCCAGTGACGCCCGTGCATGTTACTTGCGGTAACACCGAGTGTGTTACCCACGGGTAGGAAAAGTCAACTCCCGGGGCACCCTCGCCCTCCCGTTCGATGGCCCGCGTCCCCTGAGTGTTAGTTTGCGCAGGCGTCACCGAAACAGCACGGGTGGGGAGAGCACATGAACACCACGCAGCGGACCGACCAGCAGACCTCCGCCGACCGCAGACGGCGCGAGCTGCTCGAGGCCGCCGACCGGGTGGTGCTGCGCGACGGTCCGCACGCCTCGATGAACGCCATCGCCGCCGAGGCGGGCATCACCAAGCCGATTCTGTACCGCCACTTCGGCGACAAGGGCGGACTCTACGCCGCCCTCGCCGTCCGGCACACGGATGCCCTCCTCGCCTCGCTGCGGGCCGCCCTGGACGCCCCGGCGGAGCGGCGGCAGCGCGTCGAGGCCACCCTGGACACCTATCTGGCGGCCATCGAGGCACGCCCGCAGGTGTACCGGTTCCTGATGCACCCGGCGGAGAGCGCCGGCGCCCCGGGCGACCAGTCCGAGGGCTTCGACGTCGGCAAGCACTCGGCGCCGCTGCTGCGCCGCATGGGCGAGGAGCTGGCCCAGGTCATCGAGGAACGGCTCGACGTCGGGCCGGGCACCCAGCAGCTGGCCCGGGTCTGGGGGCACGGGATCGTCGGCATGATGCACGCCGCCGGGGACTGGTGGCTGGGCGAACGCCCCTGCCCCCGGGAGGAATTGGTCCGCACCCTGGCCGACCTGCTGTGGGGGCGCCTCGCCGAGGCCGGCGACAAGGCGGGCGGCCCGGGGTTCTGAGCCCCTGGTTCTGAGCCCCGGGTTCCGGCCCCCGGCCGCCGCGCGCCCCGGTTCTCGCCGGTGCGGGCGCTCAGCGGTGCCAGGACGCCCGCGCCACCTGGCGCATCAGCTTCCGGTGGCGCCGGCCGGTCAGGCGATCGGCGTAGACCCGCCCCTCCAGATGGTCGCACTCGTGCTGGAGGCACCGGGCGAAGAACCCCGTGCCGCGTACGGTGACGGGCTCCCCGGTCATCGTGAAGCCGGTCACCACCGCCTCGTCGTGCCGCTCGGTCCCCGCCTCCAGACCCGGCAGCGACAGACAGCCCTCCGGACCCCGCACCACCACCCCGCCGGTCTCCACCAGCCGGGGGTTCACCACGTGCCCGAGGTGCCGCTCGTCCTCGTCGTCCGGGCAGTCGTACACGAAGACGCGCAGCGCCTCGCCGATCTGGTTCGCGGCCAGGCCCACGCCGTGGGCGGCGTACATGGTGGCGAACAAGTCCTCCACGAGCGCCGCGAGTTCCGGACCGAAGTCCGTCACCTCCGCGCAGGGGGCGTGCAGGACGGGGTCGCCGAGGAGACCGAGGGAACGGACGCGCCCGTGGGCGCCCGGGATGGAGCCGTGTCGCATGGCGGTCAGAGTAAGGTCCCAGTGTCCCCCGGCGGCGCGCGCCCACCGCCGGAACCCGGTGGCCGGTGCCGCGATTCGGGAGTGCGAATGGATCTCGATAGGCTGAGGTCCACACCACGTGGCCGTCAGGCTTCACAGGCTTCAGGCGCGGCGCGTACGGCAAGGAGGATCGAGAACTGATGGCAGGCAACTCGGACCCGCTCACGCCGCGGGCCAAGATCGCCGTGACCGCGGGCAAGGCGGTCGCGGCGGCATCGCGCGCCGCGGGGCGCGGCAGCGGTTCGGTGATCGGCGGCCGGGTGGCGCTGAAACTCGACCCCGACCTCCTCCACCGGCTCGCCGGGCACCTGGACGTGACCCTGGTCTCGGCGACCAACGGCAAGACCACCACCACCCGGCTCATCGCCGAGGCGCTCAAGGCGGCCGGGCCGGTCGTCTCCAACGCGCTCGGCGCCAACATGCCGGCCGGCATCACCTCGGCGCTCGCGGGCGGCGCGGACTCCCGGTACGGGGTGATCGAGGTCGACGAGAAGTACCTCGTCGGCGTCGCCCAGGCCACCGAGCCGAAGTGCATCGCGCTGCTCAACCTCTCCCGCGACCAGCTCGACCGCGCCGCCGAGACCCGGATGCTCGCCGAGGCCTGGCGCGAGGGCCTGGCCGGCTCGAAGGCCGTGGTCGTCGCCAACGCCGACGACCCGCTCGTGGTGTGGGCCGCCTCCTCCTCCCCCAACGTGATCTGGGTCGCCGCGGGTCAGATGTGGAAGGACGACGCCTGGTCCTGCCCGTCCTGCGGCGGTGTGATGCAGCGCCCCGGCGACGACTGGTTCTGCGGCGAGTGCGGCTTCCGGCGCCCGACGCCGAGCTGGGCCCTGTCCGGCGACCACGTCCTCGACCCGCACGGCTCCGCCTGGCCCATCCACCTCCAGCTGCCGGGCCGCGCCAACAAGGCCAACGCCGCCTCCTCGGCCGCCGTCGCCGCCGTCTTCGGGGTGCCGCCGCAGGTCGCCCTGGAGCGCATGTACCAGGTGCAGGCGGTCGCCGGGCGCTACGACGTCGTCCAGTTCCAGGGGCGCGACCTGCGCCTGCTGCTCGCCAAGAACCCGGCGGGCTGGCTGGAGACCTTCTCCCTGATCGACCCGCCGCCGGCCCCGGTGATCCTCTCGGTGAACGCACGCGGCGCCGACGGCACCGACACCTCCTGGCTGTGGGACGTGGACTACACCCGGCTGTCCGGACACCCGATCTGCGTGGTCGGCGACCGGAAGCTGGACCTCGCGGTGCGCCTGGAGGTCGCGAACCAGCAGTTCCAGGTGTGCGAGGACCTCGACCAGGCGGTGCAGCTGTGCCCGCCGGGTCGCATCGAGGTCATCGCGAACTACACCGCCTTCCAGGACCTGCGCCGCCGCGTCGGCAACTGACCGCGAGACTTCAGGGGATTTTCGTGAGCGACAACCAACTGCGGATCGTCTGGATCTACCCGGACCTCCTCAGCACCTACGGCGACCAGGGCAACGCCCTGGTCGTGGAGCGCCGGGCCCGCCAGCGCGGCCTCGACGTGGCCCGGCTCGACGTGCGCAGCGACCAGCCGATCCCGACCTCCGGCGACATCTACCTGATCGGCGGCGGCGAGGACCGGCCGCAGCGGCTCGCGGCCGAGCGGCTGCGCCGCGACGGCGGCCTGTACCGGGCGGTGGAGAACGGCGCGATCGTCTTCTCGGTCTGCGCCGGCTACCAGATCCTGGGCCACGAGTTCATCAACGACCTCGGCCAGCGCGAGGCGGGCCTCGGCCTGCTCGACGTGGTCTCCACCCGCGGCGAGGGCGCGCGGTGCGTCGGCGACGTGCTCGGCGACATCGACCCGCGCCTCGGCCTGCCCCCGCTGACCGGTTTCGAGAACCACCAGGGCGTCACCCACGTCGGGCCCCACGCCCGTCCGCTCGCCCAGGTCCGCTTCGGCAACGGCAACGGCACGGGGGACGGCACCGAGGGCGCGTACAACGACACGGTCTTCGGCACGTACATGCACGGTCCGGTGCTGGCGCGCAACCCGCAGATCGCGGACCTGCTGCTCAAGCTGGCCCTCGACGTGAACGCGCTGCCGCCGACCGACGACCGCTGGTACGAGGCGCTCCGCAACGAGCGCATCGCGGCCGCGCAGCAGCCCGCGTGACCCGGGCGGACGGGCCCGTCTGATGCCCCGTCCGCACAGGTGAGCGAGCTCGTCCAGCAGGCGGACGCACGGTTCGGTCCCGCCCCCCGATGCCGCTAGGGTGGCGGGGATCGAGCCGGACAGCGCGGTCCGGACCCGTGCCACGTTGAGAAGGTATTTCGGGCTATGCGCATTGGTGTCCTCACCTCCGGCGGCGACTGCCCCGGCCTGAACGCCGTCATCCGGTCCGTCGTGCACCGAGCCGTCGTCGACCACGGCGACGAGGTCATCGGTTTCCGGGACGGCTGGAAGGGCCTCCTGGAGTGCGACTACCTCAAGCTCGACCTGGACGCGGTCGGCGGCATCCTGGCGCGCGGCGGCACCATCCTTGGCTCCTCCCGGGTCCGTCCCGAGCACCTGCGGGACGGCGTCGAGCGGGCCCGGGGACACGTCGAGGAACTCGGCCTCGACGCGATCATCCCGATCGGCGGCGAGGGCACGCTGAAGGCGGCCCGGCTGCTGTCCGACAACGGTCTGCCGATCGTGGGCGTGCCGAAGACCATCGACAACGACATAGCGGTCACCGACGTCACCTTCGGCTTCGACACCGCGGTGACCGTCGCCACCGAGGCCCTGGACCGGCTGAAGACCACCGCCGAGTCGCACCAGCGGGTGCTGATCGTCGAGGTCATGGGCCGGCACACCGGCTGGATCGCGCTGCACTCGGGCATGGCGGCCGGCGCGCACGCCGTCGTCGTCCCGGAGCGGCCCTTCGACATCGACGAGCTGGCCGCGAAGGTCGGCGCGCGCTTCTCCGCGGGCAAGCGGTTCGCGATCGTGGTGGCCGCGGAGGGTGCCAAGCCGAAGGCCGGGACCATGGACTTCGACGAGGGCGGCAAGGACGTCTACGGCCACGAACGCTTCGCGGGGATCGCCCGGCAGCTCTCGATCGAGCTGGAGGAACGGCTCGGCAAGGAGGCCCGGCCGGTGATACTCGGTCACGTCCAGCGCGGGGGGACGCCGACGGCGTACGACCGGGTGCTGGCGACGCGGTTCGGGTGGCACGCGGTGGAGGCGGTGCATCGTGGGGAGTTCGGGATGATGACCGCTCTGCGGGGGACGAACATCGAGATGGTGTCGCTCGCCGAGGCGGTGGAGTCGTTGAAGACGGTGCCGGATGCGCGGTACGCGGAGGCGGAGTGTGTTCTCTGAGGTTGCTTCAGTACTCCGTCCGCGGGTGAATCGTGGTTGCTCGCGCAGTTCCCCGCGCCCCTGACAGGGCGCCGTACCGCCCCCGGTGACAGAAGTCGCCGGGGGCGGTTCTACGCTTGCTTCGGACAAGCGGCGTGCAAATGCGCTCAACCCCCACGAAACAGGAGCGGGCGGATGGATCACAGCGGGCACGGCATGACGATGGATCTGCCGCCGTTCACGCTGGGGCGGGGCCTCGCCTGGTCGGCGGACCCCTTCTTCCTGATCGCCTGCCTCCTGGGGCTGGCGCTGTACGGGTGGGGCGTCGTCCGTCTGGTGCGGCGCGGTGACAAGTGGCCCGTCGGCCGGACCGTGGCCTTCGTGGCCGGTGTGCTGAGCGTCGCCCTGATGATGTGCACCAAGCTGAACGACTACGGCATGGTCATGTTCAGCGTGCACATGGTCCAGCACATGGTGATCAGCATGGTGTCGCCGATCCTGCTGCTGCTCGGCGCCCCGATCACGCTGGCCCTGCGCGCGCTGCCCCCGGCGGGCCGCGGCCGCAAGGGGCCCCGCGAGCTGCTGCTGATGCTGCTGCACAGCCGCTACATGCGGATCATCACGCATCCGGCGTTCACCATCCCGCTGTTCATCGCGAGCCTCTACGCGCTGTACTTCACCCCGCTCTTCGACACCCTGATGGGCTCCCAGGCCGGGCACATCGCGATGATGGTGCACTTCCTCGCCGTCGGTGTGGTGTTCTTCTGGCCGATCATGGGTGTGGACCCGGGCCCGCACCGGCCGGGCTACCTGATGCGGATGCTGGAGCTGTTCGCGGGCATGCCGTTCCACGCGTTCTTCGGCATCGCGCTGATGATGGCCTCCTCCCCCATGGTCTCGACGTTCGAGAACCCGCCCGCCTCGCTCGGCATCGACGCGCTCTCCGACCAGAACGCGGCCGGTGGCATCGCCTGGGCCTTCAGCGAGGTCCCCTCCGTGCTGGTGCTGCTCGCGCTGCTCTTCCAGTGGTACGCCTCGGAGGAGCGCCAGGCCCGGCGCAGCGACCGGGCCGCCGACCGCGACGGCGACAAGGAGCTGGCGGCGTACAACGCCTACCTGGCCTCGCTGAACACACGCGGCGGCTGAACGCAAACGGGCCGCTTCTCGTCGTCCGCACCCCTCCGGAGCCGGAACCGGGGCACCATAGGGGGGAGCGAACCACGAGGAGGGTGTTGCGATGCCCGGTTCCACGGACAGTTCGACGAAGACGATGGGGGCGCTCACCATCGGCGGCCTCGTCGCGGTGACGGCCTACACGGTGGCACTCGGCAGCAACGGCTGGCTGTGGTTCGGCTGGGTCGTGCTGGGTCTCATCACCCTGGGACTGGTGGCCACGCGGAGCGCCTGAGCCGGCCCGCCGAGTGCACGCCCGGCTGGTACTTCGGCAGCCGGACCGTGATCTTCATGCCCGCGCCGACGGCCGTCTCGATCACGAGGCCGTGGTCGTCTCCGTAGACCTGGCGGAGGCGGTCGTCGACGTTGGACAGCCCGATGCCGCCCGACGGGCTCACCTCGCGCGCGAGGATGCGGCGCAGCAGCTCCGGGTCCATGCCGGCGCCGTCGTCCTCGATGACGACCAGCGCCTCGGCGCCCGCGTCCTGGGCGGTGATCTGGATGCGGCACCGGTCGGCCTTGCCCTCCAGGCCGTGCTTGACGGCGTTCTCGACGAGCGGCTGGAGGCACAGGAAGGGCAGGGCGACCGGCAGCACCTCCGGGGCGACCTGGAGGGTGACGGCGAGGCGGTCGCCGAAGCGGGCCCGCACCAGCGCCAGGTAGTGGTCGATGGCGTGCAGCTCGTCGGCGAGGGTGGTGAAGTCGCCGTGCCGGCGGAACGAGTAGCGGGTGAAGTCGGCGAACTCCAGGAGCAGCTCGCGGGCGCGCTCGGGGTCGGTGCGCACGAAGGACGCGATCACCGCCAGCGAGTTGAAGATGAAGTGCGGGGAGATCTGGGCGCGCAGCGCCTTGACCTCGGCCTCGATGAGCCGGGTGCGGGACTGGTCGAGGTCGGCCAGCTCCAGCTGGACGGAGACCCAGCGGGCCACCTCCCCGGCGGCCCGGACCAGGACGGCGGACTCGCGGGGGGCGCAGGCGACCAGGGCGCCGTGCACCCGGTCGTCCACGGTCAGCGGGGCGACGACGGCCCAGCGCACCGTGCAGTCCGGGGTGTCGCAGGTGAGCCGGAAGGCCTCCCCGCGGCCGGTCTCCAGCGGTCCGGCGAGGCGTTCCATGATCTCGGCGCGGTGGTGGGTGCCCACGCCGTCCCAGACCAGGACCTCCTTGAGGTCGGTCAGGCACAGGGCGTCCGTGCCCAGCAGGGAGCGCAGCTTGCGGGCCGACTTCCCGGCGGTCTCCTCGGTCAGGCCCGCGCGCAGCGGAGGCGCGGCCAGGGAGGCGGTGTGCAGGGTCTGGAAGGTGGCGTGTTCGACTGGGGTGCCCAGGCCGCCGAGGTGCCGCGGCCGGGCCGTGCGCCGCCCCAGCCAGAAACCGGCGGCCAGCAGCGGGAGCAGGGCGACGGCCAGGCCCGCCAGGAAACCGCCCGCGGAGCCGCTCACCGCGTCGTCTCCTCGCGCGGGCCGCCCGCCGCCTCCAGGCCGTCCGCGCGCGGTGGGCCCGTGCGCGGTGGGTCCGTACGCAGTGGGTCCGTACGCGGTACGTCTGTGCGCGGTACGTCTGTGCGCGGTACGTCTGTGCGCGGTACGTCTGTGCGCGGTACGTCTGTGCGCAGCGCGTCCGCGGGCAGTTCCTCCGTGCCCAGCTCCTCCGGCAGGTGGAAGCGGGCCAGGATCGCCGCCGTCCCGGCCGGCACCCGGCCCGGGGTGGCCAGGGAGACCAGCACCATGGTCAGGAAGCCCAGCGGCACCGACCACAGGGCGGGCCAGGCCAGCAGCGCGTGCAGCGACCCGCCGCCGCCCGGGAAGCCGCCCATGGTGGCCGCGACGGCGAGCAGGGCCGAGCCGCCGCCCACCAGCATCCCGGCGGCCGCGCCGGGCGGGGTCAGCCGCCGCCACCAGATGCCGAGCACGAGCAGCGGGCAGAAGGAGGAGGCGGAGACGGCGAAGGCGAGTCCGACGGCGTCGGCCACCGGCAGCCCGCCGACCAGCGCGCTCGCCGCCAGCGGCACGGCCATGGCGAGCAGGGTGCCGAGCCGGAAGTGCGGCACGGCGCGGGACGGCAGCACGTCCTGGGTGAGGACGCCGGCCACGGCCATGGTGAGCCCCGACGCGGTGGACAGGAACGCGGCGAAGGCACCGCCCGCGACCAGCGCGCCCAGCAGGTCGCCGCCCACTCCCCCGATCACCCGGTCGGGCAGCAGCAGGACCGCGGCGTCGGCGTCGCCGGTGAGGGTCAGCTCGGGGGCGTAGAGGCGGCCGAGGGCGCCGTAAAGGGGCGGCAGCAGGTAGAAGGCGCCGATCAGGCCGAGCACGGCGACGGTGGTGCGGCGGGCGGCGACGCCGTGCGGGCTGGTGTAGAAGCGGACCACGACGTGCGGCAGGCCCATGGTGCCCAGGAAGGTGGCGAGGATCAGGCCGTAGGTGGCGTACAGCGGGCGTTCCGTGCGGCTCTCGGCCCGGGACGGGGACAGGGCGTCGTCGGCGCCGTGCCCGGCGGCCGGTACGGGGGTGTCCGCGGCGAAGGTGAGGCGGGCGCCGGCCTCGATGCGGTGGCTGCCGGCGGGCAGGGCGACGCGGTCGCCGTCGTGGGCGCGGCCGTCCACGGTGCCGTCGACGGAGACGGTCAACGGCTCCTCCAGCTTGAGGGTGAGGCCGGCGTCGACCCGGACGGAGCGCTGCTCGCGGAAGGTGGCGGGTTCGTCGAAGGGGCGGCCGGGGGCGCCGTCGGCCTGCCAGGCCAGCACCAGGAAGAAGGCGGGGACGAGCAGGGCGGTGAGTTTGAGCCAGAACTGGAAGGCCTGGACGAAGGTGATGCTGCGCATGCCGCCGGCCGCGACGATGGCCGCGACCACGACGGCGACGATCACCCCGCCCAGCCGGTCGGGCGCCCCGCTGAGCACGTTCAGCGTCAGCCCGGCGCCCTGGAGCTGGGGCAGCAGGTACAGCCAGCCGACCCCGACCACGAAGGCCCCGGCGAGCCGCCGCACCCCCTGCGAGGCGAGCCGGGCCTCGGCGAAGTCGGGCAGCGTGTAGGCGCCCGAGCGGCGCAGCGGGGCGGCGACGAACAGGAGCAGGACGAGGTAGCCGGCGGTGTAGCCGACCGGGTACCAGAGCATGTCGGGGCCCTGGACGAGGACCAGTCCCGCGATGCCGAGGAAGGACGCGGCGGAGAGGTACTCGCCGCTGATGGCGGCCGCGTTGAGGCGGGGGCCGACGGTGCGGGAGGCGACGTAGAAGTCGGAGGTGGTGCGGGAGATGCGCAGGCCGAATGCGCCGACGAGGACGGTGGCCACGACGACGAGGGCGACGGCGGATATGGCGTAGCTGGAGTTCATGGCGCCTTCACGGCCTCGTCCGGCATGGTCACCGGTCCTCGACGAGCCGCACGAAGTCGCGTTCGTTGCGCTCGGCGCGGCGCACGTACCAGCGGGCGAGGAGGACCAGCGGGGCGTACAGGCCGAAGCCGAGGACGGCCCACTCCAGACGGCGGGCGTCGGGCATCGCGGCGAACAGCAGCGGGAGCGGTCCGACGAGGAGGCCGAGGACGGCGAGGGCGGTGAGACCGGCGCGCAGCTGGCTGCGCATCAGGGAGCGGACGTAGGTGTGGCCGAGGGTGGTCTGCTCGTCGATCTCGGTGCGCGGGCGGTAGTGCCCGGAGGTCCGGCCGGTGCGCCTGGGCGGGCCGGTGACGGTGACGCGGCGCTCGGTGGGGTCCTGGGGCACGGCTCACGGCCTCCGCATGAGCAGGTCCCGCAGTTCACGGGCGTGGCGCCGGCTGACCTGGAGCTCCTCGGCGCCGACCAGGACGCTGACGGTGCCGGCGTCGAGGCGGAGTTCGCCGATGTGGCGCAGGGCGACCAGGTGGCGGCGGTGGATGCGGACGAAGCCGCGGGCGCGCCAGCGCTCCTCCAGGGTGGACAGCGGGATGCGGACGAGGTGGCTGCCCCGCTCGGTGTGCAGGCGGGCGTAGTCGCCCTGGGCCTCGACGTGGGTGATGTCGTCGACGGGGACGAAGCGGGCGACGCCGCCGAGTTCCACGGTGATGTGGTCGGGGTCGGGTTCGTGCACGGGGATGCGCGGCGCGGGCACGGCGGCGGGGCCGCGCTGTTCGGCGGCCCGGCGCACCGCTTCCGCCAGCCGTTCCCTGCGCACCGGTTTGAGCACGTAGTCGACGGCCTCCAGGTCGAAGGCCTGGACGGCGAAGTCCTCGTGCGCGGTGACGAACACGACCAGCGGCGGCCGGGCGAAGCCGGTGAGCAGCCGGGCGAGGTCCAGCCCGTCGAGGCCGGGCATCTGGATGTCGAGGAAGACGACGTCGATGGCGTCCGGTCCGTCGGGGCCCGACTCCAGGGCCCGGTTGATGCGGCGCAGCGCCTCGGTCGCGTCGCCCGCTCCCTCCGCCGTGCCGATGCGGGGGTCGGCGTTCAGCAGGTACACGAGTTCCTCGAGCGTGGGGCGTTCGTCGTCGACAGCCAGGGCGCGCAGCATGAAGGTGGAGTGTAGGGGCGATCCGCGCGCCTGCCCACGCCTGCGACGTGCCGGTATCCGCTGGATACAGTGCCCGCATGAACAGCAGGCCCGCTTCGTTCGACGAACTCGACCGGAAGATCGTCACCGCCCTGATGGAGAACGCCCGGACCTCCTTCGCCGAGATCGGCGCGGAGATCGGACTGTCCTCGACGGCGGTCAAGCGCCGGGTGGACCGGCTGCGCGAGACCGACGTGATCACCGGTTTCACGGCGACGGTGCGGCCCTCCGCGCTGGGGTGGCGCACGGAGGCGTACGTGGAGGTGTACTGCGAGGGTGCGGCGCCGCCCCGGCGGCTGGCGGAGGTGGTGCGGGGCTATCCGGAGATCACCGCGGCGATGACGGTGACCGGCGGCGCGGACGCGCTGCTGCATGTGCGGGCGCGGGACGTGGAGCACTTCGAGGAGGTGCTGGAGCGGATTCGTGCGGAGCCGTTCATCCGGAAGACGATCAGTGTGATGGTGCTGTCCCACCTGATCCCGGACAGTCCCGAGGCGGGAGCCGCCCTGCTCGCCCCGGACGGCGCAGCGGACGTGCGCTGACCGGGCGGAGAACGCAGCGATCCTGCGGGAACACGCAGCTTTCGTCGCTTGTCGGGCTCGGGCGACCTTTTCTACCGTGGTGTCAACACCCCGTCACACACCGTGAAAAGCGGAGGTACCCCTCTGTGACCGAGCCCCGTGTGCCGCGCCGGCGGCGCTTCCTGGTCTGCGAACCCAGACACTTCGCCGTGCAGTACGCGATCAACCCGTGGATGAGCACCGGCCGACCGGTCGACGTCATCCGCGCCCTCGACCAGTGGCAGGCGCTGGTCGACACCTACCGTGCCCACGGCCACACCGTGGACACCGTGACGCCGGTCCCCGGCCTGCCCGACATGGTCTTCGCCGCGAACTGCGCGGTCGTGGTCGAGGGCCGGGTGTTCGGCTCCCTCTTCCACGCGCCCGAGCGGCGGCCCGAGTCCGTGCCCTTCGAGGCGTGGTTCAAGACGGAGGGCTTCGAGGTCCACCATCCCGAGTCGGTCTGCGAGGGCGAGGGCGACCTGGTCCCGGCCGGCCGCTGGATCCTGGCCGGCACGGGGTTCCGCACCACCCCTGCGGCCCATCGCGAGGTGCAGGAGTTCTTCGGCGTGCCGGTGATCTCGCTGACCCTGGTGGACCCGTACTTCTACCACCTGGACACGGCGCTGTTCGTGCTCGACGACGGGACCGGCCCGGACGGCGGCAACGGCGGCAACATCGCGTATTACCCCGGCGCCTTCTCGCCGGGCAGCCGCGAGGTGCTGGAGCGGCTCTACCCGGACGCGGTGATCGCCACCCGCGAGGACGCGCTGGCGTTCGGGCTGAACTCGGTGTCCGACGGGCGGCACGTGTTCATCGCTCCGGAGGCCAGGGGGCTGGCCGAGCGACTCGCTGGCCTCGGCTACGTGCCGGTCCCCGTCGACCTGTCCGAGTTCCACAAGGCCGGTGGCGGCATCAAGTGCTGCACCCAGGAGATCCGGGAGACCCGCTCATGACCGCACCCGCCCGCACCGCCCGCGGCTCCGAGGAACTGATCCGCGCGGAGGAGCCCGTCCTCGCGCACAACTACCACCCGCTGCCCGTCGTGGTGGCCCGCGCCGAGGGCGCCTGGGTCGAGGACGTCGAGGGCCGCCGCTACCTGGACATGCTGGCCGGGTACTCGGCGCTCAACTTCGGCCACCGCCACCCGGCGCTGGTCGAGGCCGCCCACCGGCAGCTGGACCGGCTCACGCTCACCTCGCGCGCCTTCCACAACGACCGGCTCGCGGGTTTCGCCGAGCGGCTGGCCGCCCTGACCGGCACGGACATGGTGCTGCCCATGAACACCGGCGCGGAGGCGGTGGAGAGCGGCATCAAGGTGGCCCGCAAGTGGGCCTACGACGTCAAGGGCGTCCCGGCCGACCGGGCGACGATCGTGGTGGCGGCGGACAACTTCCACGGCCGTACGACGACGATCGTGAGCTTCTCCACCGACGAGACGGCCCGCTCCGGCTTCGGCCCCTTCACCCCGGGCTTCCGGATCGTTCCGTACAACGACCTGGCCGCGCTGGAGGCGGCGGTGGACGAGACGACGGCGGCCGTACTGATCGAGCCGATCCAGGGCGAGGCGGGGGTGCTGATCCCGGACGACGGCTATCTGGCCGGGGTGCGGGAGCTGACCCGGCGCAAGGGCTGCCTGTTCGTCGCGGACGAGATCCAGTCGGGTCTGGGCCGCACGGGCCACACCCTGGCCGTCGACCACGAGTCGGTGGTGCCGGACGTGGTGCTGCTCGGCAAGGCGCTGGGCGGCGGCATCGTCCCGGTGTCGGCGGTGGTCGGCAGCCGTGAGGTGCTGGGGGTGCTGCACCCGGGCGAGCACGGTTCGACGTTCGGCGGCAATCCGCTGGCCGCCGCGGTGGGCACGGCGGTGGTGGAGCTGCTGGAGACCGGCGCGTTCCAGCGCCGGGCGGCCGAGCTGGGCGCGGTGCTGCGCGAGGGTCTGGCCGCCCTGGTCGGCAGGGGCGTCGTCGGCTTCCGGGCGCGGGGGCTGTGGGCGGGCGTGGACGTGGACCCGGCGCTGGGCGGCGGACGCGAGATCAGTGAGCGGCTGATGCGCGAGGGCATCCTCGTCAAGGACACCCACGGCTCCACGATCCGGCTGGCTCCGCCGCTGACGGTCACGGCCGAGGAGCTGACGGGCGCCCTCGGGACGCTGGAGAAGGTCCTGACCTCCTGAGCCGCCGGGCAGGGTTCACCGAGCGGCTCGGCCCCGGTCGAGCCGCTCGACGTGCGTGACGTTGTCCCGGTCCTCGGCGTCCTCGCTCGGCCCGCCCGCGAACCAGGCGTCGAGGATCTCCCGCAGCAGCGGCCCGGACGTCAGCCGCAGGCTCAGGGCGAGCACGTTGGCGTCGTTCCAGCGGCGGGCCCCGTCGGCGGTGTACGCGTCGGCGCACAGGGCCGCGCGGACGCCCGGCACCTTGTTGGCGGCGATGGACGCGCCGGTGCCGGTCCAGCAGCACACCACGGCCTGGTCGGCCCGCCCCTCGGCGACCTCGCGCGCCGCCTGCTCGGAGCAGGCCGCCCACCGCGGGTCCGCGCCGGGGCTCAGCGCGCCGTGCGCGCGCACCTCGTGGCCGCGGGCGCGCAGTTCCTCGACGAGGAGCCGGGCCACGGGTTCGTCCATGTCGGAGGAGACGGAGATACGCATGTGCGAAGCGTACTCACCGGCCGCTCACCTCATCGGCGCAATCACATGACCGAGGTCACGACCATACCCAGCATGATCGAGGGAACGGGTACGAGCTGGAAGACGTACGACCGAGCAGGACTCCGCACGGAGTGTCTGCGTGTGGAAAGGGAGGCCGCCACGTCCCCCACCGAGAACGGCCCGGAGACCGACGCCGCGGCGGTCCGCCGCCACCCCGCCCTGTTCCGGGCGATCAAGCGCCGGAAGAACCCCCGACTGCGCCGGTCGGACATCACCGTGACGGACGAGGCCGCGGTCAAGAGAGCCGTGAAAGCCGCCTCTCTCGGCAATGCCATGGAGTGGTTCGACTTCGGCATCTACGCCTACCTCGCGGGCACCATCGGCCGGGTGTTCTTCCCGTCCGGGAGTGACACCGCGCAGTTGCTGTCCTCGTTCGCCACGTTCGCCGTGGCGTTCCTGGTGCGGCCCATCGGCGGCATGGTCTTCGGCCCGATGGGCGACAAGATCGGCCGCAAGAAGGTGCTCGCGCTCACGATGATCCTCATGGCGATCGGCACGGCCGCCATCGGGCTCATCCCCAGTTACGACGCGATCGGCTTCTGGTCGCCGCTGCTGCTGATCGTGTTCCGCCTGCTCCAGGGCTTCTCCACCGGAGGCGAGTACGGCGGCGCGTCCACCTTCATCGCCGAGTACGCGCCCGACAAGCGGCGCGGGTTCTTCGGCAGCTTCCTGGAGCTGGGGACGCTGGCCGGGTACACCGGTGCGGCCGGCCTCGTCACCGCGCTGACGGCGTGGCTGGGCAGCGACACGATGGACGCCTGGGGCTGGCGCATCCCGTTCCTCGTGGCGGCGCCGCTCGGCATCGTCGGTATCTATCTGCGGCTGAAGCTGGACGACACGCCCGCCTTCCTGCAACTCCAGGACTCCAACGTCCACATCTCGGAGGCGGCGAACGCGGTGGAGACCACCGCGCGGGGCGACCTCGCAAAGATCTTCCGCACCCACTGGCGGGCGCTGATCCTGTGCATCGCGCTCGTCGGCGCGTACAACGTCACGGACTACATGCTGCTGTCGTACATGCCGACCTACCTGTCGGACGAGCTGGACTACAGCGAGAGCCACGGTCTGATGATCCTGGTGGCGACGATGGTGCTGTTGATGCTGATCATCAACCAGGTCGGCCGGCTGTCCGACCGCTTCGGCCGCAAGCCCCTCCTGATGACCGGCATGATCGGCTTCTTCGTCCTGTCCGCCCCGGCGTTCCTGCTGGTGCAGGACGGCAGTCTGCTCGCGGTCTCGGCCGGCATGCTGATGCTCGGCCTGTCGCTGGTCTGCCTCCTGGGCACGATGTCGGCGGCGCTCCCGGCGATGTTCCCGACCAACGTCCGCTACGGGTCCCTGTCGGTCGGCTACAACCTGTCGACGTCCCTCTTCGGCGGTACCACACCGCTGGTGATCACCGCGCTGATCAGCGTGACCGGCTCCGACATGATGCCCGCCTACTACGCGATGGCGGCGGCCCTGATCGGTGTGGTGGCCGTCGCCTGCATGAAGGAGACGGCCCAGCAGCCGCTCGCGGGCTCCCCGCCGGCGGTGGGGACCGAGGAGGAGGCCGCGGAGCTGGTCGAGGCGCAGGCGCCGACGCCGAAGTTCTGACGCCACCTCGTCACACGCGCCGACGGGCGGTGGGGATCACCGTGATCCCCACCGCCCGTCGGCGTGTCAGGCGTTTCTCACCCTCGTGTCACAGGCGCTGCCACAGGGCGGGGACGTGGGGCGGTTCCCAGCCGGGGTAGGCGGTGTGGCCCTGGACGCACCGGTAGCGCACGCCGTCGTAGCTCACCACGTCACCGGCCGCGTAGGTGGCTCCCAGCTGCCAGGTGGTCTCGCCGTCGCCGGACACGGTGAGGGTGTACGTGGTGGTGTGCGTGGCGGTGCCCGTGCCCGTGAGGGTCAAGGTGTAGGTGCCGGGGGCCGTGCCCGCGGCGACCTGGACCGTGGCGGTCGAGGACTGGCCGGAGGTGACCGAGGCCGGGCTGAAGCCGACGCTCACTCCGGTCGGCTCGCCGGACGCCGACAGCCGCACGGTCTGGGCGTCACCGCTGGTCGTCGCGGTGTTCACGGTGACCTGCGCGGAGCTGCCCGGCTGCACGGTGCCCGAGGACGGGGTCGCGGTGAGCGAGAAGTCGTCCCGCGGGTTCGGCGCGTCGCCGACGGCGGTCTTCCAGATCGTGTACGCGATGCCGTCGGCGCTGCGGTTCAGCGCGGTGGCGTTGATGTTGGAGGTGGTGTCGCAGGCGGAGTGGTAGCACGGGTCGTAGGAGCGGCCCGCGGTGCCGCCCCACTTGGCGGCCTCCGCCGTCGACTTGGTCGCGGAGGCGCCGGTGGCGTAGCCCGAGGTGGGGATGCCGACCTGCTGGAACGAGGAGTCGTCGGAGCGGCCCTGGCCCTCGACGTTCTCCTGCGGGGCGAGTCCGAGGGAGGTCCAGTACTCCCGCATCGGGGCGGCGGCCGAGGAGGTCAGGTTGTTGATGAAGTAGCCGCCGTTGACGGAGGCGACCATGTCGAAGTTGTAGTACGCCTTGATCCTGGCGCGGTCGGCCGAGGAGAGGGTGCGGGCGTAGAAGTCGGAGCCGTTCAGGCCCTGTTCCTCGTCGGTCCACCAGGCGAAGCGGACGCGGTTCTTCATGGTCGGGTTCTGCTCGGCCAGGGTGAGCGCCGTCTGGAGGAGCGCGGCGGAACCGGAGCCGTTGTCGTTGATGCCGGGCCCTGCCGAGACCCCGTCGAGGTGGGCGCCGTACAGGTAGACGCTGTTGGCGTCGCCCTTCGGCCACTCGGCGACCAGGTTGTTGCCCGCGCCGGCGGAGCAGCCGGAGGCGCAGGTCTGCTCGGTGACGGTGTACCCGGCCGCCTGGAGCCTGCCCTTGACGTACGCGAGGGAGGCGTCGTAACCGGCGCCGGTGGAGCGGCGGTTGCCGCCGTTCTGCGCGGCGATGGAGCCGAACTGCGCGAGGTGGGCCTGCACCTGGGCGACGTCGACGTCGGGCGGCGTGCCCGGGTTGGTGCCGCCGCCGACGGTGAGGGTGTACTGGGCGGTGTGGCTCTTGCCGCCCGCCGTGCCCTTGACGGTGATCGAGTAGGTGCCCGCGGCGGTGCCGGCCGTGGTGGAGATCCGCATGGCCGAGCTGGAGCCGGAGGTCACGGTCGCGGGGCTGAAGGTGACGCTCACGCCGGGCGGGGTGCCGGTGGCCGTCAGCGACACCTGCTGGGCGCTGCCGGTGACGGTGGTGGTGTCGACCGTGGCGTTGACCGCGGAGCCGGCCTCGACGTCGCCGCTCGCCGGGTTCAGGGCCAGCGAGAAGTCGGTCTGCTGCCCGGTGCAGGTCGGGTCGCCGCTCTGGGCCGGGATGTCGATCGCGTTCCAGGCCGCCTTGGTCGCGTCGAACAGGCCGCAGGACGCGTCCAGGTTCCTGGCCGCGGTGAGGGTGGCGGTGCGGTACCGCTTGTAGGTCATGCCGCTGGTCTTGAGCAGCATCCCGCCGTAGAAGATCTTCCCGGCGTTCTGGATGCCGATGCCGGTCACCTGGCTGCCGTCGCAGGTGGGGCTGGAGGGCTTGCCGCCGCCGGGGCTGGAGCCCTCGGCGAGGAGGTAGAACCAGTGGTTCATGGGCCCGGCGGCCGCGTGCTCCTCGGTGTTCGGTATGGCGGCGGAGTAGCAGTTGGGGTCGTTGTTGACCAGCCGGGGGTTGTACATGTTGCGGATGGGGCCGCGGCCCTGGAGGTCGATCTCCTCGCCGACGGTGTAGTCGGGGGTGTCGTGGGGAGCCGGCTGGTTCGCGTACGCCTCGGTCAGGGCGCCCATGATGTCGCCGGTGGCCTCGCCCAGGCCGCTCTCGTGGTTGGCGCCGCCGGGGGTGTAGCTGTCGAGGCCGTGGCCGAACTCGTGGCCCACCACGTCCATGCCGGCGATCCACTTGCCGGCGCTGTTGTGGCCGATGGTGACGCGTGAGCCGTCCCAGTAGGCGTTGAGCTGGTTGAGACCGACGAGGACCGGCCAGCTGCCGCCGTTGCCGTTGTGGCCGTTGCGGCCGAGCCAGTCGCGGAGCATGTCCGACTCCTTCTGCGCCGCGTACATGACGTCGACGCAGCCGGTCTCCTTGCTGGAGGCGTTGCCGGTGCCCCAGTCGTCGTCCGGTCCGGTGAACAGGCCGCCGTTGTAGTCCGAGCACTGCAGGCCGGGCCGGGTGGTGTCGCGCAGGGCGTACTGGCTGCCGGAGCGGGAGGTGTCGATGGTCAGCGGGTCGGGGCCGTTCCACTCGCTGTGGCCGGTGCCGGCCTTCACGTCGTCATAGCTGTCGACGACCTTGCCGGTGCGGGCGTCGACGAAGACGTGCAGCCTGCTCGGCACGCGCTTTTCGGTGGTGCCGACGAGCACGGTCTCCCAGGCGAGGGTCTGGACGTCGTCCTCGACCCGCACCACCAGGCGCCTGGAGTCCACCTTGTCGACCTTCGCGAGCCGCTCGCGGCTGGTCCGCACCGCCTGCTCGGCCGTGACCGCGGCCTCGGTGGGTACCGCGATCGCGGCCTCGGTGGCGGACTGGACGGCGCGGACCCTGCCCTTGCCGTCGGCGAGGACGACGGCGTCGCCGCCGACCACCGGCAGACCGTGGTAGGTGCGCTCGTAGGCGACGGAGAACAGGTCCTGGTCCCAGGGGGTGACCTGGTGGCGGTCGTACCGCTCGTCGGGACCGCCGGCGACGAGGGCGTCCAGACCGCTGCGGACGGCCTGGTCGGCCGCGGTGACGGCCCTCTCTACGGGGGTGGGTTCCGCCGCGGAGGGCGCGGACCGCTCCGAGGCCGAGGCGAGGGAGGTCGGTACCACCGCCCCCGCGAGTGTCATGGCCAGGACTGTCCCGGCCACCGCGGTCTGTCTGAGCATCGTGGCTCCTTGTGAGAGTGGGGGGCTCCTTGCGGGCCGGCCCGGCCAGGACATGCCGGACGCGCGGCCTGGGGTGCGGAGGCGCGTCCCGCGGGTGTCGGTTGCATGTCATGTCGCGGGCTGGCGGAACCCTCACACCCCGCCGCACCGGATTCAACGGCTCCGCGGGCGCGGTACGGTCCTGTCAAAATCCGGCAAGTGCGGGTGCGCCCCGGGAGCGGGCGCGCCCGGTGGAACCGGAGCCCCGCCTCTCACTCCCCCGCGTCCAGCAGCCGCTCCCGGTACGCCCTGACCTCCGGCAGGTCGGCCCACCGGCCGGTGAGCCGGGTGTGCAGGCCGCGCAGTTCGGCGGTGACCATCGACTCGCGCGAACGCACCGCCTCCGCCAGGACCTCGGAGGCGAGGGCGACGGCCGCGCCGGGATCGCCGGCACACGCCCAGCTGTCCGCCAGACGCAGGGTGAGCAGCAGCCGTGCGCCCCGCATCTCGGGCGGCACCTGCGCGCGCGAGCGGGCGGTGGCGTCCACCGCGCGCCGGGCCGCCGCCCGGTCCCCGGTCGCCACGGCGAGGTCGCGCAGGGCGCCGCCGATCGCCGAGTCGACCCGCATCGCGCCCTCGGCCCCGGCCATCCAGGGCGCCTCCAGGTGGTCCCGCGGGCCGAGGCGGGCGAACCCCCGCCGGGCCAGGGAGATGTGACGCCGGCACTCCGCCGCGTCGCCCGCCAGGGCGTGGCCGCGCGCCTGGTACAGGCCGGACAGGGTGGCCATCCACCGGCGTCTCGCGTCCACCGCGCCGATGCCCCGGGCGTACCCGAGCATCAACGAGGGGTCCCCGTCGAGCCGTACCAGGGTGCACATGTCGCTGAGCAGGGTCGCGCGGGCCGAGGCGTCCCGGACGGCGTCCGCCCAGCGCAGTCCGTGGCCGAACCAGGCCATCGCCACGCCGATCTGCCCGCGCTCCATCCGCAGCCGCCCGGCGACCTGGGCGTACTGCGCGGCGAGCCGCAACTGCCCGTACGGCAGCCGCCCGGCGGAGTTGACCTCGCCGGCCCAGCGGGCCAGGGCCCGCAGCAGGCCCTCGACGGCCGTCACCCGACCCTCGCGCCGGAACGCCTCGCGGATCAGACAGGCCAGGACGGCGGTGAGGCCGTGCAGCACCTCCGCCTCGGCGACCGCCGCCGTACCGCCCGCGCCCCACGCCGGGCCCGGACCGCCCGCCGGGCCCGGCCCGTCGAGCAGCGCCGCCACTTCAACGGGGTCGGGCACCGCGCATCCCGTGGTGCCGTGCAGCGGGCACGCCAGCCCCTCGGCGGGCAGCCGCGCGGGCCACATCCGGGCGTCCGGCGCGTCCTGCCCCGCGGGGGCGTCCGCACCGGGCAGCGGGGCGAACAGGGCCGGGTCGGCCGGGGACCGGTCCGGGCGCCCCGGCGCCTCGCGCGGCGCGGCGACGATCGCGGCCAGCTCCCCGCCCGTCTCCAGCATCGCGTCGAGCCTGCGCACCAGCCCCACGGGCGGCTCGCGCAGGCCCGCTTCGAGCTTGCTCACGGCGGAGTGGTGGTAGCCCACCCGCAGGCCGAGCTGCACCTGGGTGAGCCCGGCCGCCCGGCGCAGGGAGCGCAACTGCCGCCCGAACTCCGCCCACGGGGCCCCGGCCGCCCCAGCCGGTCCGGCCGCCCCCGCCGATCCACCGGTCATCCGCCCTCCCCCGGTCGCGCCCCCGCCGCGGGCCGTGCGCCACCCGGGCTCCGCGCCTTCCGCCACCGGACAGCACAGAGGAGGGTGCCGTGTCACGTCAATCAAGTTGACCGAAGAGCGGCCGAACCGGTCCCGTCCGGTTTCGGCGCGGTCGGGCTACGATCGATCACCGGTCGCGGACGGCCGGCCGAGAGCCCGGAGAACTGGGAGAGACACCGTGTTCTACTACGTGCTCAAGTACGTACTGCTGGGCCCGCTGCTGAGGGTCGCCTTCCGCCCCCGGATCGAGGGCCTGGACCAGGTGCCGGATGCGGGGGCGGCCATCATCGCGGGCAACCACCTCTCCTTCTCGGACCACTTCCTCATGCCCGCGGTGCTCAAGCGCCGCATCACCTTCCTCGCCAAGGCCGAGTACTTCACCGGTCCCGGTCTCAAGGGCAGGCTGACCGCGTTCTTCTTCCGCAGCGCGGGGCAGATCCCCGTGGACCGCTCCGGCAAGGAGGCCGGGCAGGCCGCGATCCGCGAGGGGCTCGGCGTGCTGGCCAAGGGCGAGTTGCTCGGCATCTATCCGGAGGGCACCCGCTCGCACGACGGCCGGCTCTACAAGGGCAAGGTCGGCGTCGCGGTCATGGCGCTCAGGGCCGGGGTGCCGGTCGTGCCCTGCGCGATGATCGGCACCTTCGAGGCGCAGCCGCCCGGCCGGAAGATCCCGAAGCTGCACCCGGTGGTCATCCGCTTCGGCGAGCCCCTCGACTTCTCCCGCTACGCGGGCATGGAGGGCGAGAAGGCCGTGCTGCGCGCCGTCACCGACGAGATCATCTACGCGATCCTCGCCTTGTCCGGCCAGGAGTACGTGGACCGGTACGCGGCCGACGTGAAGGCCGAGGAGGCCCGGAAGGCGGCCCAGGGCCGGAAGTTCCCCCGCCTGCCGCACCGCTAGCCGGGGCCCTCGGGTTCCGTCGTCTGCCGTCGGCAGAAGAGCGAGACCGGCCCGCGACGGGGCGCCTACCGTCGCCGTATGACACATGCAGTGGTGATCGGGGCGACGGGACAGATCGGACGGGCGGCGGTCGACGCGCTGGCCCGGGACGGCTGGGAGGTGACGGCCGTCTCGCGGGGCGGCGACCGGGACGCGCGGTGGCCGCGGGACGTACGGGTGACGCGGGCCGACCGGGAGGACGAGGCGGCGCTGTCGGCGGCGGTGGGCGAGGGCTGCGACGTCCTGGTGGACATGGTGTCCTTCGGGGAGCGGGACGCGCGGCAGTTGGTGTCGCTGGCCGGGCGGGTAGGCTCGGCGGTGGTGATCTCCAGCGTCTCGGTCTACGAGGACGACAAGGGCCGCAACTTCGACACGCAGGCCGAGCCCGACGGCTTCCCCGCGTACCCGGTGCCGATCCCGGAGACGCAGCGCACCGTCCGCCCGGGCGACGGCACGTACAGCACCGGCAAGGCGGCGCTGGAGCGGGAACTCCTCGCGGCGGGCGACCGGTTGCCGGTGACGCTGCTGCGGGCGGGCGCGATCCACGGCCCGTACTGCCGGACGCCGCGCGAGCTGTACTTCGTCAAGCGCAACCTCGACGGCAGGCGCCGGCGCGTGCTCGCGTACGGCGGTACCAGCCGCTTCCACCCGGCGGGGGTGCGCAACATCGCGGAGCTGATCCGGCTGGCCGCCGCGCGGCCGGGCACCCGCGTCCTGAACGCGGTGGACCCCGACGCCCCGACGGTGGCTCAGATCGCGGTGGCGATCGACGCGGTGATGGGCGTCGAGACGGAGGACGTGCTGCTCGACGGCCCGCCGGTGGACGGCGTGGGCGACACCCCGTGGAGCGTGCCCGCGCCGGTGGTGTGCGACATGAGCGCGGCACAGGAGCAGTTGGGCTATCGCCCGGTGGCCCGGTACGCCGACACCCTGCCGGAGACGGTGGCCTTCATCGAGGAGCGGCTGGCGGGCCGGGACTGGCGGGAGGCGTACCCGAAGATGCTCCGGGCGTACGGCGACCTCTTCGACTACGCGGCGGAGGACGCCTGGGCCGACGGACGGTAGCAACACGGCGGGAGGGGGCGACCGGTCGGGCCGGTCGCCCCCTCCCGCCGTGTCCGTCCGCCGGGTTACGGCTTGGGCGTGGCGTGCGGCGCGCAGGTCACGTCGCGGGCGTCCACCGTGCCGGTGAGCAGGTAGGTGTCGACCCGGTCGTTCACGCACGGGTTGACCAGCCCGGTGACGCCGTGCGAACCGGCGTCCCGCTCGGTGATGAGCCGGGAGCCCTCGAACCGCTGGTGCAGCTCGACGGCGCCCTCGTACGGGGTGGCCGCGTCGCGCTCGGACTGGACGATCAGCACCGGCGGGAGTCCCTTGCCGGTCTTGACGTTCAGCGGGGTCTGCTGCTTGGCCGGCCAGGTGGCGCAGGGCAGGTTCATCCAGGCGTTGGCCCAGGTCATGAACGGGTGGTCGCGGTGCAGCCGGGTGTTGTCCCGGTCCCAGGTGTTCCAGTCGGTGGGCCACTTGGCGTCGGCGCACTCGACGGCCGTGTAGACGGCGTTGCCGTTCTCCGCGGAGGCGTTGCCCGCGGTGTCGGACAGGTCGGGCGCGGCGGCGTCGACGAGGGCCTGGGTGTCACCGGCGACGTACTTGCCGAAGACCTCGGCGGTCGGCGCCCAGGCGGAGTCGTAGTACGGGGCGCTCTGGAAGAAGGAGATCAGCTCGGCCGGTCCGACGACGCCGCCCAGCGGCTCCTTCGCGGCGGTGGCGCGCAGCTTCAGCCACTGCTCCTGGACCTCGGCGCGGGTGTCGCCGAGATGGTAGGCGGCGTCGTTCGCGGCCACCCAGTCCTGCCAGTCCTTCCAGCGGCCCTCGAAGGCGACGTCCTGGTCCAGGTTGGCCTGGTACCAGATCTTGTCGCGGGACGGGTTGACGACGCTGTCGACGACCATGCGGCGCACGTGGCCGGGGAAGAGGGTGCCGTAGACCGCGCCGAGGTAGGTGCCGTAGGAGACACCGAGGTAGTTGAGCTTCTTCTCGCCGAGCGCGGCGCGGATGACGTCGAGGTCACGCGCGGTGTTCGGCGTGGTCATGTGCGGGAGCATCTCGCCGCTGCGTTCGAGGCAGCCCTCGGCGTACTCGCGGGCGAGCTTGCGCTGGGCGAGCTTGTCCGCCTCCGAGCCGGGCACGGGGTCGGCCTTGGGCGCCTTGACGAACTCCTGCGGGTCGACGCAGGAGATGGGCGCGGAGTGGCCGACACCGCGCGGGTCGAAGCCGACGAAGTCGTAGGCCCTGGCCGTCTTGGCCCACACCGCGCTCTTGTTCGTGACGCGGGCCGGGAAGCGCAGGCCGGAGCCGCCGGGGCCGCCGGGGTTGTAGAGGAGCGCACCCTGGCGCTCGCTTGGGGAGCCCGTGTTGCCGATCCGGTCGACGGCGAGCTTGATCTGCTTGCCGTACGGCTTGGCGTAGTCCAGCGGCACCGTGACGTAGCCGCACTGGATGGGCTTCGGCAGGTTCCAGTCGGCTGCGCAGTCCTGCCAGTCGATGCCCGCCCGGGAGGCGCGGGCGGCGGCGACGGCGGCACCGCGCGCCTCCTTGTCCCAGCCCTGCGCGTGCCCGTGCCCGTGGCCGTCGGCCGGGGCGGCGCTCGCGGCGGGCGCCGAGACGGCGCCGGCTATCAGCGTGGCGGTGACCAGCGCTCCGGCCGTGCCGAACGCGGTTGTCCTCCGCCGCATGCTGCTCGTGCTCAAGTGGCCCTCCCCGTACGTGTTCGCGACAAGTACGGGGATCCTCGCGGCTGTGGGATTCCCGAGAACAGAGCCAGTGCCACTTCTTTGCCAATCCGATAAACGGAGAAAGGCGTTCGATCGGCGGACCCGTCGGCCGAATCGCCCCGACTCGCCGACGAAACCTCAGTCCAGCGAGGCCAGCGCCCCGTCCAGCAGGCGCCGCAGCCGCAGCGCGTCCGGTGCCACGGCGGTCACCAGCGCGGCCGGCCCGGCGAGCGGCAGCACGGCCGCCCCCTCCTCGAACACGCGGGCCGTCGGCGGTTCGGTGGCGAACCCGGGCCGTACGACGACCAGCTGGCCGACCGCACGGTGCCCAGCCAGCCCGGCGGGCCCGTCCCAGCCGCCCGGCGCCCCGGGCCCGCACGCCAGTTCCTGGTCGAGCACGCACCGCCCGTCGATCCGTACCGTCAGACGGCTGGTGAGCCGCCCGGGTTCCTCCCCGGCCCGCCCGAGCACCTGCTCCTCGCGCAGCAGCAGCCGCGCCCCGGCGGCGAGGTCGACGGAGGTGGTGACGTTCAGGTCGCTGCCCCCGGCGGAGATCAACTGCTCCGGCAGCCAGCTCAGTTCGGCATCGTCGTCGACGGTGAGGCGGACCTCGTAGCGGGCCCCGGCCTTGTCCTGCCCCGGCAGCGCGAGGGTGGCGGCGGCCGAGCCGACCGTCAGGCGGGCGCCGCCCGCAGCGTGGGCCGCCACCGTGAAGTGGTCGCCACCGAGGGGCCCGCTCATCGCGCCGACCAGCATCACCCGGGCCTCGGCACCGCTCCCCCGGGTGCGCCGCACGGCGAGCGGTCCCTCGCCCTCCAGCACCGGCAGGACCGTCCCGCCGCGCCCGTCGCCGCGGGCGAGCACGCGGGCGCTCGCCCGGACGCCGCCCGCGGTGGTGGTCACGCGGTCCACGCGGCGACCCGCTCCCGCACCCAGTCGGCGACCTCCCGGACCCCGCCCTCGCTCCGGAGCGACTGGAGGACGACGGGCAGTTCGCCGCGCGCCGCCTTGGCGTCGGCGGCCATGCGCGCGAGGTCGGAGCCGACGTACGGCGCGAGGTCGGTCTTGTTGACGATCAGCAGGTCGGCGGTGGCGACGCCGGGCCCGCCCTTGCGCGGGATGTCGTCGCCGCCCGCCACGTCGATCACGAACACCTGCGCGTCGACGAGCCCGCGGGAGAAGGTGGCGGTGAGGTTGTCCCCGCCGGACTCCACCAGGACCAGGTCGAGCGGCCCGACCTCGTCCTCCAGGTCCTCGACCGCCTCCAGGTTGGCGGAGATGTCGTCCCTGATCGCGGTGTGCGGGCAGGCGCCGGTCTCCACGGCACTGATCCGCTCGGGCGGCAGCACCGCCTCCCGGAGCAGGAACTCGGCGTCCTCCCGGGTGTAGATGTCGTTGGTCACCACGGCGAGGGACAACTCCTCCCGCAGCGCCCGGCACAGCGCGGCGACGGTGGCCGTCTTCCCGGACCCGACGGGCCCGCCGAGCCCGATCCGCAGCGCACGGCGGGTCCCGTCGGGCCGCCGGGCGTCGGCGGAGACGGCGGCGGGAGATGCGAGGTGATGGTCAAGATGCATACAACGGCTCCTGTCAAAGCTGGCGGTGGGAAAATCAGCCCGTCCGGCGTTTGAGGACGAGGCCGTCCAGGCCGAACGGGGGTCGAAGGGGCGGAGCCCCTGGGTTCGGGTCGGGAAGGGGCGGCGGGGGCGAACTGAACCCGCCTACGAGGCGAACAACCGCACAGCCCAAGCGGCATGCGCCTCCGCCCCGATCTCCAACAGCGGCGCCGACCGAGCGGGCAGCACCTCGACCCCGTCGGTGATCACGCGCTCCCCCACCTCCACCGCGTCCGCGGCCACCCGGTCCACCTCGCCCGCGAGCCGCGCCAGCACCCCCGTCGCGTCGAACGGATCGAGACCGAGCAGCCGCACGACCGCCGTCGCGGGCCCGCTCACCCCCTCGTAGAGGGAGCAGTAGGCCGCGTCGAGCGCCCCGAGGCCGGCCGCACGCGCGGCCAGTCCCAGCACGACGGGCTGATGGGCCCCCTTGGGGAACAGCGAGGCCAGGGCGTCGAGTTCGGGGCTCGGCCAGGTCGTCCGGGCGGCCCGCATCAGCTGCCGCCCCAGTCTGCGCGCCGCCACCCGCAGGGCGGGCGACGGGGTGCGGGCGTCGGCGGCCCGGTCCAGCTCCCCCGGGTCGGCACCGAGGGCGGCGGCCGCCGCGACGCACGCCGCGACGACCCCGCTGGTGTGCAACCGCCCCCGGCAGAACGCCTCCAGGCTCGCGGCATCCGTGATACGTCCCGCCCGGACGGCGGCCTCCGCCCCGCCGGAGTGGGCGTGCCCTCCGGCGGGAAAGCGGCCGTCCGCGAGGACGAGCAGAGCGGCGCGGCTCATCCCGGCGCTCAGAAGAGGAAGTACCGCTGGGCCAGCGGCAGTTCGGCGACGGGGGCGGGTTCGACGAGTTCTCCGTCGATGGTCACCGCGAAGGAGTCCGCGGCCACCTCCACCCGGGGCAGCGCGTCGTTCTGCCGCATGTCGGCCTTGGTACGGCCGCGCGTGGACCGGATGGGCACGAACGCGCGCCCGAGCCCGAGCCGTTGCGGCAACCCGTCCGCGACGGCCTGCTCGGAGACGAAGTTGACCGAGTTGCCGGCCGGGGCGGTCCCCAGGGCCCCGAACATCGGGCGCGGCAGGACGGGCTGCGGCGTCGGGATGGAGGCGTTCGCGTCGCCCATCTGCGCGTACGCGATCTGGCCGCCCTTGATGACGAGTTGCGGCTTCACGCCGAAGAAGCGGGGGTCCCAGAGCACCAGGTCGGCGAGCTTGCCGGTCTCCACGGACCCGACCTCGTGCTCGATGCCCTGGGCGACGGCGGGGTTGATGGTGTATTTGGCGACATAGCGACGGGCGCGCAGGTTGTCGGCGCGGGTGTCGCCGGGCAGGAGGCCGCGCCTGCGCTTCATCACGTGCGCGGTCTGCCAGGTCCGCAGGATCACCTCGCCGATGCGGCCCATGGCCTGGGCGTCCGAGGACATGATCGAGATCGCGCCCATGTCGTGCAGGATGTCCTCGGCCGCGATGGTGCTGGGCCGGATCCGGGACTCGGCGAAGGCCAGGTCCTCGGGGACGGCCGGGTTGAGGTGGTGGCAGACCATCAGCATGTCGAGGTGCTCCTCGACGGTGTTGACGGTGTGCGGCCGGGTCGGGTTGGTGGACGCGGGCAGCATGTTGGGCAGCGACACCGCGGTGATCATGTCGGGCGCGTGCCCGCCGCCGGCGCCCTCCACGTGGAAGGCGTGCAGGGTGCGGCCCGCGACCGCGTCGAAGGTGTCGCCGACGAAGCCGGCCTCGTTGAGGGTGTCGGAGTGGACGGCCAGCTGGACGCCGGACTCCTCGCACACGTCCAGGCAGGCGGAGATGACGGCGGGGGTCGCGCCCCAGTCCTCGTGGATCTTGAAGCCGAGGACGCCGGCGCGCAGCTGGTCGCGCATGGACTCCTTCGACATGGTGCTGCCCTTGCCGAGGAAGCCGATGTTGACCGGGCTGGACTCCAGGGCGGCGAACATCCGCGCGAGGTGCCAGGCGCCGGGCGTGACGGTGGTCGCCTTGCTGCCCTCGGCCGGTCCTGTGCCGCCGCCGATGAGGGTGGTGATGCCGGACGCCAGGGCCTCGTGGACGGCGTCGGGCGCGATGAAGTGCACGTGGGTGTCGATGCCGCCCGCGGTGACGATCTTGCCGTTGCCCGCGACGACCTCGGTCTCGGGGCCGATGACCAGGTCGGGGTGGACGCCGTCCATGGTGTCCGGGTTGCCGGACTTGCCGATGCCGGTGATCCGTCCGTCGCGGATGCCGATGTCGGCCTTGACCACGCCCCAGTGGTCGATGATCAGGGCGCCGGTGATCACGGTGTCGGGGGCGCCTTCGGCGCGGGTGGTGCGCGCCTGCCCCATGGACTCGCGCAGCACCTTCCCGCCGCCGAAGACGGCTTCGTCGCCGGAGCGGCCGGGGCCGCCGGAGAGGTCGTCCTCGATCTCGACGAGGAGGTCGGTGTCGGCGAGGCGGACGCGGTCGCCGGTGGTCGGGCCGAACAGGTCGGCGTAGGCGGTGCGGGACAGTTCAGGCATCGAGGGCACCTCCGGTCGCGCCGCGCAGTCCGACGACGACACGGGCGCCCGCGAGGGGGACCAGCCGGACGTCGACGGGGATGCCGGGCTCGAACCGGACGGCGGTGCCGGCGGCGATGTCCAGCCGCCTGCCGTGCGCCGCGGCGCGGTCGAACTCGAGGCCGGGGTTGGCCTCGGCGAAGTGGTAGTGGGAACCGACCTGGACGGGCCGGTCGGCGGTGTTGAGCACGGTCAGGCGGGTGACCTCGCGTCCTTCGTTGAAGGCGACCGGCTCGTCGGCGAAGAAGATCTCTCCGGGGATCACGACTGCCGCCCCCGTCAGACGATCGGCTCGTGGACGGTGACCAGCTTGGTGCCGTCGGGGAAGGTGGCTTCGACCTGCACGTCGTGGATCATTTCGGGGATGCCCTCCATGACCTCGTCCCGCTGGATCAGCTTGCGGCCGGAGGCCATGAGTTCGCCCACGCTGCGCCCGTCCCGGGCGCCTTCGAGGATGTGCGCGGTGATCAGCGCGACGACCTCGGGGTGGTTGAGCTTGACGCCTCGCGCGCGGCGCTTCTCCGCCACGTCCGCGGCCACATGGATGAGCAGTCTCTCCTGCTCGTGCGGGGTCAGTTGCATTTACCACCTCACAGGGGCATCACGCCAGGACCGGACGGTCCGGCTGCCGCGGCCACCGCGACGGCTCTAGATGTAACACACATGAAGCAGCCGGAAATGCACCCGCCGTTCATGAGAAACCGCAGGTGGATCGGGGTGCAGACTAGGGCTAGAGTGTTACGGCCACGTCACCCGGTTTTGACCGATTGATTACCGATGCCGCCGGTGGCCTCCCGCATGCCCGCGCCCGGACGCGTGGCCGCCCTAGGAGGGGTTCGGCCCCCGGTGCTCCGCGGCGATGCCGAAGCGGTGGTGCTCGCCGGGTGTCGCGGTGGCCGGATCGTGGACCGCGGCGACCGAGGTGATCACCTGGCCGCCCGGGGACCGCTGGGCCTCTTCCAGCCGCTCCAGGTCGGAGGCGGAGACGAGGGCGACGAGAGGCTTGCCGTGCCGCGTCACGACGACGCGCTCGCCGCCGTACACCACCCGGTTGATCAGGTCGGCGAGTTCAGCCCTGGCTTGCGTCACCGGAATCTCGTAGGCCATGACTCCAGCTTACGGTTTCGCCCGAATCCACTCCCAGAAAGCGTACGTCCTGTACATTTTTTACGGAGACAGCGCCGCCGGCTCTGCCACGAGGAGGGGTTCGTCATGACCCGACCGTCCGCCCGCCACGTCCTGCCCGAGTTCACCGAACGCACGAGTTCCGGGACCCGGACGTCGGACCCGTACTCCAGGCTGCTCCAGGAGCGGATCGTCTTCCTCGGGACACCGGTGGACGAGACCTCCGCGAACGACGTGATGGCGCAGTTCATGTACCTGGAGCACCAGGCGCCGGACCGGGACATCGAGCTCTACGTCAACTCGCCCGGCGGCTCCTTCACCGCCATGACGGCGATCTACGACACGATGCGCTACGTCGCCTGCGACGTGGCGACGACCTGCCTCGGGCAGGCCGGTTCGTCCGCCGCGGTGCTGCTGGCGGCGGGCACCCCCGGCAAGCGCTCCGTCCTGCCGGGCGCCCGAATGGTGCTCCACCAGCCGGCGCTCACCGAACCGGTGCAGGGGCAGGCGAGCGACCTGGCCGTCCACGCCGACGAGTTGGTCCGCGTCCGCGCCCGCCTGGAGGAGATCCTCGTACGGCACACGGGCCGCAGTCCCGAGCAGGTGAGCGCGGACCTCGAGCGGGAAACGGTCCTCGACGCCCGACAGGCGCTGGAGTACGGCCTGGTGGACCGGATCGTCCCCGGCCGCAGGACCCCGCCCGCCTCGCCCGGCGCGAGGTGATCCGCCGGTGCTGCCACCCGAGTTGCCCCCGCTGCCGGCCCTGACCCGCGCCGAGGCCGAGGTCGTCGACGGCTATCTGGACGTCGTCGATCTGCTCGGGCGCATCAACCCCGGGCGGGACGGCGACACCTACGGCGCCCTGCGCGCCGCCCAGGCACTGGTCGGCAAGGCGGTGGCGCTGCGTGACGCGCTGGCGCTGATGCACCGGCGCGGCGAGACGGAGGTGCACGCCGCCACCCTGGCCCGGGCGCTGCGGGTGCTGGACGGAGAGCGCCGGACGGCGCGGGTCGGCCTCCCGCCGCCTTCCGGGAAGTGAGAAAGCCCGGTCGGCTGCGGCCCGGCGCCGGGTCGATGCGGCAGCGGGCCGAAACGGACCAAACGGCGTACCCCCTTTCGGCGTAGGGACACCGCCGATTGATGACCGGCCGGACTTGCGGCGCCCCGCGCCCGGCCGGTGCGACGCGCCACTCCGCCGCTGGTCCCGGGGCCGTCACCGGGCCCGGCGGCACGTCGAACACGGAGTGGCGACCCGAACGGGTGAGTGGGGTGTAACAACACAAAGGGCACGTTCCGTTGGGATTTTCTCCTCGCGGGGGACAAGATCCGTGACTGACGACAAGCCCCCGCCGCAGCGGCGGGGCGGTCCGGGCGGACGCCGAGTCCTGCCGCCGTCCGGACGACCGGTCGCGAGGGAAGTGGATCGGCAGGAGTGGAGGACCCGAGCACGACGGGTCGCCGGCACGGCCGCCTTTGCGAGAGGTGCCGGGCCGAGCGGTCCTTGGGGTGAAGCCGCACTCGTGCGGCCGGGCAACTTCGCCAGCCCGAATCCGACAGGTCATCCTTCACAGGCGGCTGACGAAGGGTTGCGCATGTCCGCGCTCAATCGTGTCCCGTCGCTGATGGCTCGTGCCGGTACGGCCTCGGCCCTCACCCTCGCCGCCGTGGGCGGCTCCGTCGTGGTCCCCGGTGCCGCCTCCGAGGCGGCCGCGGCGAGCCATGCGACCAAGGCCCTCAGGATCGCCGCTTCCAAACAGGGTTCCCCGTACCGCTGGGGCGCCATCGGCCCCCACCGGTTCGACTGCTCCGGCCTGACGCTGTACTCGTTCAAGAAGGCCGGCAAGAAGCTGCCACGCACCGCGGCGCAGCAGTACAACAAGACCCGCCACATCTCCGCCAAGCACCGCAAGGTCGGCGACCTCGTGTTCTTCCACTCCGGCCGGAGCGTCTACCACGTGGGTATCTACGCCGGGAAGGGCAGGCTCTGGCACGCTCCGAAGACCGGGGACGTGGTGCGGTTGCAGAAGATCTGGACGTCAGGCGTCTGGTACGGCCGGGTCAAGTAGCCCGCCCGCGGGAGTGACGGCGTTCTGCCCGGCCGTCACTCCCGCGGGTGCCGCCGGCCCGCTCGGGGGTGTCCAGGGCAGTTCGATGGAGACGGTCTTGCCCCCCTCGCGCGTGGGCCGGACCCGCAGCCTGCCGCCGCACTCGGCGGTCAGCCAGCGGATGATCACCATGCCCCGCCCGTTGTCCTGCTGGACGGCGGCGGGCAGCCGCTTGGGGAAGCGCGGATGGCTGTCGGTGACGCCGAGCCGCAACCGCTCGTCGTCGTCGAGGACGAGGTCCACCGTGAAGGTCGGCGACTGCCCGAACGTGTGCTGGACCGCGTTGGTCGCCAGTTCGGAGACGATGAGCCGCACGGTCTCGGACAACTCGGCGTCGCCCGGCAGCCCCCATTCCGCCAGGGTGCCGACCACATAGGTCCGCGCGGCGGCCACCGAGGCGGGATCGCTCGGCAGAGTGACGGATGCTTCCAGATGGTCTGCCATGGCGACGTCGTCCCTTTCTCACGGGACCGCAGGCCCGACACGGAGTGGATGGTTCGAGTACGGTCCCGGACTGGTGCTTCGCCGCCAGACTGCCATCACCTGACCCGTGAAGGGCGGCGATCCACCAAGATATGCATATATCTGTCGCTCGAAGCGGTGAACTCTGCGACGGCAGAGCGTATTTGGGCGGCGCATAAGGAGTAGGGGGAGTTGTCCCATGCAGCACGGTCCCGTGGTGCGCCGCCGGAAGCTGGGCGCGGAACTGCGCGCCCTGCGCATGGCGGCGGGCATCACCAGCGGCGAGGCCGCCCGGCTCGCGGGCTGGCACCAGTCGAAGGTCAGCCGGATCGAGACGGGGACGAGCGGGGTGAAACCGGCCGACGTGCGGTTACTGCTCGACGTCTACGGCGTGGACGACGAGCAGCTGCGGGGGCTGCTGGTGATGCTGGCGCGCTCCGAGGACGCGGGGGGACGCCACCACTGGTGGCACGCGTACCGCGGGGTGCTGCCACCGACCTACCGCGACTTCATCAGCCTGGAGTCGCAGGCCGGCGCGATGCGCACCCTGGAGACCACGGTGGTGCCCGGCCTGCTCCAGACGCCGGAGTACGCCCGCGCGGTGACGCGGGCCGCGGTGGACGGCATGCCGGCGGAACGGCTGGAGACGCTGGTGGAGGTCCGGCTGGCCCGGCAGGACGTGCTGCGCCGCGAGCCGCCCCTGGAGCTGACCGCGGTCCTGGACGAGGCGGTGCTGCGCCGGGAGGTGGGCGGGCCCGGGGTGATGGCCCGTCAACTGGAGCGACTGGTCGAGGCCGCTCGGCTCCCCCATGTCCGGCTCCAGGTCCTGCCGTTTGCCGCCGGGGCGCATATCGGCGTCACCGGCCCTTTCGTAATCTTCTCCTTTTCGAGCACTTCTGATCTGGACGTGGTTGTTCTCGACCACTTGACGAGTAGCCTGCACCTCGAACGGAAAGAAGACCTAGAGGCCTATACCGAGGCCTTCAACGCCCTTCTGATCCATGCCCTTTCGCCCGAGGACTCGTTGGACTTCATCGCCGCGACCGCGGCAGGCGCGTAAGGAGGCACCATGTCAGGCTTCATGTCCGAACGTTCCGAACGTCCTCGGAACATCCCTGTCAGCACCGATCTGACCGGTGTGCGGTGGCTGCGCAGCAGCTACAGCACCGGAGCGAACAACTGCGTGGAGACGGCCCGTCCGTCGGCCGGCCGCTGGGCCGGGCTGCTCGCCGTGCGCGACTCCAAGGACCCGGCCGGACCCGCCCTGCTCTTCTCCCCCGGGAGCTGGACGGCGTTCACCACCCGCGTCCACCGGGACTGACCCGGGCGGTCTCCGGACGGCACACGGCCGTGTCCCGCCGACTCATGGCCGCGTGTCGCCGATCACCCGTACAGCGCGTTCGATCTGATCCCCGGAGAGGTCCCCCCGAGCGGTCAGCCTGAGCCGTGAGATGCCGTCGGGCACCGAAGGAGGGCGGAAGCAGCCCACGGCCAGGCCGGCCGCCCGGCAGTCGGCCGCCCACCGCACCGCCCCCTCCGGGGAGGGCGCGCGCACCGAGACGACCGCGGCGTCCGGACGGACCGCGTCCAGACCCGCGGCGGTCAGGCGCGCGTGCAGCTCGGCGGCGACGGAACGGGCCCGCGCGGCCCGCTCCGGCTCGCGGCCCAGCAGCCTGAGCGCCGCCAGGGCCGCCCCCGCCGCCGCGGGGGCCAGTCCGGTGTCGAAGATGAACGTACGGGCCGCGTTGACCAGGTGGTCGATCACCCGGGCGGGGCCCAGCACGGCGCCGCCCTGCGCGCCCAGCGACTTGGACAGCGTGACGGTCACGACGACGTCGTCGCGGCCCGCGAGACCCGCGCCGTGCGGGGCGCCCCGGCCCCCGTCACCGAGGACGCCGAGGCCGTGGGCGTCGTCGACGACCAGTCCGGCCCCGTGCGCCCGGCACGCGTCGGCGAGTGCGGCCAGCGGCGCGGCGTCGCCGTCCACCGAGAAGACCGTGTCGGACACCGCGACGGCGGGTCCGTCGTGCGTCGCCAGTGCCTTGCGCACGGCGTCCGGGTCGGCGTGCCCCACGACCTGGGTGGTGCCGCGGGCGAGCCGGCACCCGTCGATCAGCGAGGCGTGGTTGCCCGCGTCGGAGACGACGAGGCTGCCGTGCGGGGCCAGCGCGGTGACCGCGGCGAGGTTGGCCGCGTAGCCGGAGGAGAAGACGAGCGCGGCCTCGAACCCGCAGAAATCGGCCAGTTCGCGTTCAAGTTCGGCGTGCAGCGCGGTCGTGCCGGTCACCAGCCGCGAGCCGGTCGCGCCGCCGCCCCAGGTCCGCGCGGCCGCGGCCGCCCCCTCGACGACCTCCGGGTGCCGGGCCAGTCCCAGGTAGTCGTTGCTCGCCAGGTCCAGCAGCGGCGACACCGCCGGGCGGGGACGCAGCACCCGGACGAGTCCGGCCTCGCGGCGCGCCCGGTCCTGCTCGTCGATCCAGCCGAACGCCATGGGGCGGCCCTCCGGTGTTTTGTAGGCAATGAACAGACATTAGCGGTCCGGCCACCCCCGCGAGGTGTGGCGATACCCACACGTCGATCTGTCAGTGTTGTGCGAAGTCTCCTTGGCCGCGGGCGGCCCCTTAGGACAGGATCGGCTCTCATGGATCTGCTGAACACGCTGGTGGACAAGGGGCTTCGGCGCGAGTCGCCGACCCGCGAGGAGGCGCTCGCCGTCCTCGCCACTTCCGACGACGACGTGCTCGACGTGGTGGCCGCGGCCGGAAAGGTGCGCCGCCACTGGTTCGGCCGACGGGTGAAACTCAACTACCTCGTCAACCTCAAATCGGGCCTGTGTCCCGAGGACTGCTCCTACTGCTCGCAGCGGCTGGGCTCCAAGGCGGAGATCCTCAAGTACACCTGGCTCAAACCCGACCAGGCCTCGGCGGCCGCCGCGGCGGGCGTGTCCGGGGGTGCCAAGCGGGTGTGCCTGGTGGCCAGCGGACGCGGTCCGACCGACCGGGACGTGGACCGGGTCTCGGACACCATCAAGGCCATCAAGGAGCAGAACGAGTCGGTCGAGGTGTGCGCCTGCCTGGGGCTGCTCTCGGACGGCCAGGCGGAGCGGCTGCGGGAGGCCGGTGCCGACGCCTACAACCACAACCTCAACACCTCCGAGTCGACGTACGGCGACATCACGACCACGCACACGTACGCCGACCGGGTGGACACGGTGAACAAGGCGCACGCCGCCGGGCTGTCCGCCTGCTCGGGTCTCATCGCGGGCATGGGAGAGAGCGACGAGGACCTGGTCGACGTGGTCTTCTCGCTGCGCGAGCTGGACCCGGACTCGGTGCCGGTCAACTTCCTGATCCCGATGGAGGGCACGCCGCTCGCCAAGGAGTGGCACCTCACCCCGCAGCGGTGCCTGCGCATCCTGGCGATGACGCGGTTCGTCTGCCCGGACGTCGAGGTGCGCATCGCCGGCGGACGCGAGGTGCACCTGCGCACGATGCAGCCGCTCGCCCTGCACCTGGCCAACTCGATCTTCCTCGGCGACTACCTCACCAGCGAGGGCCAGGCGGGCCACGCCGACCTGGAGATGATCGCGGACGCCGGCTTCGAGGTGGAGGGCGCCGGGGAGGTCACCCTGCCGGAGCACCGCGCGACCGCCCGGAGCGGCGGCTGCGGCTCGCACGAGGACGGCGGCGGCTGCGGTGCGCACGAGGACGGCGGCGGCGCCCGGGGCTGCGGCTCGCACGCGGGCGGCGGGGTGTGCGCCCCGGCGCCCACCGCCGCCCCGGCGCCCGCCGCCGCGCCGGCCTCGCCGCGCCCCGCCGAGGAGCCCCGTACGGACCTGGTGGCGGTACGCCGTCGCGGCGCCGGGACGGATCTCGCGCCCAATGCCTGAGTCCGCGTCGAACGTCGCCGAGCTGCTCGCGCTGGACCGGCGGCACGTATGGCACCCGTACGGGCCCATGCCCGGCCGGCAGGACCCGCTGGTCGTGGAGTCGGCGAGCGGGGTCCGGCTGCGGCCGGCCGACGGCTCCGGGGAACTGGTCGACGGGATGTCGTCCTGGTGGTCGGCGATCCACGGCTACAACCACCCGGTGCTGAACGAGGCCGCGCGCGAGCAGCTGGAGCGGATGAGCCACGTGATGTTCGGCGGGCTCACGCACGAGCCCGCCGTGCGGCTGGCGAAGCTCCTTGTCGACATGTCGCCCGAGGGCCTGGAGCACGTGTTCCTCGCCGACTCCGGGTCGGTGTCGGTCGAGGTCGCCGTGAAGATGTGCCTCCAGTACTGGCGTTCCCTCGGCCGCCCCGGCAAGCGCCGCCTGCTCACCTGGCGCGGCGGCTACCACGGCGACACCTGGCAGCCCATGTCGGTGTGCGACCCGGAGGGCGGGATGCACGAGCTGTGGTCGGGCGCCCTGCCGCGCCAGGTCTTCGCGGACGCGCCGCCGCAGGAGTACGAGGAGACGTACGCCGACCATCTGCGGGCGCTGATCGAGCGGCACGCCGACGAACTGGCCGCGGTGATCGTGGAGCCGGTGGTACAGGGAGCGGGCGGGATGCGCTTCCACTCCCCTACGTACCTGCGCGTGCTGCGCGAGGCGTGCGACGCGCACGGCGTGCTGCTGGTGTTCGACGAGATCGCCACCGGGTTCGGGCGCACGGGCGCGTTGTTCGCGGCGGAGCACGCGGCCGTGACACCGGACGTGATGTGTGTGGGCAAGGCGCTGACCGGCGGTTATCTGACGATGGCGGCCACGCTGTGCACCTCGCGGGTGGCCGACGGCATCTCGCGGGGCGAGGTGCCGGTGCTGGCCCACGGGCCGACGTTCATGGGCAATCCACTGGCGGCGGCCGTGGCGTGCGCGTCGATCGGACTGCTGCTCGGCCAGGACTGGCTCGCGGAGGTGAAACGCATCGAGACGGGCCTGCGCGAGGGGCTCGCGCCCGCCGCCGGGCTGCCGGGTGTGCGCGACGTACGGGTGCTCGGCGCGATCGGGGTGGTCCAGCTCGACCACGCCGTCGACATGCGGGCGGCGACGGAGGCCGCCGTGCGCGAGGGCGTGTGGCTGCGTCCGTTCCGCGACCTGGTCTACACCATGCCGCCGTACGTCACGGGCGACGCGGACGTGGCTCGCATCGCGCGCGCGGTGTGCGCGGCGGCGAAGGAGGGATGACATGCCGGTACTGGTGATCACGGGCACGGGCACGGAGGTCGGCAAGACGGTCGTGACCGCCGCCGTCGCCGCGACGGCCCTGGCGGGCGGCCGGTCGGTGGCCGTACTGAAGGCCGCGCAGACGGGCGTGGGTCCGGACGAGGCCGGGGACGCCGCGGAGGTGGCGCGGCTCGCGGGTGAGGTGACGGCCACCGAAGTGGCGCGGTTCCCCGAGCCGTTGGCGCCGGGCACGGCCGCGCGCCGGGCCGGGCGGGCCCCGGTGCACCCCGGCGAGATCGCCGAGGCGGCGGCCAAGCTGGCCACCGAGCACGATCTGGTGCTGGTCGAGGGCGCGGGCGGACTGCTCGTACGCTTCGACGCGGCCGGCGGCACGCTGGCGGACGTCGCCGGTCTCCTGGGCGCGCCGGTGCTGGTGGTGACGTCGGCGGGGCTGGGCACGCTGAACACCACGGAGCTGACGGCGCGCGAGCTGCGGTCCCGGGGCCTGGAGCTGTCGGGGCTGGTGATCGGCAGCTGGCCCGGGACCCCGGACCTCGCCGCCCGCTGCAACCTCGCGGACCTTCCGGACGTGTCCGGCGCCCCCCTCCTCGGCGCCGTGCCCGCCGGAGCGGGGGCCCTCGCCCCGGCCGCCTTCCGCTCGACGGCGCCCCACTGGCTGGCGCCCTCGCTGGACGGCACCTGGGACGCGACCGCGTTCTGCACCCGCGAGGCACCCTGACCGGGGCGCGTTTCGCGTCTCGCACCGGTCCCGGACGCGGTGGCCCCGACCCGGCGCCCGGGGCGCGGACGCGTTCGCCCGTGACCGTGGCCGTGTCGGGCCCCCGGGCCCTGGTCCTTGGGCCCGACGGGGGACTCGCCGAGGGAGTCGGTCGTGCGGTGGGTGCGGGGTGGCCGTGCGGGGGACAATCGCGGTAAGGCGCCGCCTCGTGAGGGAGGTCCCATGCCGCAGCGATCCGCCCGTGCCCGCGGGGTACCCCGCGACACCGTGCACCATCCGCTGTTCGCCCGCTGCTACGCCCGGTTCAGTGTGGGCGCCGAGACCCGGATGGGCATGGCCCGCGTACGCCGACGGCTGCTCGCCGGACTGTCCGGACGGGTGATCGAGGTCGGCGCGGGCAACGGGCTGAACTTCTCGCACTATCCGGGCACCGTCTCCGAGGTCGTCGCCATCGAACCGGAGCGCGTACTGCGGAAGTTGGCGGTGGAGGCGGCGCTGCGCGCCCAGGTGCCGGTGGACGTGGCGCCGGGCGCGGCGGAGGCCCTGCCGGTCAAGAGCGAGGGCTTCGACGCGGCCGTGGTCTCGCTGGTGCTGTGCAGCGTCCGGGACGTGCCACGGGCGCTCGCGGAGCTGCGGCGGGTGCTGCGCCCCGGCGGACAGGTGCGGTTCTTCGAGCACGGGCGGGGCGGCGGGCGGATGATGACCTTCACCCAGCACGCGCTGGACCGGACGCTGTGGCCTCCCCTGTCCGGCGGCTGCCACCTCTCCCGCGAACCGGTGGCCGCGCTGCGGGAGGCCGGGTTCACGCTCGGGCCGTACCGGCGGGTGATGATGCCGGAGAACGGGCCGGCCCTGCCGAGTTCGTACTGCGTCCTGGGCACCGCCTGGCGACCGTCCTGAACCGCGGCGCGGGGTGCCGTGGACGGGCGTTCGCACCTCTCGGCCCGACAGCGGCGGGTCCGGGCGGTGTCTTCCTGTCCCGGGCCGGCGGGTGATTGACTCACCGTGCCCGGAAGTCCCCCGTGCGTAGGAGAGTTCATGTCGCGTCCCTTCCGCTTCGGCGTCAACCTGATGAGCGCCGCCCCGGCCGACGAGTGGGACGCCAAGTGCCGGCGGGCCGAGGAACTCGGCTACGACGTGATCCTGGTACCGGACCACCTCGGCATGCCGGCGCCGTTCCCGGCCCTGGTCGCCGCGGCCCGGGCCACCGAACGGCCCCGGCTGGGCACGTTCGTGCTCAACGCGGGCTTCTGGAACCCCGCGCTGCTGGCCCGGGAGGTGGCGACCACCGACGCCCTGACCGGCGGGCGCCTGGAACTCGGGCTCGGCACCGGCTACGTCCGCGCGGAGCACGACACCGCCGGGCTGGCCTTCGGCTCACCGGGCGAGCGGGTGGACCACCTGCGGCGCACCGTCGAGGAGCTGGAGCGGCTGCTCGGTGACGAGGAGTACCTGCCCCGGCCCGTGCAGCGGCCCGGGGTTCCGCTGCTGATCGGTGCGAACGGCGACCGGATGCTGGAGCTGACCGCCCGGCACGCCGACATCGCCGCGTTCACCGGCGGGCGCACCGTGCAGGGAAGCACGACGGGACGGCTGGCGCCGATCACCGCCGAGGAGCTCGACGAGCGCGTCGCCCGGTACCGGAAGCTGGCGGCCGGCCGCACGGAACCGGCGGAGCTGAACCTGCTCATCCAGCTGGTGGCCGTCACGGAGGACCGTGAGTCCGCCATCCGGCCCTACCTGGAGCGCATTCCCCACCTCACCCCGGACCAGGTGCTGGAGCTGCCCATCCTCCTGGCCGGGACCCTGGAGCAGATCACGGCGCAGGTGCGGGCGCAGCGCGAGCGGTACGGCTTCACCTATCTGACGGTGCTGGAGCCGTTCATGGAGGCCTTCGCGCCGGTCCTGCGGGCCCTGCGCGAGGACTGACCCCCCACCCGGTGCCGCGCCGTCCGCATGCCGGAATCACCGCACGGGGGCCCGGCGCGCGTGGTGGGATCGCGGCATGACTGATCTGCGCATACGGGCCGCGCGGCCCGAGGACCTGGACGCCGTGCTGGCCTTCTGGAAGACGGCCGCCGAGGGGACCAGCATCAGCGACGACCGGGAGGGCGTGGAGCGCCTGGTGGCGCGCGACCCGGAGGCACTGCTCCTGGCCGAGCGCGACGGGGAGCTGGTGGGCACGGTGATCGCGGGCTTCGACGGCTGGCGCTGTCACCTGTACCGGCTGGCGGTGCACCCGGACCACCGGCGCCGGGGCATCGGCACGGCCCTGCTCGCCGCGGCCGACGAGCGGTTCGTCCGGCTCGGCGGGCGCCGCGGGGACGCGATGGTGCTGGTGCGCAACGAGCGGGCCCAGCATGCCTGGCGGGCCGCCGGGTACGAGCCGCAGGAGCAGTGGCGGCGCTGGGTGAAGCACCTCACCGACCGAGGTGGGGCACCGCACCGGCCGAGCGGCCGCGGAGTGAAAGGTTGAAGGCTTGAACAGCGGGCGAACCTCCGAGTCCTGGCCGATCATGGTTCCGAGGTGACCCGATGACCGAAGTGCTCCTGCTGCTGGTGGCGATCCTGCTCTCGCTCGCGTGCGGCGCGTTCGTCGCGGCCGAGTTCTCGCTGACCACCGTCGAACGGGGCGAGCTGGAACGGGCCGCGGCGCGCGGTGAGCGGGGCGCGGCGAGCGCCCTCAAGGGCGTGCGGAACCTGACCTTCCAGCTCTCCGGCGCGCAGCTCGGCATCACGGTCACCAACCTGGTGGTCGGCATGCTCGCCGAGCCGTCGGTCGCGGCGCTGATCACGGGGCCGCTGGCGGACCTGGGCGTGTCGCGTTCGGCGGCGTCCTCACTGGCGCTGGTGCTGGGCACGGCCCTGTCGACGGTGTTCCTGATGATCGTCGGCGAGCTGGTGCCGAAGAACTGGGCGATCTCCTCGCCGCTGACCGTGGCCAAGCGGGTGGGCGGCCCGCAACGCTGGTTCAGCGCCGTGTTCCGGCCCTTCATCACGCACCTGAACAACACCGCCAACCGCGTCGTGCGCCGCTTCGGAGTGGAGCCCGCCGAGGAGCTGGCGTCCGCGCGCGGCCCGCAGGAGCTGGCGGCGCTCGCCCGGCACTCCGCCAAGGAGGGCGCGCTGGAGCCCGACACCGCCGAGCTGTTCGTGCGCACCCTGAACCTGGCCGACCTGACGGCGCAGCAGGTGATGACCCCGCGCGTCCAGGTGGTGGCCCTCGACGCCCGGGCGACGTGCGAGGACGTGGCGAACGCGACGCGGGCGACCGGGCTGTCCCGGTTCCCGGTCTACCGGGACAGCCTCGACGCCGTGGTCGGGACGGCGCACGTCAAGGACGTCCTCGCGGTGCCCGCCGAGCGGCGGCCCGGGATGCCGGTCGCCGACCTGATGCGCGAGCCGCTGCTCGTCCCCGAGTCACTGACCGTGGACCGGCTCCTGGACCGGCTCTCCGGGCGGCGCACGATGGCCGTGGTGATCGACGAGTACGGGGGTACGGCGGGCGTGGCCACGCTGGAGGACATCGTCGAGGAGGTCGTCGGCCAGGTGCGGGACGAGCACGACCCGCACGAGACGCCCGACCTGGACCCGGCCGGCACGGACGAGGCGGGGCACGCGCTGTACTGGGCCGACGGTTCGGCGCGCGTGGACCGGCTCGAGCGGCTGGGGCTGCGGGTGCCCGAGGGCCCGTACGAGACGGTCGCGGGGCTGGTCGCGGCCGGTCTCGGGCGCATCCCCGCCGTCGGCGACAGCCTCGATGTCGCCGGCTGGCGGCTGGACGTCGTGGACGCCACGGGGCGCCGGGCCGCCCGGGTGCTGATGCACGCTCCACTGAACGACGCGGGCGGCAGGGCCGGCGGGCCGGCCGCCGGTTCCGGCGCCGACGCGGACGCCGACGAAGGGGAGGCCGGACGGTGACCGCCGTACAGCTGCTGATCGGTCTGGCGACCCTGGTCGTCAACGCGTTCTTCGTGGGCGCCGAGTTCGCGCTGATCTCCGTGCGCCGCAGCCAGGTGGAGCCGTACGCCGAGGAGGGCGACGCCCGGGCGAAGCGGGTGCTGTGGGGCCTCGAGCACGTGTCGGCGCTGCTGGCGGCGGCACAGCTGGGCATCACGCTGTGCACGCTGGTCCTCGGTGTGGTGGCGGAACCGGCGATCGCCCATCTGCTGGAGCCGGTGTTCCACGCGGTGGGCGTGCCGTCGGGCGCCGGGCACGCGGTGTCGTTCGTGATCGCCCTGGCGCTGGCGACGTATCTGCACATGCTGCTCGGCGAGATGGTGCCGAAGAACATCGCGCTGGCCGAGCCGGTGCGCAGCGCGCTGCTCCTCGGGCCGCCGCTGGTGGCGCTGTCCCGGGCACTGCGTCCGGTGATCTTCACGATCAACGCCCTGGCCAACGGGCTGCTCAAGCTGCTCAGGGTCGAGGCCAAGGACGAGGTGGCGGCGACGTTCACGGACGCGGAGCTGGCGGAGATCGTCAAGGACGCCGGTGAGGCCGGGCTGATCGACGACCGGGCCAGGGAGCGGCTGCACGACGCCCTGGAGCTGGGCCGCCGGCCGGTGCGGGACGTGGTGCTGCCGCTGGAACGCGTCGTCCACGCGCGCGTGGGCATCACCCCGGAGCAGTTGGAGCGCCTCTCGGCGCAGTCGGGGTTCTCCCGCTTCCCCGTGGTGGACGACGGGCGGCGGATCGTCGGGTACCTGCACGTGAAGGACGCCCTGGACGCCTCACCGCGGGATCTGCCGTTCCGCCTGCGGGACATGCGCCCCATCGCCCGGGTGCGCGAGCGGACCCCGCTGGACGACGTACTCACCGCCATGCGGCGCAGCCGTACGCACCTGGCGGCGGTCCTCGGGTCCGACGGGCGGCTGGCGGGGCTGGTGACCATGGAGGACGTCCTGCGGGAGCTGTTCGGGCAACGGGCGTGAGCCCGCCGCGCCGCGCGCCCGCGGGCCGGTGCCGTGGAGGGCGACCGACCGGCGGGTATGTGCAGGGGATACCATTTCCGTCGCCATGCAGACGAACCCCGCGTACACCAGTCTCGTCGCCGTCGGCGACTCCTTCACCGAGGGCATGTCGGACCTGCTGCCCGACGGCTCCTACCGGGGCTGGGCCGACCTCCTCGCCGCACGGATGGCGGCCCGCTCCCCCGGCTTCCGGTACGCCAACCTCGCGGTGCGCGGCAAGCTCATCGGGCAGATCGTCGACGAGCAGGTGGACGTGGCCGCGGCCATGGGGGCCGATGTCATCACGCTGGTCGGCGGGCTCAACGACACCCTGCGGCCCAAGTGCGACATGGCGCGGGTGCGGGATCTGCTGACGCAGGCCGTGGAGCGGCTCGCCCCGAACTGCGAGCAGTTGGTGCTGATGCGCAGCCCCGGCCGCCAGGGTCCCGTGCTGGATCGGTTCCGGCCGCGCATGGAGGCGCTGTTCGCGATCATCGACGACCTGGCCGGGCGGCACGGCGCCGTGGTCGTGGACCTGTACGGCGCCCAGTCGCTGGCCGACCCGCGGCTGTGGGACGTGGACCGGCTGCACCTGACCGCCGAGGGGCACCGCCGGGTCGCCGAGGCCGTGTGGCAGTCGCTCGGCCACGAGCCGGAGGACCCCGAGTGGCATGCGCCCGTCCCGCCGACGCCGCCGCCCGGCTGGGTCGCGCGCCGCACCACGGACCTCCGGTTCGCCCGGCAGCACCTGCTGCCCTGGATCGGCCGCAGGCTGACCGGCCGGTCCTCCGGCGACGGGCGGCCCCCGAAGCGTCCGGAGCTGCTGCCCTGCGAGGACCTGACGCCCTGATCGTCCAGGTCGGGCGCCGCTCGTAGGTTCCGACGACAAACCCCGCGGCACCGGCCTGCACGATTCGCCAGTAGAATCCGTACACGTGACTTCCGCTCCCGCCAAGCCCCGCATCCCGAACATCCTCGCCGGACGCTACGCCTCCGCCGAGCTCGCCACCCTCTGGTCGCCCGAGCAGAAGGTGAGGCTGGAGCGGCAGCTCTGGCTCGCCGTGCTGCGGGCCCAGAAGGACCTGGGCATCGAGGTGCCCGACGCCGCGCTCGCCGACTACGAGCGCGTGCTCGACCAGGTCGACCTGGCCTCGATCGCCGAGCGCGAGAAGGTCACCCGGCACGACGTGAAGGCGCGGATCGAGGAGTTCAACGACCTCGCCGGGCACGAGCACGTGCACAAGGGCATGACCTCCCGGGACCTCACGGAGAACGTCGAGCAGTTGCAGATCCGGCTCTCGCTGGAGCTGGTCCGGGACCGCTCGGTGGCCGTCCTGGCCCGCCTCGGCAAGCTGGCCGGCGAGTACGCCGAGCTGGTGATGGCCGGTCGCTCGCACAACGTGGCCGCGCAGGCCACGACGCTGGGCAAGCGGTTCGCCACCGCCGCCGACGAGCTGCTGGTCGCCCACGGCCGGGTGGAGGAGCTGCTCGGCCGCTATCCGCTGCGCGGCATCAAGGGCCCGGTCGGCACCGCCCAGGACATGCTGGACCTGCTCGGCGGCGACGCGGGCAAGCTCGCCGAGCTGGAGCAGCGGATCGCCGGGCACCTCGGCTTCTCGCAGGCCCTCACCTCGGTCGGCCAGGTCTACCCGCGCTCCCTGGACTACGAGGTCGTCACCGCGCTGGTGCAGCTGGCCGCGGCGCCCTCCTCGCTGGCCAAGACCATCCGGCTGATGGCCGGACACGAGCTGGTCACCGAGGGCTTCAAGCCGGGCCAGGTCGGCTCGTCCGCGATGCCGCACAAGATGAACACCCGCTCCTGCGAGCGCGTCAACGGCCTGATGGTGATCCTGCGCGGCTACGCGTCGATGACCGGTGAGCTGGCGGGCGACCAGTGGAACGAGGGCGACGTGTCCTGCTCGGTGGTGCGCCGCGTGGCCCTCCCCGACGCGTTCTTCGCCCTCGACGGGCTGCTGGAGACCTTCCTGACCGTGCTCGACGAGTTCGGCGCGTTCCCGGCCGTCGTGGCCCGGGAGCTGGACCGCTACCTGCCGTTCCTGGCCACCACCAAGGTTCTGATGGGCGCGGTGCGGGCCGGTGTCGGCCGCGAGGTCGCGCACGAGGCCATCAAGGAGAACGCGGTGGCCTCCGCGCTGGCCATGCGCGAGCAGGGTGCCGAGCGCAACGAGCTGCTGGACAAGCTGGCCGCCGACGACCGCATCCCGCTGGACCGTGCCGCGCTGGACGCCCTGATGGCCGACAAGCTCTCCTTCACCGGCGCCGCGGCCGACCAGGTCGGCGTCGTCGTCGGCCGGATCGAGGAGATCGTCAAGCGGCACCCCGAGGCCGCGGGCTACACCCCCGGAGCGATCCTCTGACCCGCTTCACCCGGGCCGAGCTGGAGGCCGCCCGCGACCGTCTCGTACCGGACGTCGTCGCGGACGGCCTGCGGGTGCTCTTCTGCGGCATCAACCCCGGTCTGATGACGGCGGTGACGGGACACCACTTCGCCCGTCCCGGCAACCGCTTCTGGCCTGTCCTGCATCTGTCCGGGTTCACCCCGCGGCAGCTGAAGCCGTCGGAGCAGGACGAGTTGCCCTCCTACGGGCTCGGCATCACGAACGTCGTGGCGCGGGCCAGCGCGCGGGCGGACGAGCTGACCGCCGAGGAGTACCGGGAGGGCGGCCGGCTGCTGGCCGCGAAGGTGGCCCGGCTGCGTCCCCGCTGGCTGGCCGTGGTCGGCGTGACCGCGTACCGGATCGCGTTCGACGAGCGGAGCGCGCAAGTGGGGCCGCAGGAGCGGACGTTCGGCGACACCCGGGTGTGGGTGCTGCCGAACCCGAGCGGGCTGAACGCGCACTGGACGGCGCAGACGATGGCGGAAGAGTTCGCCCGGCTGCGGGTCGCGGCACAGTCACGGCCGGGGGTGTAGGCGGGGCGGTCACGGCGGTGCCTCCTGCGTGACCACCGCCAGCAGCCGCACCTCGTCCGCCTCGTCGCGGTCGGCGACGGCCACCGCGACCCAGCGGCCGGTGCCCTCGGCCTCCCAGAGGTACGCCACCCGCGCGCGGGCGCTCAGTCCGGCCCACGGCTCGGGTATCTCCTCGCGCTCGGTCCGCAGCAGGACCGTCTGGAGGTTGTAGGGGGCCGTCCGGCCCCAGCGCGGGGCGAGCCGCTCGTAGAGAGCGTCCCTGCCCTTCTCGTACTGCTCGACCGTCGCCGCCCGCTCCCCCGGGTCCCGGCCGCCCGGGCCGTGGCTGCTCTCCAGCACCGCCGTGAAGTACCCGGGAGCCGCGGTGCCCTCGTCCGACGGGCCGTGCTCCGCCGGGAAGGGGCGGAAGCACAGCTCGTCGACGAGGGCGAGGTGCCGCGCGATGTTCATGTCTCCAGTAAACCCGCCGCCACTGACAATTGGCGGGGCGTCAGCCGGCCCTCGGCCCGGGCGGGATCAGGCGTCGCGGCGGCGCAGCCGCCAGAACCCGGCGAGGAGCGCGGCCGCCGCCCACAGCGCGGTCACCGCGAGCCCCGTCCAGGGCCCCAGGGTTCCCTCGTGCGTCCGGTACAGGACGATCTGCCCGGCCTTGTCCGGCAGGAAGTCGGCGACGGTGCCCGCCGCGTCCCCGATCACGAAGGAGACGATCAGGATGAACGGGATCAAGGTGGACAGGGTGGCCACGCCACTGCGGAACAGCGTGGTCAGTCCGGCCGCGAACAGGGCCATGAGCATGAGGTAGATCCCGCAGCCCACGACGCCCCGCACCTGCTCCCCGACGGTGAGCGCGTGCGCCTCCGCGCCGAGACCCGCGCGCGCGGCGAGCAGGGCGGCGAGTGCGGTGACCAGCCCCACCGCGAGAGCCGGTACGGCGACGACCGCCAGCTTCGCCGCGAACCACCGCCCCCGCTGCGGAACCGCGGCCAGGGTGAGCCGGATTCCGTTGCCCTGGTACTCGCTGGAGACGACGACGGCTCCGAAGGCGACGGCCGCGATCTGGCCCGGCATGACCCCGGACAGGGCCGTGAACAGCGGGTCGAAGTCCGGGTCGGAGGTGTCGGACACCCCGGCCAGCGCGGAGAACGCCGTGGTGGCGGCGAACAGCGCCAGCAGTGTGCCGCACAGCGAGCGCAGGGTGAGCACCTTGAGGGCTTCCGCGCGCAGGACGGGTGTGAGGTTCATGGTCAGGCCTCCTGGGGCTGTGCGGTGAACTCGGTCTCGGTGGCGGTCAGGTCGAGGTAGGCCTGTTCCAGCGTGCCTTCGTCCGCGGCCAGTTCGAGGACGGGCACGCCCGCGCCGGACACGATCCGTCCGATGTCCTCCACGCGCGCGTCGTGCACGGTCCAGCGGCCGTCGTCGTGTTCCACGGCGTCGTGGCCGTGCCGGGCGAGAGCGGCCTTCAGCGCGGTCGCGTCCGACGTCCGGACGCGCACCCGTGGCCGCACGCGCGCGTCGATGAACTCCCGCATCGGCGTGTCGGCGAGCAGGCGGCCCCGGCCGAGGACGACCAGGTGGTCGGCGAAGGACGCGGTCTCGTTCATCAGGTGACTGGAGACCAGGACCGTGCGCCCCTCGGCCGCCATCCGGCGCAGCAGTTCGCGGATCCAGATGATGCCCTCGGGGTCCAGCCCGTTGGACGGCTCGTCCAGCATCACCACTTCGGGGTCGCCCAGCAGCGCGGCGGCGATGCCCAGCCGCTGGCGCATGCCCAGGGAGTAGGTCTTCACCCGGCGGCGGGCCACGGACGCGATGCCCGTCTCCTCCATCACCTCGTCGACCCGTCGCGCGGGGACGCGGTTGCTCGCCGCCAGGACGCGCAGGTGGTTCCGGGCGGTGCGGGAGCCGTGGGCGGCGTCCGCGTCGAGCAGGGCGCCGACGTGCCGCAGCGGTTCGCGCAGGGTGGCGTAGGCGCGTCCGCCGACGGTCGCGGTCCCGGAGGTGGGCCGGTCCAGACCCAGGACGAGCCGCATGGTGGTGGACTTGCCGGCGCCGTTGGGGCCGAGGAAGCCGGTGACGCGGCCGGGGCGCACGGTGAAGGTCAGGTCGTCGACGGCTCGTCGGGTGCCGTACTCCTTGGTGAGGTTCTGGACGTCGATGCTGGTCATGGCAGCAGCGTGCCGGTCGGCACGGGGGCGGCGCCTCCCCCGCCGGTGGAGACCGGCTCCCCCGTGCGGGGGAGGTCCGGTGTCGGTGGCGGCTGACACGATGGGCGGATGGTCCGCTTCCTGCGCCCGCTGTTCCGGGGGGCTACTTACACACGGCTCGTGTACCTGTGGGTGCCGATGCTGATCGTGAGCGTGTGGGTGCTCGTCGACGACACCACCATGTGGGTGCCGGCGGCCCTGTTGCTGCCGGTCGGTCTCCTTCCGGCGGTGCGGACCGGTGAAGGCGTGCAGGCCCGGTGGCTCCTCACGCCGGGTCAGGGGGACGGCGGCTTCTCGGTGGCCCCGTCGGCGACCTGGCGGGACCGGCTGCGCACGGTGGTGTGGTTGCAGGGCCGGCTGGTCCTGGGACTGCTGACCGCGGGTGCCTGCGTCTGGCTGCCGATCCTCACCGTCGAACTGGTCCGGCACGCCGCGGGACACCGCATCGAGGACATCCCGGTGCTGCGGGACACCGCACCGCACTGGGCGTACGCGCTCCTCGCGCCGCTCCCTCTCCTCGCCCTGTACGGCGCCGTGGTCGGCCTCGGCCTCCTGGCGACGGCGGGGGCCCGCGCGCTGCTCGGTCCGTCCGCCGCCGAGCGGCTCGCCGCCCTGGAGGAGCGCACCGAACAGCTCCTGGAACGCAACCGCATCGCCCGCGAGCTGCACGACTCCATCGGCCACGCGCTGACTGTCGCCGTCGTGCAGGCGGGGGCCGCCCGCGCGGCGAACAGCCCGGAGTTCACCGACCGCGCGCTGACCGCGATCGAGGAGACCGGCCGGGCCGCGCTGGAGGATCTGGAGCGGGTCCTCGGCGTCCTGCGGGAGGCGGAGCGGCCCGTGAGCGCCCGGCCGACGCTCGCGGACGCCGACCGCCTCCTGGAGTCCGCCCGGGCCTCCGGCGCCGAGGTGGACGCCGAGGTCACCGGCCCGCTGGAGACCCTGCCGGGTCCGGTCTCGCGCGAGGGCTACCGCATCCTCCAGGAGGCGCTGACCAATGTGCTGCGGCACGCGGGTGCCGTGCCGACCGGGGTGCGCGTCGAGGTCGCGGACGGCGCGCTCACCCTGGAGGTGCGCAACCCGTTGCCGGACGGGAGGGCCGCGCCGGGTCGCGGCAGCGGACTGCGCGGGATACGCGAGCGGGCCGCGCTGCTGGGCGGGCGGGCGCACACGGGCCCCGACGGCGCCGGTGACTGGAAGGTGCGCGTCGAGCTGCCGCCGGGCTGATCTACGCTGGGCGGATGCCTGTCACCGTGCTCCTCGTCGACGACGAACCGCTGGTGCGCGCCGGGCTGCGGGCGGTGCTGGAGGCACAGCCGGACATCGAGGTGGTCGGTGAGGCGGCCGACGGGGCGGCGGTCATCCCGCTGGTGCGGCAGACGCGGCCGGACGTGGTCGCCATGGACGTCCGGATGCCGTTGCTGGACGGCATCGAGGCGACGCGCGCGCTGCTGCGGACGGTGGCCGACCCGCCGAAGATCCTGGTGGTGACGACCTTCGAGAACGACGAGTACGTGTACGAGGCGCTGCGCGCGGGCGCGGACGGGTTCCTGCTCAAGCGCGCCCGCCCGGCCGAGATCGTGCACGCGGTACGGCTGATCGCCGAGGGCGAGTCCCTGCTGTTCCCCGCCTCGGTGCGGCAGCTGGCCGCCGAGTACGGCGACGGCGGCGGGAACCGCGCGGCCCGCGCCGAGTTGGAGCGCGCGCGGCTGACCGAGCGGGAGGGGGAGGTGCTGCGGCTGATGGCGCGGGGGTTGTCGAACGCGGAGATCGCCGCGCGGCTGGTGGTGGGCACGGAGACGGTGAAGTCGCACGTGAGCGCCGTACTGGCGAAGCTGGGGGCGCGGGACCGCACCCAGGCGGTGATCACGGCGTACGAGTCGGGGTTCGTGGCACCCGGGTGAGGACGCCCCGCGGGCCCGGGAGACGGAGACCGGCGCTCGCCGGGGTCCGGCGGGCCGAGTACCATCCGGCCCACACGCGCACGAGCTGGGAGGACGGACCTTGACAGGCCTGACCGGCGGGGACCCGTCGCTGTTGCGGAGGATCAATTCCGCCGTGGTGCTGCACGCGTTGCGTGCGACGGACTCCGCGACGCTGACCGAGATCACCCGGGTGACGGGGCTGTCCCGGCCGACCGTCGAGGGCGTCGTCGAGGGGCTGATCGAGGCCGGTCTGGTGGTCGAGGCGGCCGCCGACGAGGGCACGGCCCGGCGGCAGGGGCGGCCCGCGCGGCGGTTCCGGTTCCGGGCGGAGGCGGGACACCTGCTGGGCCTGGAGATCGGTCCGCATCGCGTCGCCGCGCTCCTGTCCGACCTGGACGGCCGGGTGATCGGTGCCCAGGCCAAGGACGTGGACGAGAACGCGCCGGCCGACGAGCGGCTGGAGCGGTTGCGCACCACCGTCGCCGAGCTGCTGCGCCGGGCCGGTGTGGCGCGCGGCTCGCTGCGGGCGGTCGGCGCGGCCACGCCCGGCATCGTCGAGGCGGACGGCACGGTCCGGCTGGGCACGGCGCTGCCCGGGTGGACGGGTCTCGGCCTCGGTGAGCGGCTGAGCCGGTCCTTCAAGTGCCCGGTGCTGGTGGAGAACGACGCGAACGCGGCGGCGGTGGCCGAGCACTGGAAGGGGACCGCCACCGAGTGCGACGACATCGTGTTCGTGCTGGCCGGGCTCAGTCCCGGGGCGGGGGCGCTGATCGGCGGCCGGCTGCACCGGGGGTACGGCGGGGCGGCCGGGGAGATCGGCGCGCTGCATCTGCTGGGCCGGGACGTGACGCCGGAGACGCTGCTGTCCACCACGGACCAGCCGTTGCACCCGTTGGACGAGCAGGCGGTCGCCAAGGTCTTCGCCGAGGCCCGGGACGGCGACGAGCGGGCCCGCGCGGCCGTGGAGCGCTTCATCCAGCGGCTGGTGCACGACGTGGCGGCCCTGGCGCTGGCGCTCGATCCCGAGATGGTCGTCATCGGCGGCTGGGCGGCCGGGCTCGATGGTGTGCTGGAGCCGTTGCGCCGGGAGCTGGCCCGCTACTGCCTGCGTCCGCCGCGGGTGGCCCTGTCGCTGCTCGGCGAGGCCGCCGTGGCGACGGGTGCGCTGCGGCTCGCCCTCGACCACGTGGAGGAGCAGCTGTTCGCGGTCGAGGGCGCGACGGCCCGCCGCTGACCGGGCCGGTCAGGCGGCCTGGGTCAGGATGCCTGGGTCTGCGGGCCGTGGTGGATCTCCACGTCGCCGAAGTCGCCGAAGGTCAGCCGGCAGGTGTCGGCGCGGTAGGTGGCGACGGAGAGGGCGGCGGTGCGGCCCTCGGCGAGGTAGCGGGTGGTGACCACGAGGACGGGGGCGCCCGGGAGGCGGTCCAGTTCCTTGGCGTCGTCCGCGCCGGCCGAGCCCAGCTCGACGGCGCTCTCCTGCCGCTCCAGGTTCCCGCGTTGCAGTTCGCGCAGCACGGCACGTGCGCGTGCGGGGCCGGAGGGCGCGTCGATGGCGGTGAGGTCGGGCACCGAGGACGGCGGGATGTACAGCAGTTCCGCGGCGACGGGCTGCCCGTGGCTCACGCGGGAGCGGCGGACGGTGTGGACGGGTTCGTCGCGGTCCGTCTCCAGCGCGTCGGCGACGGCGGCGGGAGGTGCCGCGAGGTGGCAGTCGGCCGGTTGCCAGGCGTCGTCGGCCGATCCGGGCCAGGTGTGCTCCCGGGTGCCGACGGCGACGCCGACGCGGGGCGGGGCCACGGTCGTACCGACGCCGCGGCGGCGCTGGAGCCTGCCCTCCAGTTCGAGCTGCTCCAGGGCCTGGCGGAGGGTCGCGCGGGCGACGCCGAAGCGGGCGGCGAGGTCCCGTTCGTTGGGCAGCACCTCGCCCACCTCGAACTCCGAGTCCAGGGCCTCGCTCAGCACGGTCCTGAGGTGCCAGTACTTCGGCTCCGGCACCGGTTCCAACTGCGTGGTCCCCACCCTGTCCTCCGCAATCGCCGTGGTCCGGCGGCGTTTTGACGCCCTTGTTTATTAAAGGTTGTTGCAGTTCTCTGCGACCATAAAACGCCCCACCTCCTTGGTCAAGACCAATCCCGCGGACAGAACGGCCCCGGTGCCCGTCGGGAGACGGGTGCCGGGGCCGTGAGCCGCCTCGCAGCCGGGCTAGGGGAGGTCGGCCAGGGAGACCAGTTTGTCCGGGTTGCGGATGACGTACACGGCCTGGATGCGGCCGTCCGCGACGTCCACTTGGACCACGGAGTCGGGCTTCCCGCCGGAGCGGACCAGCAGGGCGGGGCCGCCGTTGAGTTCCAGGAAGTGGAAGGTGGCGTCGGGGATGCCCTGCTGCGCGACGGCGAGCAGGAAGCGACCCACCTTGTCGGAGCTCTCCAGCACGCGCAGCGGCGCCTTGGACCGGCCGCCGCTGTCCCCCACCAGCCGGACGTCCGGCGCGAGCGTGGCCAGCAGGCCGGCCAGGTCGCCGTCGGCCGCGGCGGCGAGGAAGCGTTCGGTGAGGTCGCGGCGCTGCGCCGGATCGACGTCGTAGCGGGGCCGCCGCTCGTCGACGTGCTTGCGGGCGCGTCCCGCGAGCTGGCGCACCGCGGCCTCGCCGCGCTCCAGCATGGCGGCGATCTCCGCGTACGGGAAGCCGAACGCCTCCCTCAGGACGAAGACCGCCCGCTCCAGCGGCGACAGCGACTCCAGGACGACGAGGACCGCGAGGGACACGGAGTCGGCGAGGACGGCCCGCTCCGCGGTGTCCGGCACCGCGTCCCCGAAGTCGGTCGCGTAGGGCTCGGGCAGCCACGGGCCGACGTACGTCTCGCCGCGCGACCTGATCTGGCGCAGCCGGTCGATGGCGAGACGGGTGGTGACGCGCACCAGGTAGCCCCTCGGCTCGCGCACGGCGGAGCGGTCGGCGCCGGACCAGCGCAGCCACGCCTCCTGGACCACGTCCTCCGCGTCGGCCAGGCGGCCCAGCATGCGGTAGGCGACGCCCAGGAGGACGGGCCGGTGCTCTTCGAAGACGTCGGTCGCGGTGTCGGTGGTCACCCCTCCATCCCAGCGGACGCGTCCGGCGGTGTCCAGACGGAATCGGTCGGAGCGGGCACCGGGGCTACCCGTCGGTAGCCATTGCTGACAAGCTGTCTACCCGACGTCATCGTGCACCCGTTCCCGGAACACTTGTTCCCGACAAGGAGCCCCATGTCCGCGACGCTCTCCTTCACGGTCCCCACCGCGCACGGCCCGCGGGACCTCACCCTCGCCTACGCGCGCGTGGGCACCGGCGAGCCGCTGGTGCTGCTGCACGGCATCGGCCACCACCGGCAGGCCTGGGACCCGGTGGTCGACATCCTCGCCACCGAACGCGACGTGATAGCCGTGGACCTGCCGGGGTTCGGGGAGTCGCCCGCGCTGCCGTCCGGGCTGCCGCACGACCTGCCCACGACGAGCGCGGTGCTCGGCGCCTTCTGCGCGGCGCTGGGCCTCGACCGCCCCCACGTGGCGGGCAACTCGCTGGGCGGCCTGCTGGCCCTGCAGCTGGGCCGGGAGAACCTGGTGCGGTCGGTGACGGCCCTGTCCCCGGCCGGCTTCTGGTCGCGGGCCGAGCGGCACTACGCCTTCGGCGTCCTGACGGGCATGCGCCGCACCGCGCGGAGCCTGCCGCTCCCGCTGGTCGAGCGGCTGTCCCGCACGGCCGTCGGACGGACCGCGCTGACCAGCACGATCTACGCCCGTCCCGGCCGGCGCTCCCCCGATGCCGTGGTCGCCGAGACGCTGGCGCTCGCCCGCGCCGAGGGGTTCGCCGAGACCCTGCGGGCCGGCCGGAGCGTGCTGTTCACCGACGACGTGCCCGGCATCCCCGTCACCGTGGCGTGGGGCAGCCGGGACCGGCTGCTCGTGCCCCGGCAGGGCGTGCGCGCCAAGCGCACCATCCCGCGCGCCCGGCTGGTCCGGCTGCCCGGCTGCGGCCACGTCCCCATGAACGACGACCCGGCGCTGGTGGCCCGGGTCGTCCTGGACGGCAGCCGCGCTCAGGAGGCGAGTGCCGCGAGGACCTCCTTCAGCACGGTCGCGTTGTAGGGCATGCTCACGTGCGGGGTGTGGTCGTCCGGGTCGATGTCCTGGAGGACGATGTTGTTGACGTAGTGGCCCTCGGTCCTCGCGAGGGCGCACGACGTGTACGGAGTCACCACGTCGTCGTACTGGGTGGCGATGACGGTGTGGCGGACGCCCGCCGTCGTCTCGCCCAGATCGGCCAGCTCCCGCTGGAAGGGGTGGTCGTGCTGAAGCTGCGGCCAGGCCGGCACGACCTCCCCGACCGCGCCCTGTTCCAGCAGTTCCACCGCGCCGGGGATCTGCCGGGCGAGGTTCATCAGCCCCTGGGCGGTGACCCCGTGGTTGCTGGGCGAGATGCCGACGAAGTTGTGCACCTTGGGCCCGCCGCCCAGCGCGTTGAGGTAGTAGCGCGGCATCATCCCGCCCTGCGAGAAGCCGACCAGGTCGACCTGCTGGGCGCCGGTGCGGCGCAGCACCTCGTCGACGAAGTCGGCGAGCTGGCGGGCCGAGTGCTTGATGTCGCCGAGGCCGAAGATCACGGGGTTGCCGTGCTGGCCGTAGTCGAGCCGGAAGACCCGGTGGCCGTGCTGCCGCAGCAGGGGCGTCGCGGTGTTCCACGTGTAGCCGCGGTTGCCGAAGGTGCCGTGCACGAGCACCACCGGGCGCGGATGTTCCTCGCTCGGCGGCGTGTTCCAGTCGTCCTCTCCCGCCGGGACGTCGACGGTGGCGATGACCTGCGCCCCACCGGCCTGGACGACCGCGCCCACGCGGTGCGGCGACTCGGTGAGGTCGGTGACGACGTTGTCCGAGTTGGCACCGGGGATACGGGGGTTGAGGAAGCTCATGGTGTTCTCCCATTCGTTTGAGATCGCGCACGCCCGGCGAGATCCGTACCGGCCTCCGAGCCTTCTGCGAGCTGTCCCGATCGTCCCGGAGACGCTCACGCTGAAGGAGCGGCGGGCTCCCGGGCCGGTTCGGTGGGGCAGCTTCTGAAGGCGAGTACGGCGTTGTGGCCGCCGAAGCCGAAGGAATGGCTCAGGGCGAGGTCGACGGGCTGCGCCCGGCTGGTCCCGGTGACGGCGTTGATCTCGGCGTCTGCTTCCTGTTTTTCGAGGTTGGCCACGGGAGGCACCCGGCCGTGGGCCACGGACAGGGCGGTGATCGCCGCTTCGACCGCCCCGGCCGCGCCGAGCAGGTGGCCGAGGGTGCCCTTGACCGAGGTCACGGAGGGCTGGTGCGGGAAGAGGCGACGGATCAGCCGGGCCTCGGCGGCGTCGTTGAGCGGCGTGCCGGTGCCGTGCGCGTTGATGTGCTGCACGTCCGCGGGGCGGGCGCCGGCGTCGTCGAGGGCCCGCCGCACGGCGAGGGCGGCGCCCTTGCCCTCGGGGTCGGGCGCCACGGGGTGGTGGGCGTCGGACGAGGCTCCGTAGCCCGCCAGCAGGGCGTAGCCGGGGCGTCCGCGGGCCCTGGCCGCACTCGCCGGCTCCAGGACCAGGGCCGCACCGCCCTCCGCCATGACGAAGCCGTCCCGGTCGGTGTCGAAGGGCCGGGAGGCGGCCCGCGGGTCGTCGCCGCGCCGGGACAGCGCGCCCATCCGGTCGAAGCCGGTGACCCAGAAGGGCTGTACGACCGCGTCGGAGGCCCCCGCGACGGCGATGTCGCAGGCCCCGGAGCGCAGGAGTTGCAGGGCGGTGCCGATGGCGGTGGCGCCGGAGGCGCAGGCGGTGACCGTACACAGCGCCGGGCCCCGGGCCCGCAGGTGAATGGTGAGCTGTCCGGTGGCCATGTTGGGCAGGAACATCGGCAGCAGCAGCGGTGAGACGCGTGCCGTGCCCAGTTCGAGCAGTTTGCGGTGCTGTTCCAGCATGGTGCCGGTGCCGCCGGCCGAGCTGCCGAAGACCACCGCGACGCGGTCCGCGTCCCAGTCGGCCGGGTCCAGGCCGGCGTCGGAGACCGCCTCCAGGGCGGCGTAGAGGGCGAACTGGGTGAAGCGGTCGTACTGCCAGGGGCGTGAGCCGGGGACGTGAGCGCGCGGGGAGAAGTCCGGTACGAGGCAGGCGAAGTCGACCGGGAGATCCTTGAGTTCGGGGACGTGCCGGGCGGTGGGGCGGCCCGCGCACACGCCGTCCCAGGTGGCCTCGCGGCCGGTGCCGGCCGGAGTGACCAGGCCGATCCCGGTGACGGCGACGTCGGGGCGGGCGCCGGTCACGACTTGACGGCCTCGGCGATGAGGTCGGCCACGCCGGCCAGGGTGAGGTCCGGGTCGGCCTCGCCGTCCTGTACTTCGATGCCGAGTTCCTCGGTGAGTACGACGAAGAGCTCCACCACGGCCAGCGAGTCGAGGTCCAGCTGCTCGAAGGTCGCGGTGGGGACGATGACCTCGGGGGGCACTTCGAACTTGTCGCTGAGAACCGAGGCGAGCAGGTCGTAGGCGCGGCTGTGGGGGGTGGTGTCGGTGGTCATGTCAGGGGTGTCCTTTCCGGTCCGAGGGGCGGTACCCCGGGGGTGGTGGGGTTCCGGGTGGTGGGGTTCCGTGGGGGCGGGTCGGCGGTCAGCCGAGCGCGGCCGGTGCCTCCAGCTCCTCCTTGACGTCCTTGAGCAGGGCCATCGCGTCCCTGCCGTTGACCACCCGGTGGTCGTAGACCAGGCCGAGGTGGACGAACCGGTGGGTGCGAGCAGTGCCCTGCGCGTCCAGGAGCACCTGGTCGTCGACGGCGCCGATGGAGATCACGCAGGTCTGGCCGGGGAAGACGATGGGGGTGGCCAGGACCATGCCCTCGGTGGTGTGCGGGGCGACCATGATGTTGGCCCCGGCGAGTTCGGCGGCCTGGAACGTGCCCCGGAACGCCTTGCTCCTGAAGCCGGTCAGCAGGTCGGCGATCCGGTCGCAGCTCAGCTCGGCGGCGTCGTGCACCACCGGGGTGTACAGACCTCGGCCCGCGTCCATGGTGACGCCCACATGGGCCCGTTCGCTCTCGCGCACCGCGCCGTCGTCGGTGAGCGCGGCGAACATCAGGGGATGTGCCGCGTGCCGGCGCGCCACCGCCTTGATCAGCAGGACGGGCAGGGAGACGAAACTGCCGGTGCGCTCGGACAGTTGCCGGGCCAGTTCCTCCGCCTGTCCGACGTCGGCCTTGGCGTAGGCGGCCGCGGCCGGAACGGTCCGCATCGACTCGGTCACCACCGCCCCCACCGTCCGCTGCCGCTTGGACAGTGGGCGCTCCCGGGAGGCGGGCGCCGACACGGGCCGCCGCACCAGGGCCTCGACATCGGCCGTACGGATCACCGTGCGCCCGAGACCGCGCAGCTCGGCCTCGGACACGCCGTGGCGGTCGGCGAGCGCACGGGCCGCGTTGGTGATGCTCAGTTCCGCGCCGGGGGGCGCGGATGGCGCCGCCGGGGTGGCGGCCGACGCCCGGTAGGAGTCGCGCTCGTCGGCCGACTCGAAGAGGTAGGCGATGGTCTGCCCGGGCGTGCAGTCCTGGCCGCCGCCGACGAGGACGTGCAGGATTCCGGGGCCGGTGCTCTCGATCTCCTCACTGGCCTTGGAGGTCTCCACGACCGCCAGCGGTTCCTCGCCCTCGATGCTGCTGCCGTCGGGGACGAGCCACTCGACCAGGGTGTAGCTGGAGTCGTTCGTGTTGAGCGTGGGCAGCTCGATGCCGATCACTTCATCGCCTCCGTGATCGCGCGGTGGATGGTGGACGGCTGGAGCAGCACGTCGTGCTCCAGGTGCGCCGCGGTCGGTACGATGCTCGGCTCGGCGCTCAGCGGCAGTACGGGGCGGGCCAGCCGGCTCCACAGCTGCTCGTGGATCTGCTGGGCGAGCAGCTCGCCCCAGGTCCCGTCGGCCGTGGAGTCCTCCATGACACAGATGCGGTCGGCACGCGACAGCACCGGGAGCAGCGCCTTGGTGTCGAAGGGGTAGAGCTGGGAGGGCACCAGCAGTTCGCACGTGATCTCCTCTTCGAGGAGCAGGGTGCGCAGGGCGGTGACGGCCCGTTCGGTGAGCCCGCCCGGGGCCAGGACGATCCAGTCGGGGGGCCCGCAGTCCGGCGCGAAGACCCGGGCGGTCTCGCTGGGATCGGCCAGCACCTCGTAGCGGAAGAGGTCGTCCACCACCCCCGCCCGGTACATGGCGCGGGTGTAGAGCACCTTGTCCTCGAAGAGCACACCGGGCTCCTCGCGGTCGAGCATCGCGGTCAGTACGCGCTGGTTGTCGTGGAACGGGGAGACTTCCCGCAGGTGCAGCGAGGGAATGCCGAGGAAGTGCTTCTGCAGGCTCTGGCTGTGCGTCGGGCCGTATCCCCGGTTGCCGCCGGTGGGGCAGCGGACGACCATGCTCATCGGGACCCTGCGGCCGTACATCGACACGGACTTGGCGGCGAAGTTCAGCAGCGGGTCGAAGGCCAGCGCGGCGAAGTCCGAGAACATCATCTCGACCACGGACCGGTTGCCGGCCAGGGCCAGGCCCGCGCCCACGCCGGCGATGCCGCCTTCGCTCAGCGGCGAGGAGAGCACCTGGTCCGGGAAGCGGTCGGAGAGCCCCCGTGTCACCTTGAACGCCCCGCCGTAGGGGTCGGCGACGTCCTCGCCGATCAGATACGTGCCGGGGTGGGCGCCGAGCAGGTGGTGCAGTGCGCTGTTGAGGTTCTCGGCCACGCGCTGGCGCCTGGTCATCGGGCCTCCCATCGGGACGCCGCACGGGCGCCGACCTCTCGTACGACGGCGGCGACGGCCTGTGCCTGTGCCTGGTCGGCGGCGGCGAACTGTGCGGGATGGTCCTCTCGGTAGCGGCGATACCAGTCGTGCCGGGCCGCTCGCTCACGGACCTCGGCCGCGCGGGTGTCGTCCCCCTTGCTGTGCGGGCCCACGCGGTGGGTGACGCACTCGACCACGTACGGCCGGTGCCGGTCGCGGACCTGTTCGACCACGGGGGCGAGGGCGGCGCGTACGTCGGTCACGTCCACGGAGTCGATCCGCAGGTGGCCGACGCCGAAGGCCGCCGCCCGGGCCGCGACGGTGCCGGACATCTGCCGCTCGGTCGGTGTCGACTGGGCGATCCCGTTGTGCTCCACCACGACGAGCACCGGGACCTGCCACAGCTGCGCCATGTTGAGCGCCTCGTACACGGCGCCCTCGCCCCAGGTGCCGTCGCCGATGTGGACCACCGCGATCCGGCCCGGCTCGGCCCGCTTCAGATGCAGGCCGACTCCCACGGCGACGGGCAGGCTCTGGCCCTGTACGCCGGTCGACAGGTAGCGGTCGCGGTAGATGTGCTGGCTGCCGCCCACGCCGTGGCAGACGGCACCGGCCCGCCCCATGATCTCCGCGAGCAGACCGTGCGGGTCGTGGAAGCGGGCCAGGTAGTGGCCGTGCCCGCGGTGGTTGCTGAAGACGTAGTCGCCGTCGTCCAGCAGCGGGTAGAGCGCGACGGGGATGTACTCCTGGCCGAGGCAGGTGTGCGTGGTGCCGTGCAGCCGGCCCTGGGAGAACAGCTCCAGCACGGCCAGTTCGAAGTGGCGGATCATCAGCAGGGTGCCGAGATCGGCGTCGGACAGACGGGACAGGGGACGGGCCACGCCACCGGCTTCCGGTTCGCCGGCGGGCCCGAGGTCGACCGCGGGGGACGCGGACGTGACGTTCATGAGGTGCTCCTTACGGAAGTTCGACCACCTGGGCGCACCAGGTCAGCCCGGCGCCGAAGCCCAGCAGCAGCGCCTTGTCGCCGGGTCGTACGGTGGCCGAGGCGAGCAGCGACTCCAGAGCCAGCGGGATGGACGCCGAACTGGTGTTGCCGTCGGTGACGATGCTGCGGGCGATCGCCACGTGCGCGGGCGGGCGCAGCCGGCGCACCATCGCGTCGATCAGCCGCCCGTTGCACTGGTGCGGCACGAAGGCGGCGATGTCGTCCCAGGTGAGCCCGGCCGCGTCGAGTGCGTCCCGGGCCACTTGCGGCATGTGTGAACCGAACCAGCGGACGACTCGGGTGCCGTCCATGTGCATGTACGGGCGGGCGGCACCGGGTTTGGGCGGGGCGCTGGTCATCCAGGGCTCACCGGGGCCGTGGGTTCCCCACACCGCCGGTCCGATCCCGGCGTGCTCCGCGGCGCTGACCACCGCGGCCCCGGCGGCATCGCCGAAGACCATGACGGTCGCGCAGTCGTCGGGGTCGGTGATGTCGCTCAGCCGCTCGGCGGCGACGACCAGGATCTGACGCGCCTGCTGTGCGGCGATGAGTCCGGAGGCCAGGGTCAGCCCGTAACTGAACCCGGCGCACCCGCCGTTGACGTCGAACCCGCCGGCCCGGCCGGCTCCGATGCGGTGGGTGAGACTGGCCGCCCGGCACGATGCCTGGCCGACGCTGCTGGCGGAGGAGAACAGGACACAGTCCAGGTCCTCGGCGAGCACTCCCGCGTGCGCCAGGGCCTTGTCCGCCGCCTGCGCGGCCATCTCGACGAAGGTGTCGTCGGGGTCGGCCTTCAGCCTGGTCCGGATGCCGGTGATCTGCTCGATCCAGCCCTCCTCATGGCCGAACCTGGTGTCGAGTTCGGCGCTGGTGAGCAGGCCACCGGGGCGGTAGGTGCCGATGCCGGTCAGCCGTCCCGTGCCCCGGGCCATCAGCGGGCTCCGTCCGACGCGGCGACGGCTGCCCGGCCGTTCACGTAGTCGAGGGTCCGCCGGACGGTGCGCAGGTCGTGCACCGCCTCGTCCGGGATGGGAACGCCGTAGCGCTCCTGGATCCGCTCGGCCAGCTCGATGACGGCCATCGAGTCGAACCCCAACGATGTGAAGGGTGCGTCGGCCGACTGCTCCGAGATCGCCCGGGCCGCTTCGGCGCCGGCGATCTCGGCCACCATCGACGCCAGGTCTTCCAGGGTGAAAGGGGACATGCGCAAACTCCAGCTGATGAGATGCGGGGAGGGGTGACGGGAGGAAGGGGAGGAGAGGACCGCGCGTGGGTCACCGGGCGGGCAGCACGGCGTCGCGGCTCAGGAAGGCGAGCATCCTGCGGAAGTAGTCGGAGTCGAGCGCGGGCGGGGCGCGGTGCGCGGACGCCGCGGTGGGGCCGGCGGTGTCCTGCCCCGGGGCCGGGATCATCTGCCGGAGGGTCTCGCCGGCCAGCCGCAGGGTGCTGCGGGGGACCTCGTCTCCCAGGTCGCGAAGCCGCTCCAGCCAGGTGTCGAACGGAACGAGCGGAAGGTCGACACCCGCGTCCGCGAAGCCCTGGAAGTACGACCGGAAGGGCAGCGGTTCGGGATCGATCACGTGGAACACCTGTCCCCGGGCACGCCGGCTCAGGGACAGGTCGACGATGGCGCGGCTGGTGAAGTCGACCGTGCCCACCGGCAGGAGACCGGGGTGGTCGGGGGCGCAGCCGGCGCGGATGCTCGCCGTCGTCAGGTGGACGAACCAGTCCGACTTCCCCACCAGGCCGGTGCGCGAGTCCGCCAGGATCACACCGGGCCGGTGCACCATCGTGGGCGATCCGCGGTCCGCGGCCTGCGCGACCAACTGCTCGGCGACCCATTTGGTGGCGCAGTAACCGGAGACACCGGCCCCGGCCTCCCGGGCCGCCGGGATCACCCCCATCGTCGAGATGTAATGCACGGGAATGCGGCGGGTCCGGGTCGCCAGTCTCAGGATTTCCAGGGTCCCGGAAACATTGCAGCCGCGCAGGATCGGGTAACTCGCCAGAAGATTGACCCAGGCACCGCAGTGGTAAATGACGTCGATGGCGCGCGAGAGGCCCGTGAACTCCTCGTCGGTCAGGCCGAACCGCGGCTTCGCCAGACTGCCGGGCACGACGTCGATCCGGGACATGTGGTGCTCCGGCACATCCCGGGCGCGCAACTGACCGGCGATCCGTTCCCGGGCCTGAGCGGCCGACTCCGCTCTCACCAGGCAATGGATTCGAGCGTCGGTGGCATCGAGCAGGTCGGCGAGCAGGAAACCGCCGAGGAATCCCGTGGCTCCCGTCAGCAGAATCCCCTCGGGCGGTCCTTCGGGAACATCCGTCAGAGATGACGCATCGATTTCCGCCGGAAGTCGCACATCGTCGGTGATCGGGAAACTGGCCATACCAACACCGCATTTCAGCACAGGCGAGATTCGGTCCTGCCCTGAACACTCCCCGCACCTCACGAGATTTACTACAGAAATCTTGCACCAGTGGGAGCGCAGGGCGCATTCTCCTGGCCGTCACCCGCACCCGCACCATCACCACGGGTGAGTAGGGCTCATTCATTCGAACAGGACACGGCCCCGCACGCCAACGTGCTTACACGGACGAGGCGTTGTGAAACGCGGGGCGGGGGGCGGGGGCGGCCCGAGCGTAAAGACAGATGAGACGGACACAGTCAATGGGTCGCAAGACAAGGGGGATTGAGCCGTGGCCACAGGGCCTGAGGTGCCGGAGGTCCCCGATCCCGGTGGGGGCGGGGCGGATGCACACTCCGTTCCGCCGAAGGCGTTGCCCGAGGCATGGCAGCCTCTGCTCGGCCGCCCGGCCCTCGCGGAGCTGCTCGGGCACCCTCTCGTGGGCGCCGCGCTGACGGAGATGTGCCGGCTCCTGCCGCCCCACGTCGCCGTGCACTCCCTGCGGACGTTCCTGCTGGCCGACGCCTGTGCGCGGACCCACGGAACCGCCTACGACCGGGTCGGCCTGCTGGCCGCCGCGGCGTTCCACGACGCCGGGCTGGTAGGGCGCACTCCGCTCGGTCGCGGTGGATTCCCGGGCCGCTCCGCCCAGCTGCTCGACCACTTCCTGGTCCGGAACCAGGTGGGCACGGGGCGGCGCACGACCCTCACGCGTGCGGTGCGCGAGCACATGCGGCCGTTCCCCGCGCGCGACGCCGGGCCCGAGGCGCGACTGCTGCACTTCGGCGTGTGGCTGGACGTCACCGGGCGCGGCGAGCGGAAAGTGCCCGGTGAACGCCGCCTATTGGCAGGAGTGGCGCCCACCCCCTGGTTCGCCGTGTCCTTCTCCGCCCGGGTGGTGGCCTGCGGGCTGCGCCGGGTGCTGCCGGGCTCCCCGGTCACCCACCGGTGACCTGGGCCCGGCGACTCGCCCTTCCCGTCGCGAAAGGAACCGCAGACATGCAAGAAGACCAGCGTGTTTTCGATGTCGCCATCGTCGGAGGCGGCATCGGCGGGACGATGCTGGGGACCGTACTCGCACGTCACGGTGTGCGCGTGCTGCTGCTCGAAGGCAGCGGCCACCCCCGGTTCGCCATCGGAGAGTCCACCGTCCCCGAGACCACGTTCGGCCTCCGGGTCCTGGCCCGCCGCTACGACGTCCCCGAGCTCGAGCACCTGGCGACCAACGCGGCACTGCGCCGCCACGTGTCGTCGAACAGCGGGGTCAAGCGGAACTTCAGCTTCATCTACCACCGGGAGGGTGAGCCCACCCGGCCCGACGAGTGCACCCAGTACCCCACCTGGGGACCCCCGCTCGGTCCCGACTCGCACTACTTCCGGCAGGACGTGGACGCGTACATGTTCCACGTCGCCGTGTCCTACGGCGTGACCGCGTACACCCACACCATGGTCGACGACGTGAAGTTCGAGGAGGACGGCGCGACTCTCGTCACCCGGGACCGGGGCACCTTCCGGGCCTCGTACGTGGTCGACGCCGGCGGCATGCGGGCGGTTCTGCCCGAGCGCCTCGGGCTGCGGCAGGAACCGCCCTACCGCACACGGTCGCGCACGATCTTCACGCACATGGTGGACGTGCGCCCCTTCGACGCCGTGGCGCCTTCGCGCGAACAGCACGGCATGCCCAGCCCGTTCAGTCAGGGAACGCTCCACCACATGTTCCCGGGCGGCTGGTTCTGGGTCATCCCGTTCGACAACCAGTCGACCAGCACGAGCCAGTTGTGCAGCGTCGGCCTCAACCTCGATCTCGACCAGCACCCCCGGCCGGAGGACATCTCGGCGGAGGAGGAGTTCTGGCGGTATGTGCGCCGGTTCCCCAGTGTGGCCCGGCAGTTCGAGCGGGCGCGGGCGGTCCGGCCGTACGTGTCCACCGACCGCACCCAGTTCGCGTCGCAGAAGGTCGTCGGCGACCGGTGGTGCCTGCTGCCGCACGCCAGTGACTTCATCGACCCGCTCTTCTCCAGCGGCCTCGCCGTCACCGTGATGGCGCTGAACGCGCTCGGTCACCGGCTCATCGACGCGGTGCGCCAGGACGACTTCGACACCTCCCGGTTCGCGTACCTGGACCACTGGACCAAGCGCATGTTCCGGTTCTACGACGACCTGGTGTCGTGCAGCTACATCGCGTTCGACGACTTCGACCTGTGGAACGCCTGGAACCGGGTGTGGACCATCACCACGCTGTACGGCACGAACGCCCAGAACCAGGCCGCCGTGACGTTCGAGAAGACCCACGACCCGGCCTGTTTCGACACGCTGGAGCTGCCGCCGTACCGAGGTCTCCAGGGGATGGACAATCCCTGGGTGGAGCGGATGTTCGACCAGGCACGGGACGCCGTACTCGCCTATCGCGCGGGCGAGTTGACGAAGGAGCAGACGATCGCGCGCATCTACGAGGTGCTGGGCGAGAGCGGCCTCGTCCCGGCGGTGTGGGGGACTCTGGACCCCGACGACCGCTGCCCGGCCGGGGTGTTCACCCTCTGGCCGCTGATGAAGATCCTGCTGTGGGGCAAGTACCGCTCACCGCGGCACGTCCGGGGCTCCTACTTCACCGGCGGGGCGCGGCTGGTGGGCCGGGAAGCGGCCCAGGCGTTCACCACCGAGCTGCGCGCCGGCGGCTCCCAAGTCCACCAGACCGTACGGGACATGTGGCTCAACTGGAACCGCGACTGGACGCGGCGGCCCGCTTCTCGGAAATGAGCGCGAAAAAACATTCCTGCCGACTGACGGAGGAACATATTCCGGTTTGCCGCTCCAGGGCCTCGGGTAGGAAAACCACATGGCCGACAAATGGAAAGTCGGCCGCGGTTCTCCCTGCTCAATCCGAGAGACAACGGGCTGCAATCCACGATGGTGCGACATTCCACCTGCCAATCGCCCGCTGAATGCTCCTGGGAAGAAATCTTCCAGCATCAGGACCGCCTCATGCGGCTGGTTCGGCGAAGACTACCGAGTTTTCAGGACGCCGAGGACTGCGTTCAGGAAACCATGGCCCGCGCAGCCGCCCACGCCGCGTTGGACAGGAATCGACTCGGTGCCTTTCTGACGTCAGTGGCGCTTCGCCTCTGCATCGACTTCTACCGTGACCAGGAGCGTCGCAGCAGACTCCTCCAGCGTGCAGCGCTCACGGACACCCCCGGCACGACCGAGGAAGACGTCTGCGACGAGGACTTCGGCAGATGGCTGCTCGGCCAGGTACAACACCTGCGGGGGCGTGAGCAGGAGGTCATACTCGCCCGCGCCAAGGGTATTTCCACTGCGGAATTCGCCCGCCTGCACAACATTTCCGTGAAGGCGGCAGAAGCCGCCTTCACCAGGGGCCGCGCACGATTGAAGAACGTCTGCGCGAAAGCCTTGGAAGGCTGGCCCGACAACACCCGGAACCCATGCATCTCCCATCGCAGAGAAACGGAAAGGGACCACACTCATGGGCAAGAGCAAGAACATCCAAGACATCGTCAAGGATTTGGTCGGTGATATGACCGACAGCTGGAAGGAGGCCTTCGATGACCTCCTGAACCGAGACGACGACTCAGGTTCGTCGCGCAACTCCGGCAACGCCGTCAACACGCTGGCCGGGCTGCCCCCGAACGCCCTCGCCGCACTGGCCGGGGCCGTCAACCCGGCGACCGCGCTCGCCGGTGTCGCCAACCCGCTGGCAGCCCTCGGCGGGATCGGCGCGGCCGGCAACCCGCTCGCCGGCCTCGCCTCGGGGGCCGCGAACCCGCTGGGGAACATCGCGGGATCGGCGCAGAACCCCCTGGCCGCGCTCACCGGTGCCGCGGGCGGCGGCAGCCAGCTCGCGGCCGCGCTGGGCGGGGCCGGCAACCCCCTGGCCGCGCTCGGCGGGGCGGCCAATCCGCTCGCCGCGGTCGGCGGCGCGGCCGGTGCGCTCGGCGGCCTCGGTCAGCTGGCCGGCGGCCTCGGACACGCGGCGAGCGGGGCGGGCGACCTGATGGCCCTCCCGTCCCAGCTCGCCCAGCTCACCCAGGTGCTCCCCAAGCTCCTGGAGGCGGTCCAGGGCCTGCAGAACCTGACCAACCTGCCGGCCCAGGCGGGTCAGCAGGGGCTGGGGGCCCTGCAAGGCCTGACCGGTCAGCAGGGGCAGGGCGGAAAGCCGTCCCAGGGCGGACAGTCCTCGACCTCGGGCTGACCGGCCGTGCCACCGTCCCGTCCGGCCGTCTCCGTGACGCACGCCGACCGCCGTTCCGTACCCGGGTCCCGAGCTGAGGAGAATCACACACGATGACGTCTGTCGTCGGCGATCGGCTGCGTCTCGTGGTCAGGGTCCTGGGCAGCCTCGTGGCCGACGAGGTGGGACGGGCGACCCGGCTGCGGAGGCGGACGAAGCGGGACACGCGGTCCCCGGCGGAGGACACCGATGTCTCCGCCGGGTCCGCGGCGGAGGCCACCGCCGGGGCGGAGCAGCGCCGCGCCAAGGCGGTACGGCACGCCCTGGAGAGCCTCGGCCCCTTCTACGTGAAACTCGGCCAGGTCCTCTCCACCCGGCCCGACATGGTCCCCCAGTCCATCCGGGACGAACTGCAGAACCTGCACGACGAGGTCGACGTCCAGCCGTTCTCGGAGTTCGAGCCGGTACTGGCCCGGGACCTCGGGCCGAACTGGAAGCTGCGCTTCGACGACATCGAGACCGTCGCCCCGCTGGGGGCGGCGTCCCTTGCCCAGGTCTACCGCGTGACGCTGCCCGGCGGGCGCGCGGCCGTGGTGAAGATCCAGCGGCCCGGCATCCGCGAGGGCGTACTCGCGGACATGGCCCTGATGCGCCGGGCGTCGAAGATCGTGGCCCGCGTCGCTCCCCGGTTCAACGAGGTCATCGACGTCGAGGCGATGCTCGGCTCGGTCTTCGACGCCATGGAGCCGGAGCTGGACTTCACCGGCGAGGCCCGCAACATGGACGAGGCCCGCGAGCAGGTCCGGTCGTTCCGTTCGCTGGAGGTGCCCCGGGTGCTGCACGCCAGCCCTCGGGTCCTCGTCCAGTCGCTGGCCGAGGGGAAGTCGGTGCGGCACGTCGACCGCGCGCACTTCACGGACGACGAGCGCGTGGAGATCGGCAAGGACCTGCTGCGGTTCATGTACCACGGGTACTTCGTCCATCGCTTCTTCCACGCCGACCCGCACGCCGGCAACGTCTTCGCCGCTCCCGGCGGACCCGCGACGCTGATCGACTGGGGCATGGTCGGCCGCCTGGACCGCAGGACCAGTCTTCAGCTGCTGCCGCTGTTCATGACCCTGGCGCAGAACGATGGGGCCGGGACGGCGCAGCACTGGGCGGAGATGGGCCGGATCACGCCGTGGGCCAACATGCCCGCGTTCGCCGCCGACATGGCCGCGTTCGTGCCCAGGGTCTCCCATCTCTCACTGGAGGACATGAACTTCGGCGTCGCGCTCACCACCGTGCTGGCCAAGGCGACCAAGCGCGGGATCGGTTCGCCGCCGGCCGTCTCACTGCTGGGCAAGTCCTTCGCGAACCTCGACGGTTCGGTGCGGTGCCTGGCTCCCGAGATCACGCTGCCCGAGGTGTTCCAGGCGGAGGTGCCGAAAATCCTTTTCGCACTGGGCCGCGAGTTCCTCGGCCGCAACCAGTTCGCCCGGAACACCATGGAGCTGCTGCTGGCCGCCGTCACCAGTCCCGAACAGGTCCGGGGCGTCCTCTCCGACGTGGCCAACCGTCAGTTCGCACTGAACATCCACGAGCCGCGCACCCCCGCCGCGATGGGCGGCCAGCGGCCCACCCGCCCCTCCGGAAGCCTGCTCGCGCTGGGTGCCGCGGCCTTCCTGCTGGGCCGTCGCCGCTCCGGATGATCCGGACCCGCACCGCCACCCCGCCCCATCTCAAGGAGATCCCATGCCGGAATCCACCCGTCCGCAGTCACCGTTCGCGCCGGCCGCCGCAGCCCCGCACGGCATCTCCCGCGCGGCGCTCTGGACGGCCGCCGCCCACGCGGCGGAGAACCTCCGGCCCGCGCCGCTCGTCCGCGACCCGTGGGCCGCCGACTTCCTGCACGCGGCCGGGTTCGACGGGGGCCCGCCCGGTGACGGACCGATGCAGCGCCTGCTGCCCGACTATCAGGTGGTACGCACCCGCTTCTTCGACGACTACCTTCGCGCCGCGGCCCGTTCGGGCTGCCGCCAGGTGGTGCTGCTCGGCGCCGGCCTGGACACCCGTGCCTTCCGGCTCGACTGGCCGACCGGGGTGCACGTCTTCGAGGTGGAGGACGCGGCCGTACTGGCCGTCAAGGAACGGGTACTGGACTTGAGCCGGCTCTCCTGCGGACGCCGCACCGGCGTGGAAGCCGACGGCACGGCACCCTGGCGGGAGGAACTGAGCGCGGCGGGATTCGATCCCGGCAGGCCCACCGCATGGCTCTGCGAGGCACCCCTGTACTTCCTCCGGCCCCCGGAGGTCGAGGCCGTCGTCGCCGCGATGACCGAACTCTCCGCGCCCGGCAGCATGTTCGGCGCCGAGTGCGTGAACTCCGCGACCATGTCCTCCCCGCTCGTCGCGCCCTTCATGGAGGCCCTGTCGACGATCGGACTGGCCTGGAACTGGCAGCTCGCCGAGCCGGAGCGCTGGTGGGCGGAGCACGGCTGGGACGCGGGGGTCGCCGACCTGTTCACGCTGCCGTACGCGGTCGAGCGCCTCTCCCCGTATCTGCCCTTGATCGGCACGGCCGCCGCGGACAGCGTCTTCCTCATCACCGGAACGCTGCGCGGCACTCCCTGACACGGCACCACGCGCGGGGCCCCGGACGCACCGTCCGGGGCCCCGCGCGTGGTGCCGTGGCTACGGCCGCTCCAGCTCCAGCAGCGCCGCGAGCCACAGGTCGGGGAGTTCGTCCGCGGTCGCCAGGGCCTCGTCGTGCACGACGGTCAGGCACGCGGTGTCCTGGTGGCTCGTCAGCGTCGTCACACACCGGATGCCCGACGCGACGCCGGCGAAGACGGCCGCACGACGGGCCGCGACCCCCTGGTGGACCAGGGCCGTGCCGAAGTTCACGCTGCTCACCGGGCCGGCCACGAACGCCCCGCGCACCAGGCGGGTGCCGACGGTGGCGCCGAGCGTCCGCGGGGCGGCGGACAGCAGCAGGCGCATGGCGTCGCGCCGCCGGCTCTCCCGCAGCCGGCCCGTGCGGGCGACGACCCGGGCGAGGGCCCGCCGGGGTGACTCCTCGTCGCAGGGCAGCAGGAGCCGGGCGGTGACCATGCGGTTGCCCGGGGCGTACTCCTCCCCCGGGGCCCGGACCGACATCGGGATCGACACGGGCAGTGGCGGATGGGCCGAGCCGGTGTCCTTCAGGTACCAGGTGCGGACGGCGTGGGACAGGGCCGCGAGGTAGACGTCCGTGACCGTGCCGCCGTGGGCGCGGGCGACGGCGCGCAGCCGGGCCAGCGGGGTGTCGGCGTGGCAGACGTCGACGCGGCCCGTGGACTCTCCGTCGAACGCGGGTTTCGGGGTGGGCGCGCGGAAGGCGGCCACCACCTCGCCCAGGGCGTCCGCGAGGCCGTGTGCGGTGGGCCGGGCGGGATGCTGTGGGGCCGGTCCGCCCTCGGGGTGGTCTCCGAGGAGGGCGCGGGCGGTGTAGGCGGCGCCCATGCCGTCCTGGAAGGTGTGGTCGGTCCGGTAGACCAGGGTGTGGCGGTCCGCCGGGCCGTGGACCAGCCACACGTCCCAGGGCGGCAGGTCGTCCGTGCTCATCGGCCGGGACAGCATCAGGCGGCTGGTCGCCGACCCGTCGGTGTCCTCGGGCAGCCACGCCTCGTGCACGTGCCGGTCCACCGCGATCCGGTCCACCCGCCGGAACTTCCGGCGGTCCCGTGCGATGCGGTAGCGCAGCGTCGGGACGCGGTGGACGCGTTCGGCGACCCGAGCGCGCACGGAGTCCAGGGTGGGGGCACGGCCTTCGAACCCGAACGTGAACGCGAGGGGAACGGGACTGCCGCCCGTCGCCAGGTGGAAGGCGGCATCTACGGTTCCCATGGACAGGGCCGGCGGCAGGCGGCCGTCCGTACCGAAGTCGGGTCGCACGGTGGAACCTCCTGGTCGGGTTCTGCGGGTCTGCGGGGTTGCGAGGCTGGGGTCTGCGCAGCCGGAGTACGGGTGCCGGCAGCGTCCGCTGTCAGCATGTGTGCCGGGCGATTCGCCCCATGGCGTCCACGTACGCCCGCAGCAGGGGGCGCGCGGGTCCGCGTGCGGGCAGGCGCGGGGCCCGGGAGCGGTGCCACGGGAGCGGTTCGCCGGGTTCCGGCTCGCCCAGCAGGGCCGCGGCCACGTGCGCGCCGTGCGCCACGGACAGGGCGAGTCCGTGCCCGCAGCAGCCGCCGATGTACCAGACGTCGTCGAAGCCCGGCACCGGCCCCACCACCGGCAGGTCGTCGCCCGTCATGCCGATGCGGCCGGACCAGCGGTGGGTGACCCGTACCCGGGCGAGGTCCGGGTGCAGGGACCGCAGCCACCTCTCCAGCCGGGCCCAGGCACGCTCCCTGACGGCCTGGAGACGGGAGGCGCCGACCCCCGCCGGGACCGTGGCGGTACCGCCGCCCGCCACCAGGCCCTGGTCCGGGAGCAGCCGGAAGTACGGCGCCAACGGGACGGCGTCGACGACGGAGTGTCCGGCGCGCCCGCCCAGGGCCTCGTAGGCCGGGGCGCTCAGCGGTTCGGTGGCGACGGCGTACACCTCGAGCGGCAGGACCGTGCCGACCGGCAGGTCCAGTGCCTGCGCGGCCGAGTTGACGGCCAGCACCGCCTGACCGGCGTAGAGCCTGCCGTGCGGGAGGACCAGCTCGGGGCCGACCAGATCGCCGGGGCGGAGGGCCAGCAGCGGGCTGCGGCCGTAGAACCGCACGCCCTTGTCGGCGCAGGCACGGGCGAGGGCGCAGGTCAGGGCGGCCGGGTCGAGGGTGGCGGCGGGGCGGTGCAGGAGTGCCGCCCGGTAGGGCACGTCGACCCGGTCGCGGATGCCGGCCGGGGTGAGGACGGGGACGTCCAGGCCGAGTTCGCGGCAGGCGCGGGCCTGGCGGGCGAGTGCCACCAGGCCCGCGGACGACCGCGTGGCCACCAGTTGCTCGCCGGGCCGCAGCCCGCAGGGCACGTCGAGCCGGGCGCACAGGGCGAGGACGTCCCGCACCGCCCGCTCACTGGCCCGGTGCATCCTGCGCGCCGTCTGCGGGCCGAAGCGGCGCACCGCGCGGTCGATCGCGGGGCCGGCCCGGGGGCCCAGCAGACCGGTGCCCCGGCCGCTGGCGCCGGCGGCCGGGTGCTCGGCGTCCACCACCGCGATGTCGAGCCCGGGGGCGCGTTCCGCCAGGTGGTAGGCGCAGGACAGCCCGGCCAGGCCGGCCCCGACGACGGCCACGTCGGCGGTGACCACGCCGTGCAGCTGGGGCTGCGTCGGCAGTTCCGCGGGGTCCCAGTACGGCGTCCCGGCCGGTGGCCCGGTCATCCGGCGGTGTCCGGCACCGGCTCGGTCAGCGCACCGAACCGGCGGTCGTGCCACAGCAGCGGGCGTCCGCCGCCCACGTGCACGGCGGCGATCCGGCCGACGACGAGGTGGTGGTCGCCGTAGCGGCGTACGTCCTCGGTCAGGCACACCGACCAGGCGAGCGCGTCGGCCAGCACGGGGACGCCCAGCACCTGCCGGGTGTCCGTCCCGGCGAACCGCTCGGCCGCGGTCGTCGCCGGGGACGCGAACCGGCCCGCGAGCCCCCGCTGTTCCTCGCGCAGCAGGTGCACGGCGAAGGCCCGGCGGGCGCGGACGGCGGCGAGGGTGCGCGAGCCGTCGCGCAGACAGGCGAGGAGCAGCGGCGGGCGGGCGGAGAGCGAGGTGACGGCGGACACCGTCATGCCGAGCGGGCCGTCCGCGCCGCGGGCGGTCACGACGGTCACCCCGGCGGCCAGCTTGGCGTACAGGCCGAGGCAGCGGGCGGCGCCCGGCCCCGGTTCCTCGTGCAGCGGCTCCTCCTGCGGCGGCTCGGCGGCCGGGGGCGGGGCGCCCGCGACGGCCGCCCGGTCAGTCACCAGCCGCAGCCGCGCGCTCATCGATCACCTCCGCGCCCGCAAGGCCGCGCAGCACGCGGGCGATGTTGGTCCGCAGGGTCGACTCGGCCACCGGGTCGAGGATCTCGGCCATGGAAGGGATGCCGAGGTCGAAGGCCGCGGTGTAGACGACGAGCGTGCCGCCGTCCCTCGCTTCGCAGCGCCAGCTCCCCTCGAAGGCCTGGAAGTCGCCGCTGAGCTGTTCGAAGGCGATGGAGTACGTCTCGGGCGAGTGGGTGTCGCGTTCCCGCCACCGCATCAGACCGCCCCGGAACTCGACGGTCCAGTGCGAGACCGTGGAGCCGTCGGGCAGCGGAGGCTCGACGTGCACCTCGCGGAAGGTGTCGCTGTACTCGGGATAACGGCGGAAGTCGCTGATGCGGGCGAAGACGTCGGCGGGTGCCAGTCCGTCGGCGAGGGCGTGCAGGACCACGTGGCGCATGGGTCGTTCGGTTCCTTCCCGGAGGGTTTTCGGACGCTGGTGTCCAAAGCTGGTGGCTGGCGCCGGCGGCAGGGGCCGGTGTCAGCCGGTCATGCGGTCGGCCGTGCTGCGCAGGGCCGCGCCGAGGGTGGTGAGGAACAGGTCGAGCGCGGAGTCCTCGACCACGGCGGGCGGGGTCAGCCGCAGCACCCGGGTGGAGTTGAGGGAGTTGTTGACGAGCACACCGCGGGAGATCAGTTCCAGCAGGAGTTCGCCGACCGCCTGTTCTTCGGCGAACTCGATACCGATCAGCAGCCCCCTGCCGCGCACTTCGCGGACCAGTCCGCCCTCGTACGGCGCGCACACGGCCTGTACGGCGGTGAGGATGCGCGGGCCGAGCGCGGCGGCCCGGGCCACGGTGTCCTCCTCCTCCATCGCCCGTACGGTGGCGAGGGCGGCGGCGCAGGCGATCGGCGAGGCGCCGAAGGTGGAGGTGTGCAGGTAGGGGTCGCGGCTGAAGGGGGCGTAGGCCTGAGCGGTGGCGACCATCGCGGCGACCGGTACGACACCGCCGCTGAGTCCCTTGCCGACGAGCAGCACGTCCGGACGCACGTCCTCGGCGTCGACGCCCCACCAGGTGCCCAGCCGTCCCATGCCGGTCTGGATCTCGTCGACGACCAGCAGGGCGCCGTGCTCCTCGCACAGCGCCCGCACCTGGCTGAGGTAGCCGTGGCGGGGGATGCGTACGCCGCCCTCGCCCTGGACGGGTTCGACGATGACGCAGGCCCGGTCGCGGCGGGCGGCCAGCGCCTGTTCGAGGTCGGCCGGGTCGTCGTAGGCCACCTGGGTGACGTCCGGGAGCAGGGGCTGGAAGGGCGTCTGGTAGGTGGCGTTGGCGGTGACGCTCAGTGCGCCCAGGGTCTTGCCGTGGAAGCCGCTGCGGGTGGTGATCACCGAGGTGAGTCCGTGGGCGCGGGCCAGTTTCAGGGCCGCTTCGGTGGCCTCGGCGCCGGAGTTGACGAAGTGGACGTAGTCGAGGCCGGGCGGGGTGTGGGCGGCCAGGGCCTGGGCGGCCAGGGCGGCGACGGGTTCGAGGAAGACGCGGCTGGCCAGCGGGTGGGTGTCGATCTGCCGGTGCACCGCTTCGACGACGGCCGGGTGGCGGTGGCCCATGATGAAGACGCCGTAGCCGCCGAAGTCCAGGAAGCGGCGGCCGTCGTCGGCGTGGATCCAGGCCCCCTCGGAGCGGATCTCGGCCATGCCGCCCATGACGCGGCCCATCACGGCACGGCCGGAGCCGATGTGCTTCTGGTAGAGGTCCACGATGTCGGGCCGGTCGGTCGGCGCGGCGGCCCCGGCGCGCGGGGTGGAGGACTCGGAAGCCGGGGCAAAGGCCCCGGAGGACGGCGTGGGGGTCTCGGAGCGGGGTCCGGCAGCCCCGGAGGACGGCCCGGTGGTACCGGTGGACGGGGGCGACACGGTCATGACGCCACCTCCATCCAAGCGGCCGCGGCGGTCCGGTTCCGGGTGAGCGGGCCGGCCCTGTCCCCCGCCCAGCTCTCCGCGTTGCGTACCAGCGCGGCCCTGATGTCGGTCCGGGTCGGGCGGGTGCCGCAATCGGGTTCGCCGAGGGAGGTGTCGAACGGCAGCTCCCGCTGGAACACCAGCAGCAGTTCCGCGTAGTACTCCAGCCGCCGCCGCAGGGACGCGGGCAGCGAGGTGCCCTCCAGCATGGGCAGCAGCAGCCGGTGCACGGCCTCGACGGGGATGAGCCGGGGCCGCTGCGGCCGGGGGAGGCCGTGGCGTACGGCGACGTCCGCGCAGACGTCGGCGAACTCCCGCAGTTCGATGGCCTCCTTGCCGGCCGTCAGCCAGTACTCGCCGTCGGCCACACCGCCCCGGACCAGGTCGCCGATGGCCCGCGAGACATAGTCCTGGGGCACCATGTCGATCCGGGCCTCGGGGGCTCCGGGCAGCACCGGGGCCCGCCCCAGGAGCATCGAGCCGATCGCCCTGGTCAGCCCCTGCTGACCGCCGATCCGCCCGCTGACGGAGTCGCCCATGACGACCGAGGGCCGGACGATGGCGCCGGGCACGCCCGACTCGCGGGTCATCTGTTCGGCCCTGGCCTTGGAGTCGAGGTAGGCGGCGGCACCCGGGAAGCGCCGGCGGTCCTCCTCGGTGGGGGTGTTGGCCACGAACGCGGTACTCACCAGGTACAGCGGGGCGTCGGCCCGGGCCGCCAGGTCGAGCACGGTGTCCGTACCGCGCAGGTTGGTGCGTGTGATGTCCTGGGGCGGAGTACGCCAGTTGGTCTCGGCGGCGCAGTGCAGCACCACGTCCACCTCGAGGGCCAGTTCGTGCCAGGCCAGTGGGCTCAGGCCGAGCCGGGGAGCGACCAGGTCGCCCTGGAGCTCGCGCACCCGCGGATCGCGCAACGGTGTGTTGCGGCGCAGGCACAGCAGGTCGAAGTCGGGTGACAGCTCGTCGATCAGGGCACGTCCGAGCACTCCGGAACCGCCGGTGAGCAGCAGGGAGGGGCGGTCGCGCCGTCCCGTACGGCCGACGGGCAGGAGGGCGAGACGCTGGTTGTCTGACGGCATGGGGGGTGTGTTCTCCCAACGGGTCTCGGCCCACCGATGGACGGTGGGGGCGCGGTCAGGCGATGGCGAGTGGCCGGTCCGCCAGGTACGCGGACAACGGGGCGGTCATCCGGGAGCGCGACGGCGGGTGCAGGGAGAGACCGTTGGCGCAGGCGGCCAGGTGGCCCACCTCGTCGGACGTCATGAAGTTGAGGCCGCCGAGGAGTTCGACCGCGCGCGGGACGACCCGGGCGATGGCGTCCTGGACGCCGTAGCGCACGTACAACGCCTGGGCGAGCGCCGACTCGTCGAGGTCACCGGCGTCGATACGGCGGGCGACGCCCTCGGCGGTGGCCATGGCGGCCTCGGTCTCGACGAAGAGGCGTACCCGCTCGTGCTCGGGGATGCGGTCGTTCAGCAGGACCCGCTCCACCAGCGCGCTCGCGGCGCCGAGGTAGCTGCCCGTCATCAGCGTCTGGAACCAGATCAGGCCGGCCGTCTGGAGTTCGTCGAGCTGTTCGCCGGAGGTCGTCGCGGTGCGCAGCAGGAGTTCCGGCGGTACCAGGACGTCGGTGAGCGTGACCTGTTCGCTCTCGGCCCCGGCGAGGAAGGCGCTGGACCAGAAGCCGCTGACGCTCATCCCCTCGCTCTCCGCGGGGATGAGGGCCACGGCGAGTTCGTCGCCCTGCCCGTCCTCGCGCGGGATCAGCACGCTGGCGGTGAGTACGTCCATGGAGTGGGCCAGGCTGCACGGCCGTTTGACGCCGTTGATCCGGATGCCGTCCGCGGTCACCGTGGCGGTCATCGACGGGTCGAGGATGCCCGCGCCGCTGCGGCCCTCGGCGAAGCCGGAGGCGATCACGCGGTTGGACGAGGCCACGCCCTCGATCAGCATCCACTCCAGGCCGTCGCCGAGGCCGCCGATCCCGACCAGGGTGGCCATGGAGAAGTGGTGCATGGTGGTGGCCACGGCCAGGGACGGCGAGCGGCTGCCGATGGCCCGCTGCACGCGCAGGGCGTCGAGCGCGGTGGCGCCCCGGCCCTGGTGGGACTCGGGGACGAGCAGACCTGGACCGCCGCTGTCCCGGAAGTGCCGGATGCCCGGGCTGCCCGGCCGCTCCAGTTCCATCAGCGGGACCTCGCGCAGGGCGGGGTCCAGTTCGGGCAGCAGCTTCGCCAGGGTGGCGCGTTCACGCTCTAGGAATCTCATGGGCGTGCGGTCCTCCAGGGTGGGATGCGTACGGAATCGGCGCGGCACTCGCGCGGCCGTGGACGAGGTGGCTCAGAGGGCGTTGGTGGCGCGCAGCAACTGCCAGATGGCGCCGGGGCGGGGCCTGCCGCGGAAGGCGATGTACTCCGGCAGGACCACGTGCGGGGCCCACTTCTGCTTGTACTCGAGCTGGGAGGCCGCCGGGTAGATCACGTCGCCGCGCTCGGCCAGGAGACGGGCGAACCGGGCGAACATGCGGCTGGCACCGGGTAGTTCGTGCTCGGCGTCGAGCCCGGTGAACGGGGTGAAGCCGAAGTGCAACCAGCCGGCCCCGTCGGCGGTGAGCCGTTCCATGACGGTGGCGTTGAGCGCCTCCATCACGCCGGGCGGAGCGTCGGGGCGGCGCCGGCTGAGATCGTGCAGCCAGCCGGAGCGGCTGCCGTAGACCGGCGAGTAGTTGATGTAGCCGACCGTCTCGCCGTCGATCCGGCCGACGAACAGACGGCGGTGCCGCTGCAGGTGCCCGTTGCGCTGGCCGACGAGGAAGCGCAGCTCCTTGGCGTGCCGGCCCTTGTCCCGCAGCCAGCACTGGTCGATCCGGTCCAGTTCGGCGCAGTCGTCGCCGGCCGTGACCTCGGCGACCTCCAGGCCCGCCCGCCGGGCGCGCGAGATCTTGTTCCGCAGCCGCACGAACCGTGAGCCGCGCAGTGTGAAACGGCTCAGGTCGACCGCGTACGACGCCCCGAGCTGGTTGACCGTGAAGCCGTGCGCCGCGTACAGCTCGGCGTCCGCCCGCTGAAGTTGCACGGCGACCAGACGGCGGCCGGCGTGGGCGGCGAACGCGTCCAGCAGGCGCGCACGGTGTTCCGGCGCGGTGAACGGGCCGCCGAATTGCAGCACGTAGCGGCCCGAGGTGCGATAGGCACAGGTGCCGTCGAACCCGCCGTCGTGGAAGTACGCGTTCCCGCTGTTGAGGGCGAGAAAGGAACTGGGGTTGTCGCTGTGGGCGGCGAGTGTGTCAAGCACGGACGGCATCGGTGTCCTCCACGGAAGTCCGCGCGGCGGCGTTCGCGCCGGAATCCGCCGCCGAGTGGTACCGCTGCTCGAACCTCCGGAACTCCGGCGTGGTTTCCGGTTCGAAGGGGACACCGAAGGGCTTGAGGGAGTTCCCGAAGAGGGCCCGGTCGCCCATGAGGTGGATCGGGAGGGCCAGCAGGGCCCATTCCGGCCGGACGAACAGCGCCCACGCCCCGGCCAGGACACCGGCGGTGACCAGGCTGTGCATGGTGTTGTAGGCCACGTAGCAGCCGCGCGGAACGTGTCCGTGCGGGCTGCGCCGGAAGGCGATCGCGCCGGGCAGGTATCCGACGACGTCGATCACCGCGAACAGCAGCACGAAGACGGCCCAGCGGATTTCCGTGAGGTGCTGGAAGGCGAGCACGACGGAGACGGTGAGAAAGCCGAGCCATTCAAGTCGGGAGAGAGCGAAGGTGGTCTTCGTCTCGAAACGGTTCTTGGAGTCCACGGGCGCTCCTGGATTGCGCGTACGATTCCGGGGCGCGACCTCGCTCTGCCCCCTCGCTGTGGTCTGTCACTCTGGTTTACGCACCAGCGGGTCCAACCCCTCGTAAAGTGGAGCTGATTGAGAAGACGTGGTGCGGACGTGACGTTCGGGGGGACTTCTTTCATGACGCCGTCGACCGGTCCGGGCGGCCCTGCGGGCTCCGCCGCCGGCAGCGCGGCCTGGGAGGTGCTGCTGCCCGCCGCCTCGGCACCGGCACGCGCGCGTGGCCGCGCCCTGCAAGAGGCCCTGCGCGACGCGGTCCGTTCGGGCCGGCTCACGCCGGGCACCCGCCTCCCGTCCAGCCGGGACCTGGCGGCCGACCTCAAGGTGTCGCGGGGGCTGGTGACGGAGGCATACGGGCAGCTGACGGCCGAGGGCTATCTGCGCAGCGGGCAGGGCGCGGGGACGTGGGTGGGGGATGCCGTACGGGCCGCCCGGCCGCGCGCGCGTGATCTCGCCCCGCGCTCCCCCGCCGATCGCGTCGACTTCGTGCCGGGGACGCCCGACCTGTCGCTCTTCCCGCGTGCGGCGTGGGCCGCGGCGCAGCGGAGCGTGCTGGCGGACCTGCCGCACGAGGGCCTGGGTTATCCCGACCCGCGCGGGCTGCCGGGGCTGCGGACCGCCCTGGCCGAGCTGCTCGCCCGGCGCCGGGGTGTGGTCGCGGACCCCGAGCGGATCGTGGTGGTCTCCGGGGTGGCGCAGGCCACCGCGCTGCTGGCGAGCGTGCTGTACGCGCGCGGGATGCGCACCGCCGGGGTGGAGGACCCCGGCAGCCCTCAGCACCACGCCCTGTACGCCTCGGCGGGCCTGGGCACGGCGCCCCTCCCGCTGGACGAGGAGGGCCTCGCCCCGGGGCCGCTGCACGCGTCGGGCGTACGGGTCGTGGTGACGACACCGGCCCACCAGTTCCCCACCGGGATCGCCTACTCGGCGCGGCGGCGGGCCGAACTGCTCGGCTGGGCGCGGTCCGTGGACGGTCTCGTCCTGGAGGACGACTACGACGGGGACTTCCGCTACGACCGTGCCCCCGTGGGCGCGCTCCAGGGGCTCGATCCGGAGCGCGTCGCCTACACGGGCTCGGTCAGCAAGTCCCTCGCCCCGGGGCTGCGGCTGGGCTGGCTGCTGGTGCCGGACTGGCTCGCGGACGACGTCGTCGAACGCAAGCGCACCACCGACCTCGGCCACCCGACCCTCGACCAGGCGGTGTTCGCCCGTTTCGTCGAGCGCGGCGACTACGACCGGCGGCTCCGCGTGTGCCAGCGCGCCTACCGGGAGCGCCGCGACGCCCTGGTGGCCGCGCTGGCCGAGCACTTCCCCGGCTCACGGGTCACCGGCATCGCCGCCGGCCTGCACGCCATCGCCACGCTTCCCGAGCGGTACGGGCCCGAGGAGGGCTTCCTCGCGCGCGTGGCGGAGGCGGGCGTCGCGGTGCGCTCGCTGGCGGCGTACGCGCACGGCGGTGCGGCCGGCGGCCCGGTGGGCGAGGGACAGGTGGCCGAGGGCCCGGTGCGCGAGGGCCCGGAGGCCGGCAAGGAGGTGCGGCTGGTGCTGGGGTACGCGCACCTGACGCCGGGACGGATCCGGGCGGGGGTGGAGAGGATGGCCGCGGCCGTGTGACCCGGCGCCCGCGCGCGGGCGGCGGACCGCTCGGGTCGTCCGGGTTGTTCACCCGCAATTTCCGTGGGCGCCGCGCCGTGCCAGTAGGTCTGGCTCCGCACACTGTCCCGAAAACCCGGCCGCACACCGGCCGGACCCCGTCCTGGAGGCGCATCCATGTCACCTCGTCCGTTGCCCGGCCGCCGCAGCGTGCTGCGCGGTTCGCTCGCCGCGTCGGCTGCCCTGACCCTGCCCACCGCCCTGGGGGCGGCGCCGGCGTTCGCCCGTTCCGGGCGGCCGGGGGCGGGCTGGGGCGTGCAGACGGGAGACGTGACCTCCCACTCCGGTCTGGTGTGGGTGCGCTCCGACCGGCCGGCCCGGATGATCGTCGAGACGTCCGCGACCGAGTCGTTCCGCCACCCGCACCGGTGGCACGGTCCGCTGCTCGGACGCGACACCGACTTCACCGGCACCACCCGGCTGCGCGGCCTGCCGCCGGGCGAGCAGATCCACTACCGCGTGCTCCTCGCCGACCCGGACGACCCGCGCCGCACCGGCGAGCCGGTCACCGGGACCTTCCGCACCGTGCCGGTCCGCCGCCGCGAGGGTGTGCGTTTCGTGTGGTCCGGCGACCTCGCCGGGCAGGGCTGGGGCATCAACCCCGGCCTCGGCGGCTACCGCATCTTCGACGCCATGGGTGCCCTGGACCCGGACTTCTTCCTGTGCAGCGGCGACACCATCTACGCCGACGGCCCCATCGCCGAGACGGCGGCCCTGCCCGACGGCGGCACCTGGCGGAACATCACGACCGAGGAGAAGTCCAAGGTCGCCGAGACCCTCGCCGAGTTCCGCGGCAACTTCCGCTACAACCTGCTCGACGAGAACCTGCGGCGCTTCAACGCGCGGGTCCCGTCGGTCGTCCAGTGGGACGACCACGAGGTCCGCAACAACTGGTACCCGGGCCAGGTGATCGCGGACACGGACGACCGGTACACGGAGAAGCGCGTCGACGTACTGGCCGCCCGCGCCCGGCGCGCGTTCGCCGAGTACTTCCCGATCTCCACCCTGCGCCCCGGCGCGCGCGAGGGACGGGTGCACCGGGTGCTGCGCCAGGGCCCGTTGCTCGACGTGTTCGTGCTGGACATGCGGACGTACCGCGACGCCAACTCCCCCGGCAAGCAGACCGTGGACCCGCAGGGCATCCTGGGCCGCGAGCAGTTGGAGTGGCTGAAGCGGGAACTGGCGCGGTCGCGCGCGGTGTGGAAGGTCATCGCGGCGGACATGCCGATCGGTCTGGTCGTGCCGGACGCCACCGAGGGCGCGCCCAACATCGAGGCGATCGCCCAGGGCGACCCCGGCGCACCACTGGGGCGCGAGTTGCAGATCGCCGAGCTGCTGCGCTTCGTCAAGCACCGCAGGATCACCGGCACGGTGTGGCTGACGGCCGACGTGCACCACACCTCGGCCCAGCACTACCAGCCCTCCCGGGCCGCGTTCGGTGACTTCGAGCCGTTCTGGGAGTTCGTGTCCGGGCCGCTCAACGCGGGCGCGTTCCCGGCCAGCGCGCTGGACGGCACCTTCGGTCCCGAACGGGTCTTCGTGAAGGCGCCGACCGCCTCGAACGTCTCGCCCGCGGGCGGCTACCAGTTCTTCGGCGAGGTCGACATCGACGGCGACAGCGCCGACATGACGGTGCGGCTGCGCGAGCAGGACGGCACGGTGCTGTTCACGAAGGTGCTGCGGCCGGGCCGGGTGGGCCAGTAGCCCCCCGTGGCCGGTCCCGTAGCCTGTCGGGTGTGCCGCGCACCGGCGTCATCCCCCGGTGCGCGGCCCCTTACAACCGGCCCGAAAAGGCCAAAAGCATCCCAGAAGCCTTCTTTACCCATCGGTCACAGAGCGTTCGTGATCACGCAACACCGTTCCTTCACAGTGGGTGCATGAGTCGAGACATGTCTGATGTGACGGACGCCGTGACGCACCTCGTCGAGCACGGCACCGCGGTGCCCGCCCTGGTCCTGGCCTCGCTGGCGGCGCTGATCGCCACGGCGGGTTTCCACACCCGGTGGTCACGACGCCGCGGGCAGGCGCCGCCGGCGGACGATACCGGCACCCGGCCACCGACCACCGCGCGGCCGGCCGGGACCGCACCGCCCGGGACCGCACCGACCGGTACGGGACCGACCGGCACCGGGCCGACGGGGGCCGAGCCGGTCGACGAGAGCGCGCTGTGGCGGATGCGGACGACGGTACGGGACGCGCCGGGATCGCTGGCCGTGCTCTGCGGGGCCCTCGCCGAACGGCGGATCGACATCCTGAGCCTTCAGACACACCCGCTGACCGAGGGCACGGTGGACGAGTTCCTGCTCCGTGCCCCGGGTGAGCTGAGCGGGACGGAGCTGGCCGAGCTGGTGACGGCGGCGGGCGGGGCCCGGACCTGGACCGAGCGGGCGGACGCCCACGACCTGGTGGACGCGCCGACCCGGGTGCTGGGCCTGGCCGCCCGTACGGCCCTGGACGCGTCGGAACTGCCGCTGGCGCTGCGGCAGTTGCTGGGCCGGTGCACCATCAGGTCCCTGCCCGCGACCGCCGACGCCCGGACCGGGGCGCACCCGGGGCAGGCCGTGCCGCCGGAGGGCACGTTCGAGGACACGGTGCTGCGGCTGCGCGCCCCGGAGGGCGGCGTGATCAGTGTGGAGCGCCCCCATCTGCCGTTCACCCCGGCCGAGTTCGCCCGGGCGCGGGCGCTGGTCGAGCTGGACGCCCGGCTCGGTCCGCGGGTCCCGCGCGGCCGGGACGTGCTGACGCTGCCCGAGGGAAGCGACATCACGGTCCGCCGGGCGGACACGCGTGACGTTCCGGCCGCGAAGGCGATGCACGAACGCTGCTCGGCGCGGACGCTCGGCATGCGCTACCACGGTCCGGTCGGGGACGCCGACCGGTATCTCAACCATCTGCTCAGCCCGCGCTTCGGCCGCACCCTCGCCGTGCAGACCGCCTCGGGTCGGATCGTCGGGCTCGGTCATCTGCTGTGGGACGGGGACGAGACGGAGGTCGCGCTGCTCGTCGAGGACGAGTGGCAGCGCCGGGGCATCGGCGGCGAACTCCTCGCCCGCCTGGTGGCGATGGCGGCGGAGACGGGCTGCGAGAGCGTGTACGCGGTCACGCAGGCGTCCAACACCGGCATGGTCGCCGCGATGCGCGGCCTGGGCCTCCCCCTCGACTACCAGATCGAGGAGGGGACCCTGGTCGTCACGGCCCGCCTGGACCCGTCGGCCGGCACCGCGGCGCCACTGCCGCACGGGGAGCGGATCGGCCGGGAGTGAGGCGGCGGCAGGCGCGGTGGCGGGTCACTCGGCCCGCGACAGCGCCTCCCGCAGCGGGACGGCCTCGGCCGCCCGCTCCCCCAGGGCCCGGTCCAGGTCGGCCCACAGGTCGTCGACGTCCTCCAGACCGACCGACAGGCGCAGCAGCCGGTCGGACACCCCGGCGCTCCGCCGGTCGTCCGGGTCCACGATGCGGTGGCTGATGGACGCCGGGTGCTGGATGAGCGTGTCGACGCTGCCGAGACTCACGGCCGGAGTGATCAGCCGGACCCCGCCAATGACCGCGTGCGGGTCGCCGTGGACCTCGAAGGAGACCATCGCGCCGCCGATGCGCGGGTAGTGGACGCGGGCCACCCGCGGGTCGGCGGCCAGCCGCCCGGCCAGCTCGGCGGCGCCCGCGGAGGCGGCCCGGACCCGGACGGGCAGGGTGGACAGTCCTCGCAGCAGCAGGTAGCCGGCCAGCGGGTGCAGCACGCCGCCGGTGGCGAAGCGGACCTGCCGCAGCCGCCCGGCGAACTCCTCGTCGCAGGCGACCACGCCGGCCAGCACGTCGCCGTGCCCGCCGAGGTATTTGGTGGCGCTGTGCAGCACCAGCCGGGCCCCGTGTTCGGCGGGGCGCTGGAGCACGGGGGTGGCGAAGGTGTTGTCGACGAGCAGCGGCACCGACCCGCAGGCGTGCGCGACGGCCCGCAGGTCGACCTCGGCCAGCGTCGGGTTGGCCGGCGTCTCGACCAGCACCAGGCCGGTGTCCGGGCGCAGCGCGTCCGCGACGCCCGCCGGGTCGGTCCAGGTGACCTCGGACCCGAGCAGCCCGGCGGTCAGCAGGTGGTCGCTGCACCCGTACAGCGGCCGTACGGCGACCACGTGCCGCAGTCCCATCGAGCCGCGGACCAGTAGCACCGCGCTGAGCGCGGCCATGCCGCTGGCGAAGGCGACGGCGGCCTCGGTCCCCTCCAGCCGGGCCAGCGCCGTCTCGAAGCGGGCGACGGTCGGGTTGCCGAGGCGGCCGTAGACCGGCGGCCCGTCCGGTTCGGCGCCGGTGGCGGCGAACGCGTCGATGCGGGCGGCCTCGCCGCGGCTGTCGTACGACGGGTAGGTCGTGGACAGGTCGATGGGCGGGGCGTGCAGTCCCTGGGCGGCGAGGTCGTCGCGGCCGGCGTGCACGGCTTCGGTGGCCAGTGCCCTGCCCGTGGGTGCGGTGGTGCGTACGTCGTCGGGTGGTGACGTGTGCGTGCGCGCTGAGTCCATGCCCGAAGGGTGAACACCGACCGGGCCAACCGGGGCGTACTCCGTGTTACGTTCGGGCCATGGCCGATTCCGTCGTACTCGATCCGGTGGATCTCCAGCTGCTGCGGCTGTTGCAGAACGACGCCCGGACCACGTACCGCGATCTCGCCGCCCAGGTCGGCGTCGCCCCGTCGACCTGCCTGGACCGGGTGGCCCGGCTGCGGCGGGCCGGCGTGATCCTCGGCCACCGGCTGGAGCTGGACCCGGCCAAGCTGGGGCGTGGCCTCCAGGCACTGCTGTCGGTGCAGGTGCGCCCGCACCGGCGGGAGCTGGTCGGACCGTTCGTGGAGCGCATCCGGGCGCTGCCCGAGTCGCGCACCGTCTTCCACCTCACCGGCCCGGACGACTACCTCGTGCATGTCGCGGTCGCGGACATGACGGATCTGCAACGGCTGGTCCTGGACGAGTTCACCTCCCGGCGGGAGGTGGCCCGGGTCGAGACCCGGCTGATCTTCCAGCAGTGGGAGTGCGGCCCGCTGCTGCCCCCGGCCGCACCCGCGCCGCCGTCGGCGGCCGCCCCTCCCCCGGCCACGCCCTGAGCGAAATCCGGCCGCCCGCACGGTCGGGCCCGGTCCGCCGGGCTGACGCGGCACCGGTGTCCGTATGAGGATGTCCGCATGTCAGAGACCAAGAGCCCGCTGCCCCGCGAGGTCGCCGACGCCTACGTCGACGAGCTCATCGCCCTCGACCCGGTCACCGGTACCTACCTCGGTGTCGCGGAGAGTTCCAGCCGTCTGCCCGACCTCTCACCCGCCGGTCAGGAGGCCCTCGCCGAGCTGGCCCGCACCACCCTGGCCCGGCTGGACGAGGCGGAGCGCCGGCCGGGCGGGGACAGCGACGTGGAGCGGCGCTGCGCGCGGCTGCTGCGTGAGCGCCTCACCGCCGAACTCGCGGTGCACGAGGCCGACGAGGGGCTGCGTTCGGTCGGCAACATGGGCACCGCCGCCCACTCGGTGCGCGAGGTCTTCGCCCTCACCCCGACCGGGACCGACGAGGACTGGGCCCGGATCGCCGAGCGGCTGCGCGCGGTGCCCGCGGCGTTCGCGGGCTACCGCGCGTCCCTGTCCCTGGGCCTGGAGCGCGGGCTGTACGCGGCGCCGCGGCCGACCGCGACGTTCGTCGAGCAACTCGGCGAGTGGGCGGACACCGGCGAGGGGCGTGGCTGGTTCGAGGACTTCGCCGCCGACGGCCCCGAGGCGCTGCGCGCGGAGCTGGACGAGGCCGCCCGGGGCGCGACCGCCGCCGTGGCGGACCTGCGGGACTGGATGCGCGACGTGTACGCCCCGGCCATCGAGGGCGCCCCGGACACGGTGGGCCGGGAGCGCTACGCCCGCTGGTCGCGCTACTACAACGGCACCGACCTGGACCTGGACGAGGCGTACGCGTACGGCTGGTCCGAGTACCACCGCCTGCTGGCCGAGATGAAGGCGGAGGCGGAGAAGATCCTGCCGGGCGCGAAGACGCCGTGGGTGGCGCTGGCGCACCTGGACGAGCACGGCAAGCACATCGAGGGCGTCGACGAGGTCCGCGACTGGCTCCAGGGCCTGATGGACCAGGCGATCGATCAGTTGGACGGCACGCACTTCGAACTCGCCGAGCGGGTACGGAGGGTGGAGTCGCGCATCGCGCCGCCCGGCAGCGCGGCGGCGCCCTACTACACCTCGCCGTCGGAGGACTTCTCGCGCCCCGGCCGCACCTGGCTGCCGACGATGGGGCAGACCCGGTTCCCCGTGTACGACCTGGTCTCGACCTGGTACCACGAGGGCGTCCCGGGCCACCACCTCCAGCTCGCGCAGTGGACGCACGTGGCGGAGGACCTCTCCCGCTACCAGGCTTCGGTGGGCATGGTCAGCGCCAACGCCGAGGGCTGGGCGCTGTACGCGGAGCGGCTGATGGACGAGCTGGGCTACCTCACGGACGCGGAGCAGCGCCTGGGCTACCTGGACGCGCAGATGATGCGGGCCGCCCGGGTCATCGTGGACATCGGCATGCACCTGGAGCTGGAGATCCCGGCGGACTCGCCCTTCCACCCGGGTGAGCGCTGGACGCCGAAGCTGGCGCAGGAGTTCTTCGGCGCGCACAGCAGCCGCCCGGCGGACTTCGTGGAGAGCGAGCTGACCCGGTACCTGACGATCCCGGGCCAGGCGATCGGCTACAAGCTCGGCGAGCGGGCGTGGCTGCTGGGCCGGGAGAAGGCCCGCGAGCGGCACGGCGACTCCTTCGACCTCAAGGCGTGGCACATGGCGGCCCTCTCCCAGGGCTCGCTGGGCCTGGACGACCTGGTGGACGAGCTGGCGCGGCTGTGACGCCCGCACCGCCCCGCCCTCACCTCACCGTCTGAAGCCTCCCTCCGAGTCGATCACCTGACCGGTGATCCAGTCCGCCTCGTCCGTGGCGAGCCACGCGATGAGGCGGGCCGGGTCGTCGGGCACGCCCCACCGCCCGGCGGGGAAGAGCGCGGCGACGGCGTCGTAGTCCTCGCCGGTCAGGTAACCGGTGTCCACGGGGCCGGGGTTGACCGCGTTCACGGTGACGGCGTGCTCGGCGAGGGTCGTCGCCAGGGAGCGCGTGACGGAGGCGAGCGCGCCCTTCTGGAGCGCGTAGGCGATCTCGCCGGGCATGCCGCCCGCGATGTCCTGGCCGGACGTCATCAGCACGACGCGTCCGCCGGGTGTACGCGGCGGCAGGGCGGCGCGGTGGCGGGCGTGGGCCTGGATCAGCAGCAGTACCGAACGGGTGTCGACCTGCCAGTGGGCGTCGAGCATGGCGGCGTCGACGGTGTCGAGGGTGCCGTCTGACCCGCTGAGCGCGTGGTTGGCGACGAGGATGTCCAGCCGTCCGCCGAGCGCTTCGGCGGCGGTGGCGACGAGTTCGCCGGGCGCGTCGGGGCGGGTGAGGTCGCCGGGGCCCGCGTGCACGGCGGCGTCCGGGTCGCCGAGCGCCGCGCGTACGGAGTCGACCACGTCGGCCACGCGGTCGGCGCCCCAGGGCATGGCGGCGTCGTGCGGGACGTGGTGGTGCAGGTAGACGCTCGCTCCGTACGCGGCGAGCCGCCGGGCCACGGCGTGGCCGATGCCGCCGCGCCGGCTGGCTCCGGTGACGAGGGCGGTGCGGCCGCGCAGGGGCAGCGGGTCGCGGCGCAGGTCTTCGGGGGCGGGGTGCGGAAGTCGTGGCATGGGCACCCATGATGGGCGGCCCGCGACCGCCCCGCACGTCAATATCGCCGCGCCTACCGGTCGGTGAGCCGCCGCAGCTGTACGAGGCTCAGCCAGGTCTCCGGGCCGGGCCGCACCTCGGCCGCGCGCACCGCGTACCGGCCGGGGTCCAGCGCGACCCGCACCCGGTCGGCGCGGTCCGACGCGGCGCCGGGCCAGGCGGCGTCGAACAGGAACACGGGTCCCGGCACGTGCCAGGACACCTCGGGCTGCCACTCGGCGGTGTCGAGGGCGGCGGGCACCCCGGCCAGCACCTCGTCCTCGGAGTCCGCGGCGCACCAGCGGACGAAGGCGCCGTGGTCGGGGAGGTAGGCGGTGGAGGCGGGTTCGTCGCCGAGCACCAGGGCGGTGGAGTCGCCGACCGGGAGCAGCCCGACCTGGCCGTCGACCTCGCAGGCCCGGTCGTAGTCGGAGTCCGTCTCCTCGCCGTCGGCGCCGGTCCAGAACGGCAGCACCGTCTCCGGTACCGCGATCAGCGGCCCGCCGCCCGACTCGACCCACTCCACCGCGCCCGGCTCCGCGTATCGCACCATGCGGCAGAACCTACACGCCGCTCAGCAGCCGCAGTCGGCCGCGTCCACCGGTACGGTCAGGGGGTCGGCGGCGCGGCGCTCGGCGCCCTGCCGGGTCTCGAACTCGAAGCCCTCGCGCACCCAGTACTCGAAACCGCCGAGCATCTCCTTGACCCGGTAGCCGAGTTCGGCGAGGGCGAGGGCCGCGCGCGCCGCCCCGTTGCAGCCGGGGCCCCAGCAGTAGGTCACCACCGGCACGGCGGGGTCGAGGAGTTGCCCGGCCTGCTCCGGGACCTGCGCGGTGGGGAGGTGGACGGCGCCGGGGACGTGGCCCTGGTCCCAGGACTCGATGGAGCGGCAGTCGACGAGCACGAACCCCGGGTCGCCGCCGGCCGCGAGCGCGTCGGCGACGTCGGAGACGTCGGTGTGAAAGGCGAGGCTCGCCCGGAAGTACGCGGCGGCCTCGGCGGACGGTGCGGGGGCGGTTCGCAGGACGGCGTTGACGTGCCCGACGGCGGGGGTGGTGACGGTCATGGTCCGGCCTCTCCTCAGTGGATCTCCAGCCGAAAATCTATGGCCCGCACCGCCCCGCCTGAAGGGCGATTCACCGGCCGTCACCTTGTTCCGCCGGTGAATCCCTGCTATTCATCTCCGATGACCGAGTATTCCCCGGACGCCACGGACTGGCGCATTCTCGACGCCCTCCAGCGGGACGGGCGGGTCAGCTTCGCCGAACTGGCGCGTGCCGTCTCGATGTCCGCGAGCGCGGTGACGGAGCGGGTGCGGCGCCTGGAGGACGCCGGGATCATCCAGGGGTACGCGGCGGTGGTCGACCCCGAGCGGCTGGGTCTGCCGATCCTGGCGTTCGTGCGGCTGCGCTACCCGGTGGCCAACTACAAGCCGTTCCACGACCTGGTCGCGGTCACGCCGGAGATCCTGGAGGCGCACCACGTCACGGGCGACGACTGCTTCGTCATCAAGGTCGCGGCCCGTTCGATGCGGCACCTGGAGGAGGTGTCCGGCCGGATCAGCGCCTTGGGCTCGGTCACCACCAGCGTGGTCTACTCCTCACCGCTCCCCCGCCGCCCGCTGGGCCGCTGAGGTCGGCGCGGGAGGGCCGGAACGGCGCTCAGCCGGCGCCCCGCTGCCGCAGGACCGAACCCGACCGCCCCTTCACGACCTCCAGTTGGGCGTGGATGCGGCGGCGCAGGTCGGCGACGTGGCTGACGATGCCGACGCTGCGGTCCCGCTCGCGCAGTGCGTCCAGGACGTCGAGGACCTCGTCGAGGGTCTGGTCGTCGAGGCTGCCGAAGCCCTCGTCGATGAAGAGGGTGTCCAGGCGGACGCCGCCCGCCTCGTCGGTGACGACGTCGGCGAGGCCGAGCGCGAGGGCGAGGGACGCGAAGAACGTCTCGCCGCCGGACAGCGTGGCCGTGTCGCGCTCGCGGCCGGTCCAGGCGTCGACGACGTGCAGGCCCAGGCCGCTGCGGCCGCGGCCGGTGCGGTCGTCGGAGTGGACGAGGGTGTAGCGGCCGGAGGACATCCGCAGCAGGCGCGCGGTGGCCGCGGCGGCGACCTGTTCGAGACGGGCGGCCAGTACGTACGACTCCAGGCGCATCCGGCGTTCGTTGTCCGCCGAGGTGCCCGCGGCGAGGGAGGCGAGGCGGGCGACCCGGGTGTGCTCCTCACGCAGCGGGGCGAGCCGGCGCACGGACGCGGTGGCGTGCGCGGACAGCCGGTCCAGCTCGGCGCAGCACCGGGCGGCGGCGTCGCGGGCCGAGGACGCCTCGCGCAGGCGCCGGTCCGCGTCGGCCGCCGCCTGTTCCCGGGCGGCGAGGTCGGCGGGCGGTCGCCGGGCCGCGTCGGCGGTGTCGGCCTCGGCGAGGACCGCGCGGACGGCGGCGTCCTCCGACTGCCAGGCGTCGAGCTGTCGTTGCAGCTCGCGGTGGGCGGTGTCGTCGAGGAGGGCGGCGGCCGCGTCCGCCGGGGTGCCGAAACCGGCCCGGAAGGCGGCGTCGGCGAGCCGGGCGTCGGCGTCCTTGAGCCGCTGGGCGGTGTCCTCGGCGACGCGGGCGGTGTCGGCCGCCTCCGTGAGCAGCGCCGCCCGTCGTTCCAGCTGCGCGGCCCGCGCGCCCACGCTCTCGGCGCTGCCCCGGGCCCGCGTCAACTCCTCTTCCAGCGACGTCTGTTCGCGCTCCAGCCGCTCCCGGCCCGCGACCCGGGAGGCGGACCGGACGGCGGCCTGCTGCTGGGCGGCGACGCGCTGTTCGCGTTCGCCTTCGGCCCGCCGCAGCTCCTCCTGCGCGGCGTGCAGGCCGGAGGCGGTCGCCCGCGCCCGCGCGTACGCGGCCTCCAGTTCCTCGGCCTCCTCGGCCAGCCGGGCGGTGGGCGTCTCCCCGGCTTCCGCCGTGGCGGCGGCGAGCGCCTCCCGTACGGTGCCCAGGTGCCGCTCGGCCCGCGTGCGCCGCTCGTCGGCGGCCTGGTAGGCGGCGAGGGCGCGCTCCTCCGCGTCGCGGTCGACGTGCCCGGCGGTCTTGCGGGCGGGGGCGGGGTGTTCGGTGGCGCCGCACACCGCGCACGGTGTGCCGTCGGTGAGGTGCGCGGCGAGTTCGGCGGCGATGCCGTGCAGCCGCTGTTCCTTGAGGTCCAGCCAGTGGGCGCGGGCCTCGGCGGCGTCCTCCGCCGCGGCGAGCACCCGCCGCCGCGCCTCTTCGGTGTCGTCGGTGAGCCGGTCCCGCTGCCGGGCGGCCTCCAGTCTGCGCCGCGCCGGATCGCGCTGTACGGCGAGCTGTTCGGCGCGGGTGGCGGCCTCCTGCGCGGAGTCGACGCGGCCCTGGAGTCGGGTGCGGGTGGCGTCCCAGTCGGCGAGCCAGGTCTCCGCCTCCTGGCGGACCTCCTCGTCGGCGCGCTCCTGGCGGTCGAGGCCGTCCCGCTCCTCGGTCAGTTCGGCGAGGCGTCGTTCGGCGCGCCTGGCCGACTCGAGGCCGCCCAGTTCCTCGGCGGCCCGGCGGGCGGCGGCGGCGAGTCCGGTGGCGCCCGCGTCGGCGAGGGCCTGCGGCAGCCGGGCACGGGCGCGCGCCTCCGCGTCCGCCGCCCTCCGGTGCTCGCCGTCGGCGGCGTCCCGCAGCTCCAGGGCGGGGGCCACCGCCTCGGCCTTGCGGCCCCGTTCCATGCGCTCCTGCGCGGCACGGTGCGCGTCGGCCCGCTCCGCCAGCCGTGCGGCCCGCTCCCGTGCCTCGGCGAACCGGCTTTGCAGCCGGTGGAGTTCGCGGGCGTCGGTCAGGTCGCGTCCGGCCGCGGCCTGGGCGGACTCGGCGGCCGCGAGCCGGCCGTCGGCGATGGCGAGCCGCTCGCGGGCGGTGCCGCGGGCGACGGCGGCGGCGGCGAGGACCGCCTCGGCCAGTCCCGGTTCGCCCGGGGCCAGTTCCGGCAGCTCCATGGCGTCACCGGCGGCCTGCTGCATCCGGTGCGCGTCGGCCAGCAGGGTGGCGTCGCCCTCGCGGACCCGGGCCTCGGTGGTGCGGCGCCGTTCGGCGAGGCGCTTCTCCACCTCGGCGAACCGCCGAGTGTCGAAGAGCCGGCCGAGGAGCTTGCCGCGCGCTTCGGCGTCGGCGCGCAGGAAGCGGGCGAAGTCGCCCTGGGGCAGCAGCACGACCTGGCAGAACTGCTCGCGGCTCATGCCGAGCAGTTGGGTGATCTCCTCGCCGATCTCCTGGTGGGAGCGGCTGAGGTCCTTCCAGGCGCGGGTCGTCGCGTCGTACTCGCGCAGCCAGGTCTGCGCCTTGTCGACGGTGGTGCCCTTGCCGCGGAGCTTCGGCCGTTCCCAGGGCGGCTGCCGGGTGATCTCCAGCCGGCGCCCCGCGACGGTCAGTTCCAGGCGCACCTCGGTGCGGGTGCCGGCGGCCGCGTGGTCGCTGCGCAGCGTGATGCCCTGGCCGCTGCCCTGCCGGGCGCCCGGCACCGAGCCGTACAGGGCGTAGCAGACGGCGTCGAGGACGGAGGTCTTGCCGGCGCCGGTGGGGCCGTGCAGCAGGAACAGCCCGGCGGCCGACAGGTCGTCGAAGTCGACGCTCTGCGCGGCGCCGAAGGGCCCGAAGGCGGTGAGGTCCAGCCGGTGCAGTCTCACCGGGCCACCTCCCGCACGGTCTCGTCGGCGCGCACGGCGTCGAAGGCGTCCCGCAGCACGTCCTGCTCGTGGTCGTCGGGCCCGGCGCCGCGCACATGGGTCACGAAGTCCTCCGCGATCTGCTGGTCGCTGCGGTCGGCGAGGCGCCGGGCGTAGGACACGCCGGGCTCGTCGGGGGCGCGCTCGGGGTCGAAGACGAGGCTCAGCGTGTGCGGGAACCGCTCCGTGAGCCGGGCCATGGGCTCGTCCGGACGGACCGGGTCGGTGAGGGTCGCCTCCACCCACGCCTCTTCGTACGGGGTCAGCTCCGGGTCGGCGAGCAGGTCGGCCAGCCTGCCGCGCAGCCGGGCCAGCGCGCGCGGCACCGGGCAGTCGAGGCGCTCGGCGGTGACCGACCCGTCGGCGTCGAGATCGACGAGCCACATGCTCTTGCGGTGCCGGTACTCGGAGAAGGAGTACGGCAGCGGGGAGCCGGAGTAGCGGACGCGCTCGGTGAGCGTCTGGCAGCCGTGCAGGTGCCCCAGCGCCACGTAGTCCACGCCGTCGAAGACGCCGGAGGGCACGGCGGCGACCCCGCCGACGGTGATGTCCCGCTCGCTGTCGCTCTGCTCGCCGCCGGTGACGAAGGCGTGCGCGAGGACGACGGAACGGGTGCCCGGCGCGCGCGTGGCGAGGTCGGCGCGGACCCGGTCCATGGCGGCGGCGAGCACGGCCTCGTGCCCCGCCTTCGCCACGCCGAACTCGGTCTTCACCAGAGCCGGTTCGAGATACGGCAGCCCGTAGAAGGCCACGTCCCCGTGGGCGTCGCTCAGCACCACCGGGGTGCCGCAGCCCGCCGGGTCGGTGCGCAGGTGGATGCCGGCCCGGTCGATGAGCCCGGCGCCGACCCCGAGCCGGCGGGCCGAGTCGTGGTTGCCGGAGATCATCACCGTGGGCACGCCGAGGTCGGCGAGGCGGTGCAGTGCGTCGTCGAACAGCTCGACGGCGGCGAGCGGGGGCACCGCGCGGTCGTACACGTCTCCCGACACGACCACGGCGTCGACGGCGTGCTCGCGCACGGTCTCGACCAGGTGGCCGATGAACCCGGCCTGGGCGCCGAGCATGTTCACCCGGTGGAACGCCCGGCCGAGGTGCCAGTCGGAAGTGTGCAGCAGTCGCATGATCCCCGAGACTAACGGGAGGGTCCGACAGCCCGGGCGGTAACTCCCGTTTCGCCCCTCACCCGCGTTCCACTAACCCCTGTTGTGCCCTGGTTGTCCGTCTTGTCATGCGTCGCCGTAGGCCTCTCCGCCCAGTGCGAACCCGGCCGAGCCCGCGGTGGCGTCGGCGAGCCAGGAGCGGAAGGTGTCCACGTCGGCCTCCGGCAGACCGACCTCGATGGTGACGGCCTCGCCGTACCGCACCTCGCGCACCGCGCGGCCGGCGGTGCGCAGGTCGTTCTGGAGCTTCCCGGCCCGCTGGTGGTCGACGGTCACCGTGGCCAGGCGGAACCGCCGCCGGGTGAGGGTGCCCAGGTCGTCCAGGGCCTCGCCGACCGCGCCGCCGTAGGCGCGGATGAGGCCGCCCGCGCCGAGCTTGACGCCGCCGTAGTAACGGGTGACGACGGCGACGACGTACCGCATGTCGCGGCGCAGCAGCATCTGGAGCATCGGGACACCCGCGGTGCCGCCCGGCTCGCCGTCGTCGCTCGCCTTCTGGACGGCGGCGTCGGCACCGATGACGTACGCCCAGCAGTTGTGGCTGGCGTCCGCGTGCTCCTTGCGCACGCCCGCGATGAACGCCTGGGCGTCCTGCTCGGTGGCGGCCGGGGCGAGGGCGCACAGGAAGCGCGAACGGTTGATCTCGGTCTCGTGCACCCCCGCGCGGGCGACCGTGCGGTACTCGTCCTGCATCCGGCCAGCCTATGCGTTCGCCCGGCGGCGCCCCTCGGCGCCGTCGTCGCGGCCGGTGACGGTGTGCGCGGTCACTCGGTCACTGGGGAGAGCCGACGTCCCGGGTGAGCTGGAGGCCGAGGAACCGGTCGGCGTAGGCGCAGATCTCGAACCGGGCCCCGTCCGGAAGGTCCGGGTCGGTCTCCACCCGGCGCAGGACGCGCAGCACTCCCGGGGCGTCCAGGTCGTCCTCCCAGGCGGCCCGCAGCCGGTCGCGCACGTCGCCCGGTACGGGACGCGAGGGGTGCCGGGCCCAGTCGGCGACCGCGCGGCGCAGGCGGGCGAGGGTGTCCCGGGCCTCGTCCAGCGCGGCCGGGTCGAGCTCCACGCGCGCGTGGCGGGGCCGTGCCAGCAGGGCGAGGCGCACGGCGTCGGGGTCGGCCAGGTCGGGGTCGGCCGGGTGCACGGGGGCGACGGCGACCGTGGTCGCGTCGGGGACGTCACCGTCCCCGCCCTCGCCCTCGGCCGCCCCTTCAGCCACGACGCGGACGCCCTGCCCGTGTCCGGCGGCGGCGCCGTCCTCGAAGGGCCGGATGCCGAGGGCGGCGGCGTCCGCGCGCAGCCGGTCCCGCTGCGCGGCGCCGGTCAGCACCGTCCACACGGGCGCCCCGTCGAGTTCGAGGGCCCGCGCCAGGAGGTCCGCGACCAGCAGGACGCGCAGGGCGGTGGCGTCGCGCTCCGGCACGTGCGCCACGACCCGGGTCGGGGCCCGGCGGGCGGGGGCGGCGGGGACGGGTTCGCCGGTACGGGCGTCGATGATGCGCAGCACGAGGCGAGCGTAGGCGGGACGGCGCGGCGGCGCACCGGGGCGCGCTCGCCGCGTCCCGCCCGGCGCACGGGAATCCCGGCAGGCCGCCGTCCGTTGTCCGGACCGGTGGCCCGATCCGCGGGCCGCCGGGAAGCACGAGGAGGCCGCCGGTGTACGGCGACGAGGCAACCGTCCGCAAGATCCTCACCGAGCTGGGCGACACCTGGGCCGTGGTGGGCCTGTCGAACAACCGGCAGCGCGCGGCGTACGGCGTCGCCGAGGTGTTGCAGCGCTTCGGCAAGCGGGTCGTGCCGGTGCACCCCAAGGCGGAGACGGTGCACGGAGAGCGGGGGTACGCCTCGCTCGCGGACGTCCCGTTCGACGTGGACGTCGTCGATGTCTTCGTCAACAGCGACCTGGCCGGGCCGGTCGCCGACGAGGCGGTCGCCAAGGGCGCCCGGGCGGTCTGGTTCCAGCTCGGCGTGGTCGACGAGGCGGCGTACGAACGGACCCGGGCCGCGGGCCTGGAGATGGTGATGGACCGCTGCCCCGCGATCGAGATCCCGCGGCTGGGCTGACCGCACCGCCTCTTCGGCTCACCGGTCGCGGCGACCGAGTCCGCCGAGCGGTCCCTCGGCGTACGGACCACCGGCCGAGGGCCTGGCCGGCCGGGACGGCGGGTCGCTCAGTCGTGCAGCGGCCGGTCGCCGAGCCGGTGGTCGGCCACGTTCAGCGCCTCGTCGACCAGGCGGCGCAGATGCCCGTCGCGCAGTGCGTACACGACCCGGCGCCCCTCCTTGCGGGTGCCGACCAGCCCCGCCAGGCGCAGGCGGGCCAGATGCTGGCTGACCGCAGGACGGGCCGCCCCGCAGGACTCGGTGAGGGTGGTGACGTCGGCCTCGCCTTCGGTCAGGGCGTGCAGCAGGGTCAGGCGGGTGCGGTCGCCGAGCAGGGCGAGGATCTCGGCGGCGAGCGCGAACTGCTCCTCGCCCGGTGTGCGCGGGTGCGCATCGTCCGCAGATGACAGGTGCATGCGTGCGCTCATACGCACATAATGGCGTCGTGGGCGGCGAACGTCCACCCACCGCACCGGCGCCCACCGAACGCCGGGACACCGGAAGGGGCACCCATGAGCGACCCGCACCGGCACCACCGGGACGGGCATCACCACGCCCACCCCGGCCCCTCCCCCTCCGCCGCGCGGTGGCGCCGGTGCGCGCACCGCCTCGCACACCGCCTCACCCCCCACTCCCACGAGAGCGCCGACAAGCTCGACCCGGCCCTGGAGTCCTCGGCCCGCGGCCTGCGCGCCCTGTGGGTGTCGCTGGCGGTGCTGGGCGCGACGGCGCTGGCGCAGGCGGCCGTGGTGGCGGTCTCCGGATCGGTGGCGCTGCTCGGCGACACGGTGCACAACACCGCGGACGCGCTGACCGCCGTCCCCCTGGGCATCGCGTTCGTCCTGGGCCGGCGCGCGGCCACCCGGCGCTTCACGTACGGCTACGGGCGGGCGGAGGACCTGGCCGGTGTCGTGATCGTCCTGACGATCACCGCCTCCGCGGTGTTCGCGGCGTGGACGGCGGTGGACCGGCTGCTCGACCCGCGCCCGGTCACGCACGTGCCGGCGGTCGCCGTGGCCGCCCTGGTCGGCTTCGCGGGCAACGAGTGGGTGGCCCGCCACCGCATCCGCGTGGGCCGGGAGATCGGCTCCGCCGCGCTGGTCGCGGACGGCCTGCACGCCCGCACCGACGGCTACACCTCGCTGGCGGTGCTGCTGGGTGCGGGGGGCGCGGCGCTCGGCTGGCAACGCGCCGACCCGGTCGTGGGGTTGGCGATCACGGCCGCGATCGTCCTGGTCCTGCGGGACGCGGCGCGCGAGGTGTTCCGGCGGCTGATGGACGCGGTGGACCCGGCGCTGGTGGACCGGGCGGAGCGGGTGCTGGACGGGGTCCCCGGCGTGCGCGGGGTAGGCGAGCTGCGGCTGCGCTGGATCGGGCACCGGCTGCGCGCCGAGGTCGCCCTGGTGGTGGACGGCGAGGCGACGGTCCGCGAGGCCCACCGCATCGCCGTGGCGGCCGAGCACGCCCTGCTGCACGCGGTGCCGCGGCTCACCGCCGCCCTGGTCCACGCGGACCCGGCGCCGTCCCCCGGCGAGGCGGACCCGCATCTGGCGATCGCCCACCACGCCTGAGCCCGACGGGTCAGGCGACGCCGAGCCCGTCCAGGACCTCGGCGCCGGGCAGCTCCGCGAAGGCCTTGCCCGGTACGAGCAGTTTGCCGCGCCGGCGTCCGCTGCCGACCAGGACGTAGGGCAGGTCGACGACGGCCGAGTCCACCAGCACGGGCCAGTCGCCGGGCAGGCCGACCGGCGTGATGCCGCCGTACTCCATGCCGGTCTCCCCGGTGGCCGTGTCCATCGGCGCGAAGGACGCCTTGCGCGCTCCGAGGTGACGGCGTACGACGCCGTTGACGTCGACCCGGGTGGTGGAGAGCACCACGCAGGCGGCCAGGGTCGTGCCGCCGCCCCGCTTGCCGGTGACCACCACGCAGTTGGCGGACTGTTCGAGCAGCTCACGGCCGTAGTGCTCGACGAAGGTGGCGGTGTCGGCCCACTCCGGTTCGGTGTCGACGTAGAGGATCTGGTCGGCCGGCACGGTGCCGCTCCAGTGGCGTACGGCGTCGGCGACCGGGCGGGGCAGTGCGTCGAGGCGTTCCGGGGCGGGCGTGGCGCTGTCGAAGGTCCCGATGGGTGCGTGCATGGCGGCACGCTAACAACTGCCGGGAACAAGGAGAACGGCCGTCTCAGCGGACGGGCGGCACCGAGACCGCCATGATCATCTCCATCGGCGCGTCGCCGTCGTTGCCGTACGTGTGCGGGGTGTCGGACGCGAAGGAGGCGCTCGCGCCGGCCGGCACCCGGTGGGTCATCCCGTCGACGGTGAGGGCGAGTTCGCCCGACGTGACGTGCACCAGCTCGACCGTGCCGGTGGGGTGCGGATCGGAGAGGCTGTGCTCGCCCGGCATCAGCCGCCACTCCCACATCTCCAGCGGGCCGGGCGCCTCCATTCCGGCGAGGAGCCGGCTGAAGCTGCCCGCGTCGGTGTGCCAGAGGCGTACGGCCTGTTCGGCGGGGACGACGCGGACCGTGGGGCCCTGCTCCCGGTCGAGCAGGGTGGGGATGCTGACACCGAGGGCGTCGCCGATCTTCACGACGGTGCCGAGGCTGGGGTTGGTGCGCGCCTGCTCGATCTGGATGAGCATGCCGCGGCTGACCCCGGCGCGCGCCGCGAGCGCCTCCAGGGTGAAGCCGCGCTCGGTGCGCCAGCGCCTGACGTTGCGCGCCAGGGACTGGGTCAGCAGGTCGAGGTCCGCCACGTTCCGTTCCAGGGACTCGTACAGGTGCGTACTGGGATGTGCTTGACGTGGTGCGGCGGACTGCCCTGCGGTCTGCCGCACCCGGAGGTCCACCGCACTGTACTGCCCGGCGACCGGATCATAGCGCGCTCGGCCGTCGCCCCCGGGCCCTTGCGTCAGCCCTCCGCGGCCGGTTCGGCGAGCCTGCCCGGCGTCCGCTCCGGGTCCTCGTCCAGCGCTGCGAGACGGGCCACGGCCTCGTCGTCCAGCTTCGACAGCTCCCGCAGCTGCCCCGGCGTGACCCCGTCGGGAATCGGCACCGGGGCGGGGGTCCTGAGCGGCGGCTGCCAGCCCTCGGCGGGTGTCCAGCGCCGTACGACGCGGGCCGGGGCGCCCGCCACCACGGCGTGGTCGGGGACCGTGCCGCGGACCACGGCACCGGCGGCCACGACCGCGTTCCGCCCGATCCGCGCGCCGGGCAGGATCACCGCGCCGGTGCCGATCCAGCAGCCGGGGCCGATCTCCACCGGGTCCATCCGCGGCCACTGCTTGCCGATGGGCTGGTGCGGGTCGTCGTAGGAGTGGTTGGTGGAGGTGACGTAGACGTACGGGCCGAAGTAGCAGTCGCTGCCGATGGTGACGGTGGTGTCCGCGATGACGTGGCTGCCGCGGCCGAGGACGACCCCGTCGCCGATGCGCAGGATCGGCTCGGGGCCGAGGTCGAGGTCGGGCATGAGCCCGGCGGTCAGCGTGACCTGCTCGCCGATGACGCAGTGGGCGCCGACGTGGATCCAGGGCTCGCCGAAGACCGTGCCGAGCGGGAAGGCCAGCCGGGTGCCCGTGCCCAGCGCGCCGAAGCGGAACCGCCCGGGGTGTGCGGCGGTGACGGAACCGGTGCGCTGCACCCAGGCCCAGCCCGCGTGGACGGCCCGCTGCGCGAGGCGGCTCCGCCAGGACGAGAACGTGTTCTTGCGGTGGGGCACGCGCTCACGGTAGTCCGCGCGCGCCGGGCACGGGTCCGCACCGTGCTGTGATCTTCACCCCACCGGGTGGCGTACGGTGCCGTACAACACCCGAGCAGGAGGCGAAGATGACGCAGAAGGCGCTGATCACGGGCATCGGCGGCAAGGACCCGAAGGTGGACGCGGGGGCCTTCGTGGCGCCGACGGCCTCGGTCGTCGGGGACGTGACGCTGCACGCCGGGGCGAGCGTCTGGTACGGCGCGGTGCTGCGCGGCGACGTCGAGCGGATCTCCGTCGGCGCGAGCAGCAACGTCCAGGACAACTGCACGCTCCACGCCGACCCCGGCTTCCCCGTCACCGTCGGCGAGCGCGTCTCCATCGGGCACAACGCCGTGGTGCACGGCGCCACCGTCGAGGACGACTGCCTGATCGGCATGGGTGCCACGGTCCTCAACGGCGCGGTGATCGGCGCGGGTTCACTGGTCGCGGCCCAGGCGCTGGTCCCGCAGGGGATGCGGGTGCCGCCGGGGTCGCTGGTCGCGGGGGTGCCGGCGAAGGTGAAGCGGGAGCTGACGGAGGAGGAGCGTCAGGGGGTCACGCTGAACGGCACGATGTACGCGGCGCTGGCCGGGGAGCACGCTCAGCTCCCCGGGTGAGCAGGGGTACTGCGGACCGAAGGCCGGCCGCGGGCCCGGTGGTGGCCGCGGGGTGCCTCACTCCCCGGCGGTCGCAGGCTCGGGTTCCGGCTGGGTCCTGCTCGCCCGGCGCTTGACGATCAGCATCGAGGCGATGCCGATCAGGACCGCCACCACCAGGCCCAGCCAGGAGAAGCGCTTGAGCCAGTCCTCCGCGACGACGCCGACGTAGTAGATGACGGCGGTGGTGCCGCCCGCCCAGACGATGCCGCCGAGGACGTTGGCGATCAAAAACTTCCAGTACGGCATCCGCAGCACCCCGGCCAGCGGGCCCGCGAAGATCCGCAGCAGGGCGACGAAGCGGCCGAAGAACACGGCCCACATGCCCCACTTCTGGAAGGACCGCTCGGCGGTGGCGACGTGCCCCTCGCTGAAGTGCCTGGGGAACTTTCGGCCCAGCCAGGCCAGCAGGGGCCGGCCGCCCTTGCGGCCGATGGCGTAGCCGATGGAGTCGCCGATCACCGCGCCCGCGCTGGCGCAGGCGCCGAGGACCAGCGGATCGATCCCGCCGTGCTGCGACGACAGCAGGGCCGCCGACACCAGGATGATCTCGCCGGGCAACGGGATGCCCAGGCTCTCCAGACCGATGACCAGCGCGACGACGGCGTAGACGGCCGCCGCGGGCACCGTGTCGAGCCATTCCTGGACGTGCAACGCCCCATCCTCCGCTTCGCGTACCTGCTCCCGGTGCGCCTCCATCGAGGCGCACCGGGAAGCGTACCGGGTCGGCGGGGGTCAGCCGTTGGGGCGCAGGGTCCATATGACGGTCATCTCACCGGTGACGGCTCCGTCCTCGCGCTGGATGGCGACGCTCACCGGGAATTCGGGGCGGTTGCCGGCGTCGAGTTCGGCGACGACCTCGGCGGCGGGGCGGCCGAGTGTCGCGGTGGCGGTGACCGGGCCGAGGGCGATCTTCTTGAAGGCGATCTCCGCGGTGACCGGCAGCGGCACCGCCCGGGAGAGCTGGTCGCCGAAGGCGGCCAGCACGATCGCGCCGCTGGACGACTCGCCCAGCGTGAACATGGCTCCGGCGTGCGGTCCGCCGACGTGGTTGCGGTACTCGCTCTGGTCCGGGAGGGCCAGGACGGCCTTCTCCGGAGTGGTCTCCAGGTACTCGAGGTTCAGGGTCCGGACCATCGGCACCGTGGCGGCGAGCAACTCGCCGATCGACATCTGATCTGCGCTCATGACGGCAGGTTACCCGTGAGTAGCAACCAGGACCAGGCACCCGGGAAGATCGCCGTATGCTGGGCGCCCATGTGGCCAGGAGAGCAGTCGTCCGCCGGCGGGCCGGACCCGCGGCAGCCCAACCCGTACCGGCAGCCCGGCTACCAGCAGCAGCCGCCGTACGCGGGACAGCAGCAGCCCGCGCCCTGGAACGCGCCGACGGTCACCTCCGGCGGACCGGCGGGCCGGGGGCCCGGCAACGGCCGTACGAAGGTGGTCGCGATCGTCGCCGCCACGGCCGTGGTGGTCGCCGCCGCCGTGACCGGGGCCGTCCTCCTGGGCGGCGGCGCGGACGACGAGGCCCGGCCCGGCCCCGCCTCCTCCTCCGCGGCGGCCTCCTCCCCGGCCGCGTCCGCGGCCGACGACCCGCGCGGCGGTGACGACTCCCCGAAGCCCACCGTGGCGGGCTGGACCGTGGTGGCCAACCCCGACCACGGCATCGCCTTCGACGTACCGGCGTCCTGGGTACCGCAGTCGCGCGACTGGGTCACCTACGTCGCGGAGGACGACGACCCCGACGAGAAGCCGCTGGTCGCCATGAAGGCCCCCGCCGTGCTGAAGGAGAAGTGGTGCGGGTCGGACGGCGACCGGCACGGCTCGGTCGACCACACGCCCCTGGCCAGTGCGGGCACCCGCGGCAACAACGGCGCCCGGAGCACCGAGGAGATCGCCCGCACCGACTCCGCGGCCTGGGTCTACGGGGCCTTCACCCAGCCGGACCGGGACAAGGTCGCCACCGGACCGGTGACGTCGTTCACCACCGCCTCCGGCATCAAGGGCAGCGTGGCCACCTCCCGGTCGTCCGGGGTGGCGAAGAAGGACAAGTGCGACGTGAACGGCAAGGCGACCACCTTCGCCTTCGAGTCCGCCGACGGCGACTTCCTGTCGTGGTCGTTCTTCGGCGCGGCGGACGTGGCCGACGAGGTGCCCGACGCCACCGTCCGCGACATCCTCGCCACCGTCAGGGAGTACACCCCGTCGGAGTCCTGAGGTCCCCCGTTTCGGTACGTCCCTGACAAGGCCCGGTGACCGAATCGTGTCCTGGGCGGCATTAGGGTGACTGCTCATGTGGCCAGGACAGCAGCCGCCCGGGGGCGAGCAGAACCCGCAGAACAATCCGTACCAGCAGCCGGGGTACCAGCAGCCGAATCCCTATCAGCAGCCGGGCTATCAGCAGCAGCCCGGCGCGTACGGGCAGCAGCAGTGGAGCACGCCGCAGCCGCCCACCGTTCCGCAGCCCGCGACGGGCGGCGGTGGCGGTGGCGGCAACCGGACGAAGCTGGTCGCGATCATCGCGGCCCTCGCCGTGGTGGTGGCCGCGGGCGTCACCGGGTTCCTGGTGCTCGGCGGTGACAAGGACGACCAGGCGGACGACGGCAAGGACAAGAAGACCTCCGCGAGCCCGACCGTGGAGAAGTCCGAGTCCCCCACCGCCGACCCGAGCGCGTCCGGCTCCGACGACAACCCGCGCGGCGGCGAGGGGGCGAAGGCCACCGTCGACGGCTGGAAGGTGGTCGCCAACCCGCGCTTCGGCACCATCTTCGACGTGCCCGCGGACTGGGAGATCGAGAGCACCGACACCAGCGTCGGCTTCGAGTGGGAAGAGGACGGCAAGACCGACCGCACCACCGTCACCGCCCCGGCCTACCTCAAGTCCGAGTGGTGCACGACCGACGAGAACAAGGACGGCCGCAAGGAGAGCACCGCCCTCGCCACCGCCGGTACCCGCGGTGAGAGCGGCGCCAAGGACACGGACATGGCGGCCGAGACGCGGGTGCCGTGGTGGATCTACGGCGGCTACACCGAGCCGAACAAGAAGGCCGTGAAGTACGGCAAGCCGAAGCCCTACACGACCGCGTCCGGCATCAAGGGCAGCGTCATCACGGCGCACTCGGAGGGCGCGGCCAAGAAGGGCAAGTGCGACACCGAGGGCAAGGCGATCACCTTCGCGTTCAAGAACAGCGCGGGCGACTTCGTGACCTGGAACCTGTACGGCCCCAAGGGCGTCAAGGACGAGATCCCCGAGGCGACGATCCAGAAGATCCTCAGCACCGTGCGTCTCACCGAGGAACCGCCGACCGAGTCGTAGCCCACCCGCACCTCCCCGCACCACGGGGCTCGTACGCCGCTCAGCCGATGCCGAACGCCCCGGCGGGCGGCTCGGGCGACGGTACGGCGTCCGCGTCGCGCACCGGACGGGCGTCGCCGACGAAGTCCCGCAGGGCGGGCCCGTGCTCGACCCTGGCCGGGAAGGCGTCGGCGGCGGTGCGCCGGGCCAGGGCCGCGGTGTCCAGCGGCCGGTGCGCGGCGACCAGCACCGCGTTGCCGAAGCGGCGCCCGCGCAGCACGCCCGGTTCGGCGATCAGCGCCAGCTCCTGGAAGAAGGCCGCGTATCCGGCGAGCTGGCCGCGCAGGAAGCCGAACGGCGCCCCGTCGGCCAGGTTGGCGACGTACACGCCGTCGGCGCGCAGCACCCGGGCCGCCTCGCCCACGTAGCCGACGGAGGTCAGGTGCGCGGGCACCCGTGAGCCGCCGAAGACGTCGGCGACCAGCACGTCGGCAGAGTCCGCGGGCGCGGCCTCGAGCCAGGCGCGGGCATCGGCGCCGTGTGCGGTGACGCCCGCGTCCGGTGGCAGCGGAAGGTGCTCGGCGACCAGGTCGAGCAGCCCCCGGTCGGCCTCGACGACGTGCTGCCGTGAGCCGGGCCGGGTCGCGGCCACGTACCGGGGCAGGGTGAACGCGCCGCCGCCCAGGTGCAGGACGTCCAGCGCACGCCCCGGCTCGGCGACCGTGTCCAGGACGTGGCCGAGCCGGCGCGTGTACTCGAACTCCAGGTGCGCCGGCTCGTCCAGGTCGACGTACGACTGCGGCGCCCCGTCCACGGTGAGCAGCCAGGCCCGTTCCCGGTCGACGTCGGGCATGAGCTTGGCGGTGCCGAGGTCGGTGACGCGGCTGACGGGTATGGCTTCGTTCACCTGCCCATTGTGCCGGGGCCCCGCGGGGCGCCTACTCCACGGCGGTCACGGTCCCCGCCGCCACGGTCCGCCCGCCCTCGCGGACGGCGAAGCCGAGCCCCGTCTCCAGGGGCACGTCCCGTCCCAGCTCGACCGTCATGGTGACGGTGTCCCCGGGCCGGGCGACGGCCACCTCGCCGAGGTCCACGTCGCCGACCACGTCCGCGGTGCGGAGGTAGAACTGCGGCCGGTAGCCGGTGGTCAGCGGCGTGGAGCGCCCGCCCTCGCGCGTCGACAGCACGTGCACCCGCGCGGTGAAGCGGCGCGCGGGCACGACGCTGCCGGGCGCGGCGACCACGTGTCCCCGGCGCACGGTGTCGCGGGCGACTCCGCGCAGCAGCAGCGCCACGTTGTCCCCGGCCTGCGCCTCCCGCATCGGCTTGCCGAAGGTCTCCAGGCCGGGGACGACCGTCTCGGCACCCGCGCCGAGCACCTCGACCCGGTCGCCGACGCGGATCGTGCCGCGCTCGACGGCGCCGGTGACGACGGTGCCGCGGCCGGTGATGGTGAGCACGTTCTCCACCGGCAGCAGGAACGGCGCGTCCAGGTAGCGCTCGGGCAGGGGCACGTACGTGTCCACGGCGTCGAGCAGCGCCTCGACGGACGCCGTCCACCTGGGGTCGCCCTCCAGGGCCTTCAGCCCCGAGACCCGTACCACGGGCACGGCGTCGCCGCCGTAGCCGTGCGCGCTGAGCAGTTCGCGGACCTCCAGCTCGACCAGGTCGGTCAGCACCGCGTCCTCGCCGTCCGCGACGGCGTCGGCCTTGTTGAGCGCGACCACGATGTGGTCGACGCCCACCTGCCGGGCGAGCAGCACGTGTTCGGCGGTCTGCGGCATGATCCCGTCCAGCGCCGAGACGACGAGGACAGCCCCGTCGAGCTGGGCGGCGCCGGTGACCATGTTCTTGACGTACGTGGTCGTTCCACCCTATCATAAGCATATCAGCGCAGGTCAAACACGCGAAAGCCCCGCTCACCTTCTCTCAGCCAAGGAAGGTGAGCGGGGCTTCTGACCGCCCGGACCCCTGATCATCGCAGGGGTGTCGGCGCCGGACGGGCCCTCATCCCGTAAGGGGGTCCGGGATGAGGAGGCGGACCTCCTCCCCGGCGGTGAGGTAGCCGCACGAGGAGGAGGCCCTTCGGACGCAACAGGGGCATGGGGAGACGACCGACCTCACCAGTCTCTACCCAGCCTCACCGTCACGCCCTCCGCGAGCCAGGCGCACGGGCGCCCGGTCCGCGGGTCTATGGAGCGGCGGGGAACAGTCCCGTCGGGAACCCTGCGGGTCCCGGCTGGTCGGCCGTCACGCTGAAGTTCACGATGCGCGTCGTCCGGAAGCGCGTGTGCCAGGGCTTCTCCGCCGTGTGCCTTTTCGCCCACTCGACGGGGTCGTCTCCAGGACGCACAGGGACCATGTCGACGCACCCGACGCATTCGACGTAGTAGCCGGCCCAGACGTCGTCCAGTTCCTCGTTCGAGGAGACCTCAGGGAAGGGGTTCGGGGTCACGGCTTCCTCCCCTTGTGCGGGTGGCGACCGATCTCAACGAGAACGTCAGTCGCTTTGGACGGGTCGTATTCGGGACTGCTCAGGTCGTTGTACTTCGCGTACTGATCCGCCAGCGCCCCGCATACGTCGCACCCTGATGCCGGTTTCGGACTGCCCCACTCCAGCGGGTCACCTAAGCAGATCGGCTCCTGAAGCGTTCGCTCGTACGCCATTCCCCCACCTCCTGACTCGTCGCTTCGATGTCTCGAAGCTAGGGGCGCGCGGGAGGGACGTTCCACGAAGTTCTACGAGGTTCTACGCAAGTTCAGTCGAGAGCATCAATCGCGCCTGAGATCAGTGACCGTGCGGCCGATCCGTACACCGCTAGGGACGCCATCTCCTCGAAGGCGTGGGCATATTGCGCGATCTCTCCCGGCGTCGTCACGGTCACTGCTGCCGTCAGTAGCTCGACGTGAACGCGCTCTTCGTCGAACACGGTGAACGTCTCCAGGGTCCACATGTCCCGCGGGTGCCCTGTGGGGACGACGCCGACGGACACGGCTGGCAGTGCCATGACGGAGAGGAGGTAACCCAGTTGGCCGGCCATCACGGCAGCGTCACCGACGACATGGCGGAGGACACTCTCCTCCAGGAGGATGGCGAACCGGTGGTTGCCCTCACGGATGATGTGGGACCGCTCGACGCGCGCCGCTGCTGCCTCGTCGACGTCGTCAGGCGTTCCATGGACGCGGGCAATACTCCCCAGGAGCGCGGCTGCGTATTCGTAGGTCTGAAGGAACCCCGGGATCACGGTTGAGCTGTAGACGCGGAACTGACGCGTTCGCTCGTAGAGCGGGATGCGCGACTCCTGTAGCCGTCGGAGTCCCGTGCGCTGTACACGGCGCCACTCCAGATACATGGAGTCGGCTGTCCGGTTGGCGGCAAGGAGATCCGGGATCTTGTCCTCTGCGCCACAGGCGGCACACCAAGCGCGGATGTCGTCATCTGACGGAGGCGTCGTAGCGCTTTGGAGGCGGGAGACCTTCGACGGCTGCCACCCTGCGCGGGTGGCGACGTCCCTACCCGTCAAACCGGCGTCGCGCCGGATCTCCCGGAGCTGATCCGCAATGGCGCGACGTGCGGCGTCAAGTGCCGTGGACGGGTAGGGACTCTGCATCAGTGTGCGTCGCTCAGATCCGGTATTCCTGGTGCGGGATGGCGCGCTCCCAGATGGCTTCGAACGCTTCCGCGTGGCGCTTCACGACATCGGCCGCGTCCTCCAGGACGTCAGCGACAAACCGTCCGTCGCCTCCGAAGAGACTGAAGCGGATGAGCCGGTCATCGAAGATCCACAGATCGTTGCCCGGGAGGAGCAAGTCCGACGCCAGGCGACGAGGAAGCCACCGGACCTCTTCGCCAGCCGTCAGGTTCTGCGGCGTGCACGAGTGCTCATAACGGATGTACTCGCTTGCAGGTTCCGACACGACACGCGCCCGACGGACGGTCACGCCGCGAGCGACAGCGTCCGCCACGGACTGATGGAACCCGTTCCACCACGACGAGCGGTCCGCGTGGTCATACTCCCAACCGTCCCGCCATGCCGCAAAGTCGGCGTCCTCCTCCGCAACTCCGTAGACGTCACGGGTTTCCAGGTGAACCGCGGAACGGCTACAGCCGGCGAGCAGCTCAGCGAACGGCGGTACCGTCTGCGGCATTGAGCGCCTCCCTGATCTGCTCAGCCATGCGGAGAGGCAGCCGGACGACTGCCTCCGTGTCGGGGATGGACCCCGTTGCAAGGCATTCTGCCTGGAGAGCGTCGTCCGCCCTCCAGCCCTGGAACACGATTTCCCCCTTGTCCTCGTCGAGCCACACCGTAGGGCAGTGGTCGCCGTTGGTCTCAGGGTCCTTGCCGAACGAGCGTAGAGCCATGGTGTCCTCCGTCGTCACGCGGATTGCGCAATGTTCTACGACCATCACGCCGACGGGGGCGGGCGTCAAGGGTGCCTAGACCGGGAACCCAAGTGCCCTTAGGCGCTGCCGCCACTGCTTGCCGGCGTCGGGGGTGCAGTACAGCCGCACGCGTCCCGGACCTTCCACCTGGGGCACTTCCTCCCCGCAGTGCGGGCACGTCACGGTGTGGCTCTTGGCCGGCTGTCCGAGCACGGTTCCTCCTGAAGTCTGTGGCCCACCGACCCTGTCGGTCGGTGGGCATGAAAAAGGCCCGTCCCATGGCGGGACGGGCCTGCGGTGTGCGTGGCGTGTGCTTATACCCAGCGACCGTTGTTGAGGTCGGTCGCGATGTTGGTGTCGTAGGTGTTGATCTCTGTGCGCACGACGTCGGTGATCTCACGGTCGCCCATGAACACCCGGACCTCGTTGTAGACGGGGGAGGCTCCGCCACCCTTCGCGGCGCTGATGTCGGCAATCTGCTGCGACGTCAGTCTGTAGTCGTCGGTCCCGTTGCGGCCCTTGGCGTAGAAGTCGCCTATAGAGCGCCACTGGTCCGACGTCAGGATCGGCTCAGGCTCCCGTGTCTGGTTCGACACGAGGGAGAGGCCAGGCGGGAGGAAGCCGCCGTTGTCGAAGAGCAGCGGGAAGGGGTCCACCGTTGCGCCGTTACGTCGCGCCTCCAGGTGGAGGTGCGGACCCGTGGTGTTGCCGGTCGCGCCTACCTTGCCGATGCCCTGCCCGCGGATCACATCCTGACCTGTCTTCGCCGTCATCCGGCTGAGGTGCGCGTACATCGACGCCAGTCCACGGCCATGATCGATGAGGATGTGATTACCGTAGGGACCGCCGCTCTTCGCGTAGGTCACCCGTCCGTCGTCGACGGACTTGACGGGAGTTCCGGTCGCTGCGGGGAAGTCCAGACCAGTGTGATAGCCACTGGACCACATCGACCCTGGAACGCCGAACTTGGTGCCCACGGCTGCCAGGACAGGGAGCGCCCAGTCACCGCTACCGACGCGCGGCGCTCCGTCGCGTCCGCCGAAGAACGACGTTGCGGCGCTGACGATCTTGTCCTTCAGACCGCCGATCATCTTCCCCGGGATCTTGGCCAGGTAGTCAGCCATGGGGGTATAGCCGACGCCCTCCCGTACCTTGCTGAGAACAGGCTTCATCGCTTTGGACCACGCGGCGCCAGGGTCCGTCAGGAAGTCCACCGACGACGACACGATGTTCTTCGTCCAGTCCCAGACGCCGGAGGCTGCGCCGACGATGCCGCCGTTGGCGAACCTCGGGATGCCGGGAAGTTCGCCGGTTCGGTTCAGGTGCTCCAGTGCGTCGTAGCCGACACCCCGGGCACTGTCCGTCTTCACGACGTACTCCCCAGGCATTAGCCAGGCTCGCACGCTGTCCTTGCCAGGGGTGCCGCCGAAGACTCGTCCGCCCGTGGCAAACTTGGGGTCCTCGTCGAGGAGCTTAGGGGCGTCGGGAAGTTTGTCGAGTCCGACGAGTCCAGCGACCTTGTCCCAGACTGCCTTGATGCCCTTCGTGTAAACCCAGTCAACGATGAAGTTGACGGGCTTTGCGGCGATTCCGGCGATCTTGTCCCAGGCCGTCTTGATGGCGTTTTTCGTCGATTCGAACGCCTCGCCGACAAGGGCGACACCGTCCTTGATCGTTTCGAAGGCTGGACTGAGCCCCTTGTCCCACAGCCAATCCGCCTTCTCCGCTATCCAATCGGCGATGGGCTTCACGCTGTGGTCATAGAGCCATTGGAATTTCTCACCAACCCACTGGATACCGTCCCAGATCCACTGGAAGACGGGCAGCAAAGCTTTCTCCCAAAGCCAGGTCGCCTTTTCGGCTATCCAGTCTCCGGTAGGCTTTACAGCGTGGTCGTAGAGCCAGACGAACTGGTCACCGACCCATTTGACCCCGTCCCATATGCTTTGGAAGAAGGGCTTGAGGATGGTCTCCCAAAGCCACGTCGAGGCGAGTGAGATATTGTCCCAGGACGGCTTGAAGCAATCCGTCCACAGCCACAGAGCGATAGCTCCGACGAGCTGAATCGCCAGCCAGATTGGGGTGAGAACTGCGGTGACCAGGATGGCGAAGGCAAGCTTTGCGGCGAAGACGATTCCGTCCCAGACAGGCTTGAAAACCTCCTGCCAGAGCCACATGGCCTTTTCGCCGACCCACTTCAGCCCGCCCCAAATCCCGTCGAAAGCAGGCTTGAGAACTTGATTCCAGGCGAAGTCTGTTGCAACCTGGATTCCCTCCCAAGCGCCCTTGACAATGGTGCGGAACCATTCGAAGTGGTCCCATGCGTATTTGACGCCAAGTGCCAGGAGGACGAGACCGGTGATAACCCGTCCGATGGGGCTCATGGCCATTGCGAGCGCCCACAGCTTCGTGGCGACCCACAGTCCGTAAAGCAGCTCGATAGCCCACGGGGCGTGTTCTGCGACGTAGCTGATTCCGTCGGCTGCGTTGCTCAGCGTCTCCAGGAAGATCTTCGAGAATGGCTTCAGAGCGCGCCCGAGGTCGAACAGGGCGGAGGCGATGTCCTTGAAAGCCTCCGACGCCAGCGGACTCGTCTCCTTGACGTAGTCAAGGAACTTCTCGAACTCCTCCGACCCCTTTAGGCTTGTTCCCCAATCGGCGAACTTCTTCGTGATCTTCTGCATTCGCTCCGATATGGAGTCCATGTGCGGGAAGAAGGCTTCGAGGATTCCCGCCATGCCCTTGAAGACGTTTCCGAAGGAGACGCCCAGGCCCTCGATTGCGGGCTTCGCGGAGTCGGCTATCCCGTCGCGGAATCGCTTCCAGAATGGATCACCCTTCAGGTCCGCGCTGGCGCGGTCCATCAGGGTCTTGATGCCGTCGGCCGCGCCGTGGACGAGCGGAGTCAACTGCGGCAGTGCGGTCTTCGCACCGTTGATGCCTCGCGTGAAGAGCGGCAGGACTTCGGGCTGGAGGGACGCCGACCACTCCTTGAAGGCGGGGATCAGACCGTCGGAGCCGGCCAGGGACTCGTAAAGGTCCCGCTGTTCAGGCGTCAGCTTCGCCAGTGCCTCGCGGTACTCGTCCGTCTTCGTCGCGGCTTTCGCCGTGGTGTCGATGGAGGAGAGGCGCGCTGACTCGACGCCACGTTCCGCAGATGCGATGGATTCCGCAGCCTGGACCTGAGCCTCTGCGGCGGCGTCGACTGCGTCAGCAAGGGAGCGCTGAGAGTCGGCTACCGACTGCGCGGCGTCGATCTGTGCCTGAGCCGCGTCCTTCTGAGCGTCAGCGACGGCTTCCGTCTTGTCGGCGACGCCCTGTTGTGCGTCGGACAGGGCCTCCGCGGCGCGCTTGACGTCCTCGTTGCCGTCGACGCCGGCCTTCTTCGCGGCCTCCGCGTCCTTCTGGAGCTGCGCGTAATCCTTCTTCTGCTGCTCCGCAGCCTGAACGGACTGGTCGTAGGCGAGTTGGGCGCGCTGTAGCTGGAGGTCCGTCGCCTTGCTGGCGTCGTACTCCGCCTGCACTCGGTTGAGTTCCTCTTGCGCCTCCTGGACGCGGAGGGTGGCGTCACGCTCGTCGAGTGCGCCGCGCTCCACCTGGGCATTGAGATCCTGGAGCTGTCGGGCGGCGTCCTGACGAGCCCGAGTGAGGTCTTCCTCCGCCTTCTTCGACTGCCGCTTGGCGTCGGCAAGCTGCTCTTCGGCGCGCTCAACGTTTTGCGCGGCTTGCTCACGCTGTTCCATGGCCCGTCGGGCCGCTTGGCCAAGGGCGCGTTCGGCGTCCTCCACCTGGCGGTTGGCCTGAGCAATGGAACGCGCGGCGTTGCGATGGGCAGAGGCTAGGGAATCCTGCGCCGACGCCATCTGAAGGGCTTGCTGAGCAGCTTTGACGCTGGCAGCCGCCCCGTTGGTCGTTGCAGTCGTGGACTCCTTCTCCGCGGCCGTCTTCGCCTGAATGACGCTTATGACGCCCTTGATGGCGGGAATTGCCGCCAGGGCGAGAGCCCCGACGGAAGCTGCTGCCACTGTGGCGGCCGACGCAATGGCGCCGATGCCTGCGGCTGCGATGGGGAGGAGCGGAGCGGCGACGACTGCGCCGATGGCAATGCCAAGCTGAATCAGAGCCGCGTGTGCCTGACCGGTGTGGGCACGGACGCGGATGTTGACCGTGTCCCTGTCCAGGTCGTTCACTTGCTGATGGACGATCGCAAGTCGGGCTTGCGCGGCTGCTGCGTCCACTCTGACGGCAACGTCGGCGTCGGAGGCTGAGAGGGCCGCGAGTCGAGCCTGAAGGGCTTCGATCTTGGCCAGCGCCTCGCCGGAGTCGATGTCGATTCCGACACGAGCGTCCCGGAGTGCCGTCAGCTCCTCACGCAGCCGGGCTATTTCAAGCTGCGCTGGCGATGTGTCGGCGTTGATGTTGATGTTGGGGAGGCTCGCCTCCGCCTCCCGGACCGCTGCCCGCAGCTTGGCACCGAACGAGCCATCGGTCTCGATACGAATCCGCGCGGGGTCCGCCGTAGCGGCGTCGACCTCCTCACGGAACGCCGCCAAAGCGGCGCGGGCGGCTGCCGTGTCGACGCGGACAGCGACGTTCGGATGTGCGGCCCCCAGCCGGCGGAGTTCCGCCTCCAGCTCCTCCACCTTGGCGCGGGCAGTTTCGGCGTCGATGTCGATACCGATGCGCTTGGCGGAGAGCTGTTCCAGCTTGGCCCGGATGCGGGCAAGTTCCGCGTCGACGCCGGTATCACTCAGCTTGACGTCGAGCTTCGGCATGGAGCGGAACGCCTGCTCCAACTTGGCGCGGAGGCTCCGGGCGAAGGACCCGCCCGCGTTGTTGCCCTGACGGGTGGCTGCCACGGTTGCGGCCCTGCCACCGGTGTTTACCGCGTTTGGAATGGCCGTTGCCACGTTTCGGGCGATGGCGTCGCCCATTTTCTCGCCAGCTTCCTCACCGACCTTCGTCGCGATAGGAAGAACGAGTGCCTTTATGCGAGTGTGGAGCATTGGTGCAACCGGCACCACGTCCACTCCGACGACGCCGACGATGTCCGTGCTACCAGCCATTTTGCACCCCCCGCAGCTCCAGTGGCTCCGTTGGTGTCGTAAAGAACGTCATGTCGTTCGGGTGGTCGCGGAGATTGAGCAGTTCGCTTATGAGGAACAGTCGTTGCGCCTGCCGTTCCGCCGCCGTTGTCGCCTCGCAACGGGCGTTTTCGACTGACGCAACGAGCCATTCTCGGCAGGCATCAGAACAGAATTCAGATAGCTCCAGTACGTCGGTCCCGTTCATCGCCGGCAACGGCGCGAAACGGCACAACGGACGGGAACACCTTGTGGGGTCATGGGTCATTGGACGTCCAGAGATGACGAAACCCCGACGGCGTCCCGTCGGGGTTGGGTGGTTAGAGGGGTGTTGCTTGGTGGCGTCAGGCGGCGCTCTCACCCCTCGTGAACACGTCGGTGACGCGCTCACGCGGGCTTCGTCGAGCGTCGAGGAGCGCCAGGAGCCGCATCAGTTCCGCGGCCTCCTCCTTGTCGCCGTTCCGGTCGGCCCACTTGGCGCGGATAGCCCACACGGAGCACTCGGCTGAGCAGTCGAGCCGGTACTTGTGCCGGGAGTTGGCGCGCATGTCCGGCCTACGCGGGAACTTGCAGCCAGCACGGATGCACAGGTGGGGTGCCTTGATAGTCGTCACAGTGCCTCCAGGGCATGCCAAAGCCCCGGGGAGCGGCGGCTCCTCCGGGGCTACTTGTTGACGGTGGTTCTTGCGCGTGCCGCTTGGTCGTTCACGGGGCACGTCGGGACTCGTCCGCCTCGCGAGGGAGGCTCTCAGGGGGCGTCAGAGGCCCTCCAGGGGGTCTCTGGGAAGCGTTACCACCAGATCCCCAGACCCGTACGCGGAGCGAGGCCCAGCACCTTATCGGGCAGCAAGACGGCCCGGAGGGGGTCACCCCCCTGGTCCAGGAGCGGCCCTGCTACTCTGTGAAGTCGAAACGGCCGGTGTTATGACCGGACGCTACCCAGAGCGAGCCCACTGGGACGCCTCGACCACACGAGGTTGATGGACTGTCGACGTCCGTCAAGTGGGCAAACGCTGTAGCGAAGACTCCACTTCGACGGCAATGCGCTTCGTGGAGTCACACGCATGTCATCCGCGCTCGTCCCCTTCGCCACCCTTGCCTACTGCCTCACGGTGGTGTGCTGTACTGCCGTCGCTCTGGTCCTGGTCACGCTGCGCGGCACGTCACCCGACCAGCGCTCCGCCATCCTGCGCAGCCTGGCCCACGTAGTGCGTGCGTGGGCTGAGGCTCTGAGGTTCTGGCGCAGGCGGTAGTCAGGCCAGAGCCCCGACGACAATCCAGTTACCCGCACTGTTGATGTCCACCTTCACCACATCGCCCACGGCCGGAGATGCGTAGGACTTCAGCCGGCGCACGTACGTCACGGGGCCACGCGGCGTGCTGATGTCCACCGTGCCATCGGTGTGAGTAGCGGTGACTGAGGCCAGGACCCAACGGCTTGCCTGTTGCTCGATGCTGCGGTTCACGACGCGCTGTATGGCATCGACGAGACGGTTAGGGTGCTCTGCCATCGTGTGCCCTAGCCCTGGCCGATGCTCGACACGTGATCGAGGCGAACGGTGTGGGCCTTCGTATCCACAGTGACTGTGAGCGCCTTCGGCCACTCGGTGGACCCTGACGGCCAGCCCGGGGCGGGACGCTGCTCGAAATCCAGCGTGCCCGTCAAGGTCGCTCCGCCGACGAGGTTCACGGTCACGGCCTGGCCGTTGAGTTCGGCCGCTCGCGCGCGGATGTCGGAGACGTACTCGTCGTAGATGTAGGTCGTGGTCATCAGCGCTCCATCTCGTAAGCGTTCTCGACGAACGGGTTGGTCCGGCGCTGCTGCGCCTACGGCGTCACGCGCTGCGGATGCTTCGCCCGGAAGCGCTCAGCACCTCCAGCAACGGTCCTAGCACCGCCAACGTCACCGCCACGCGGACCGCCAGAGCGGGGCGCAGGAGTCGCGGGGCCGGTAAGCCCCAGCTCTGCGGCGAAGGCTTCGGCGTCGGCCGTCAGTTCCTCCTCCGTCGCGCCCTGGAGGCGTGCGGACTGTTCGGGGGTGAGGCCGGCGGCCAGGCCCGCGCGAAGGCGGGCGAGTTCGGTCAGCGCGTTGTCGCGCTGCTGCTCAGGGGTGGGTTCGGGCATGGTTGCTCCTAGCTGAAGTAGTCGTCGGTGGTGCGCTCAGCGCCAGGCGTCACGGAGTTCACTCGCGGTCGGTTCGGCACTGGCTGCGAGAAGTCGACGTCTGGCGTGCGGGAGTGGGTGTAGGTCTGTGCCGGGCGGGGCTGACGGATCGGCTCCACACGAGGGGAGTAGTCAACGACGGGGCCGTCAGCGCCCGCTGAGACGTCGACGAGGTCTCCCAGCCCTGCGACGTCCCGCAGATCTTCGAAGGACGTCGGCACGTAGGCGTTGTCGACGCCCGCAAGCCACAGGAGAACCTCCTCCGAGTAGCGCCCGGAGCGGGTGGCGTCCTGGACGAACGTGGGGACGTCGTCGAGGTGTCCGCGGACTTCGCCGTATCCCTGCCGCTTCCACTCGCGGAGCCGACGCCGCTCGTCCGTATCGCCTTCGCCGACGATGGATCGAGGCCGGGGCGCAGGGTCCAGAAGCGTCCACTGAGCCTGGCGCACGTTCGTCAGGTCTTCGGTGAGGCTCTGTACCTTGCTCCACGCCGCTACAACGGCACCTCCGGACTTGATGGCAGCGTCGGCAGACCGGACGTCGCCCAGCGTCTCCGCGGCCTTCCTGGCGTCGCTCAGGACGGCGTCCAGCCTCGTCCCCAGGTGCGCCAGGGCATCGGAGGCGAGCGTCTGACGAGTGTCGTAGGCGAGCAACTCCGTGGCGTCCTTCGCACGCACACGGGCCAGCCGCTCCGCCTCCCACTCCATGGCGGTCGTGTACGCCTTCGCCGCGCGCTTGCCCAGGTCCGCCGGCCAGGAGCCGTCAGCCTGGAACGTGCTTACGGCGCCGTCGATGACGTTGTTGCGTGCGACGTCGGGAACGTCTCCCGCCGGGTGGTCGCGGAGACGCTTCTTCGCGTCCTCGTGGAGCTGTCGCGTGCGGGCGATGTCGGGGACCGTCGCTAGGGCGGCGTCCAACTCTCGGTTGCTCATTCTTCCTCCGTGTCAGGAAACGCCGAACGGCCCTGCCCACAGAGGGACAAGGCCGTTCGGAAGTGCTCTGTACGCACGGCGTAACGCTCTCGGTTACGTCGGCGTATGGGTTCGGGGTTGGTCAAGTAGGCGTCTCGACGGTTGGCGTTGTAGCACTCCCGGCAGTGCGGGCGGATGCCGTCGCGTCCCGCGGGATTCGAGGGCCAATGGTCCAGCGTCGCGGGAAAGACAGACCCGCACGTGAGGCACGTCCGCTTCGGTGCTGGGAGTACGTCGGCGTAGCGCATGAGATCTCCGTCTGTGTGTTCGCTCCATTGCTCCAAGGTGTTCAGAAAGAAGCCCCAACCACGCCGCGGAGTGGCGTACGCGGAGCAGCACGGCCGAAGGAAGGAACCGGCGCTCTACGCGCTCCCCAAAGGGGACACGGGTGGTTGGGGCTTCGGGCGTGACGTCGAGGAGAGAGGACGACGTCACGCGGTTCGGGAACCTTCAACGGCCACGAAAGGCGGGGTGCCGGAGGTTTCCGAGGAGAGAGGGGGAAAGGAAGGGACAGCCTCTCCCCCTACCCCTAGTAATTCGAAGGTCAAGCAGCGTCAGAGTCCCGACCCTGGCGCCAGCGCTCCCGGGACTTCGCCCGGTCCAGCGCCTTCGCGCAGTCGTCCCCGCACGTGACACGCCACTTACGACGCTGGCTTGCGGGGCGCCGCAACTCGTACGCCTCCCCGCAGTGCTCGCAGGTACCGCGGAAGACCTTGAAGTCACCGATGACCGTCACCGTGCCGCCCTGGACTTCCCACGTGCGCCCCTCCTCTGCCCCCTCCTGCTTGGCCTTGAAGGCGGCAGCAATGGCGGGGTCCACGCGGACTGTGACAGGCGCCTCCGCGGCTGGCTCGACGTCGAGACCACGCCCCGACGGACGACGACGCTGCGGAGACGTCAGGTCGTCGCCCTCGTTACGGAGGACGCCCTCCCAGAACGCTGCCACGTCGGCCGCCGGCTGACGGCTCTGCGGGAGCGTGACGTCAGGCGCCTCGTCGTGCATGCGGTCGTGCCAGTCCTCCCACGACCGTTCGCCGAATTCCTCCGGCGCCATGTCGTCGTACGGATCGTGCCCGCTCAGGCCACGCCAGTGGACACGTCCGCGGGAAACCTCCGCGCCGTGCTCCTCCTCCAGCTCCAGCGCCAGATATGCGGAGTCGTCGACGTCCTGAGCACGGTGGGTGCGTCGGAGAGTTGGTGCGCCGAAGTCGTTTTCCATGCTTGCCCCTTGGTAGTCGTCGAGCCGCGAGTGCGGCTTACACAGGAGTTATGTCGTAATCGGCGTCCGATGTGACGCGCGACGACGAACCCCTACCGGTGGCCGGAGGATGTTTGCCCGATAGATCAACTACTGTGTGTAACCACGATCGGGGCTGCCGGAACATGGGGCGGGACCTGGGAGAATCCCTGAGCGCCCCTGAGAGCGTTTCGGGGCTCGACGGTACGTCGGGCGGGAATTAGGCGCTTAGGCGGGCGTACAGGCGGCTTCCTGAACCTCTTCCGCCTCCGACCCTCCGTCAGGGTTCGTCGAGAGGGACGCCTCCGCCACCCGTGGCCAAGTTTGGCCAGACTGGTCAAACTAACCCCCATTCTCAACTTCTTTCCAACGCGCATTAGAGAAAGTTGGAGAAGGGGGTTAGTTCGACACTTTGGCACTCGAAATGACCCCACTGGACGCGGAGGGTGACGACGGAGGGGAAATCGGGCACGCTCTGTGACGAGTTGCTAGGTGGCTGATGCATGCATCTCCGACCAACCTCCGTCGAGCCGGCTCCAGCGAACGCGACGAAGCCCACGCCGGACCGGAGTCCGCAGGGGCTTTCGTCACAGAGTGTTACGCAGCGACGGGGAGGACACCCCGGACACAGCCGACGTGAACGGGGATCCACGTCTCGCCACGCTCGACGATCTCCGTCGACGCGTCGGCGTCGTCACCGCACCATGCGCACGCAGCCTCACCCCGGCACGTCGCGCACGTGGTGTCGCCGTGCTCGTCGGTGACGGTGCGGATCGTCTGGCGCTGCCCGCAGTCGTCGCAGCGTCCCGCAGCCTGCGGCCCCTGGGGCTCCAGGACGGGCACGCCAGCCGCCAGGGCCTCCCCCACGAGGACGAGCGTCGGAGCGTCGCGCAGCTCCGTGACGGAGCCGAGGACGAACACGGCGGCGAAGTCGGTGACGGAATACTCGGTGTTTGTGGCGTAGGTGGTGGAGGCGCCCATCTGCTGCGCGACGTCGAAGGCGTAGCCGCAGAGGTTGGCGACGTTGTCCTCCGTGGCGACGGGGCCGACGACGAGGAAGGCGGGGGTGATGTGTGCGAGCATGACGGTTCTCCTTCGTGGAGGCGAGAACCCCGTCACTGTCTTCCCGGACCGGCGGGGTTTTCGCTTGTGGCGATGATTCGAATGTAAGGGGACCCCTTGCATGTGTCAACCCTCCCCTTACACTGGAGCCATGACGACGCCTCCTAGCCCCTTCGAAAGCCTCCAACACCTCTCCGCCCCGGGAGATCCCGCGGAGCGTGCCAAGGCAGCCGGCGCAGCACTGCAAGCCATCCCCCATCTTCAACAGTGGCTCCGAGACATCCGCCAACAGGCCGTCAGAGAGATGCGCGACGGGGGGATGAGTCACGCCGAAGTTGGGGCGGTGCTGGGCGTCAGCCGGGCGCGTGCCCAACAGATCGCCGAAGGTCGTACGACAGGGAAACGCGCCGGGGAGTAACGAAGAGCCCCCGCCGGAGTGTTCCGACGGGGGCTCTGCCGTGTGTGGCTACGCCTCGTCTGGCGTGGCCCATTCGATGTCGCACCGGGCGTCGCCGTCGAATGGCGCCCCACGTCGAACAGCCTGCGTCACCGTGATTTTCTCGATGGCGACGCGCAGGAGGTCACGGCGCATCGGCAAGTCGGCGGCGTTCCATGCTGCTTCGAGCATGTCAGCATCGTCGAACATCGTTAGGTCGATGTTCCCGCCAGTGAGGGCGTCGGCTCGCTCCTGTGCCTCCCTGAGCGTCTCCTCCGCCTCCGCGACGAGGCGCGGGAAGTACTTGCCCATGGAGCCGTCGTAGAGGCCCTTTGCGCGATCGTTGGCGAGCCGTTCGACGGCTACCTCCGCAGCCTTGACGGCGCCTAGTGCTTCCTGTGCCTCCTCCGTCTCCTCCGGTGCGACGAGGGCGGCCCAGCGCTCCGCAACTGCGATCATCAGGGGGTCGCCTGTGCCCACGTCGGCCGCACTCACGGCCCCGACCCACGCCCGGTAGACGTACTCCTCGATGCGCACCCGCATGGCTGACGCAGGGGCCGGACACGGCTTGCCCATGGCGTGCCCGTTGCAGACGTAGGAGCGTCCGCTTGTCGGCATCTTGGCCCCGCAGCCGCCGCACCGTAGGAGGTCCGTCAGTAGGTGCGTCGGCTTACCGACACGAGGCCCCAGTGAGCCTCTCTGGTGGCCGGCGTGGACTCGTCGAGCCTTCGCGACGAGGTCCGCGGGGACCGGCTTGACGTCGTCAGCGAACACACGGACGCGCTCTCCCGCCTCGTTCCTGTACGCCACGGGCCACGTGTAGTCACGGGACAGGGCAACAACTTGCCACCCCTCGTATACCGGGTTGTAGACGATGCGGCGTACCGTCGACGCGTTCCACGGCCCGCCCTTGGGAGACGGCTTACCGTCCTCCGTCAGTCGACGTGCAACGCCACGGGGCGGGTAGCCGTCAGCAACTTCACTGATGACGCGGAGAACCGTGTCCCAGTGCCTACCGTGGTGCAGCTTCCCGCGCTTGTCCTTGCGGAGGCCGAAGGGTGCCGCGCCAAGCCACTCTCCCCGTCGTCGTTGCCCTTGCTTCGTATCTCGAACACGATGGGAGAGGAGGTCAGACGCTGACTTCGCGCGCTCAGCGTCAGTGATGATCCGTTCCCGGTCCCGCGGGTCGGCACTGTCCAACCGCTCGTAGTCGAAGACGATCCGCGCGCCGGAGTCAAGTACTTGGATGACTGAGCCCGCCCCCTTCCGGTCGAACCGGTCGACGGCGTAGCACCACAGTGCCGGTACCTCTGCGCGGCGCAGGGCACCTAGTGCCTTCTCGAAGTCAGGGCGCTTCGCGTCCGTCCAGGCGGAGAGGTTGTCTTTCCATATCTTGCGGACTCGGTAGTTGTGGCGGTCGGCCCATGCCCGCCCCCGCTCCTCCTGCGTCCTGAACGTGAGGGCCTCCACGCCCTCGCGTGTGATCCTGCTTTTCCGTAGATAGAGGTCGATCTCCTCCACGTTCCCGCCCCTCGTTGCGCTTGACGACAGTATGACAGGGTGCGCGAACCACGTAGTCGGCGTGGCCGGGCATGTCGACGTGCGCGTAGTGCCGCGTGTCGGTCTCGTACTCGACGTGCGCGATGTTGATGGTGATGCCGCGCGCCGCCTCCTCGGGGGCGCGGTCGATGCGGTCGAACGGCACGAACGTGCCGGCCCCGCGCTCGGCGAGGACCTTGGTGATGGCGGCGGTCAGGGTGGTCTTGCCGTGGTCGACATGGCCCATCGTGCCGATGTTCAGATGCGGTTTGGTGCGGACGTACGCCGTCTTGGACATGGCGGTACCTCGAAGCCTCGTGGCGGTGGTGGGGACCCCCGGGTCCGGCCGACCCTCCCCCTGCGGGGTCCGCCGGACGATCCGGGGAGGGTCAGCTTCGGGCGCCGTCGACTGCGGCGGTGACGTGGGTGACGGCAGCCTTCGGGGCATCCGCGACCGCGGATGCTGCGAGGTGGAAGGCGTACCGGAACATGACGCCGATCCTTGCCGACACTTCGCCCCCCGTCGAATGGTTTTTACCGGAACGGGAGTTCGGCGCGGCGTCGTCGTGCGGGTTACGGTCCGATGGTCCGCAGCGCCTCGCGCACGGACAGGGGTGCCAGGCCGGTGCGGTGCTCGGCCACGAAGGCGCGCACGGCGTCCGGATCGGTCTTGGCGTACTCGCGCAGGCACCAGCCGACGGCCTTGCGGACGAAGAAGTCGCCGTGGCCCGACCGGCGCGCGCAGTAGCCGAAGAGGCGGCCGGTGTCGGTGCGTTCCTTGTAGCGCAACTGGTGCAGGAGCGCCGCGCGGACCAGCCAGAGGTCCGCGTCCTCGATCCAGGCGTCCATCTCGGCCGTGAGGCCGCGGTCGGCGGCGACCAGGCCCCCGACGACGTGCGCGGCGAGCAGGTCGACGGTGTCCCACCAGGGGACCGTGGTGAGCAGATAACGGGTCACGGGCAGGAAACCGGACGAGCAGTGCGTCACATACCGGCGCAGGTAGTCGACGGCGAAGTAGTGGTACTCGCGCTCGGGCAGCCGCCAGCAGCGCAGCGCGACCGCGGCGCAGTCCGACTCGTCCGGGCGGGGCACGCCGGCCAGCACCGTGCGGGACAGGGAGCGGCGAACGGGCGAGGTCAGGCCCAGGAAAGGCGCCACGTCCCTCATGTACGCCCGCTGCCCGGCGGCCCGCGCGGGGTCGGCCGCGGCGGGGTATGCGACGGTGAGCCGCTCCAGTACCGTGTCGGCGAGGGCGCTGTGCGGCGCGTCCGGAATCGGCCCGGTTGTGACGCTCATGAGACGCACCATACGGCGATCACACACATGTGTCGGTTAGTGTCACCGGATGCTCGATGCCACCACCCGCTCTGGGGGCACCGCCACGGTCTCTCCCCGGGCCGCCGCCGAACTCGCCGTCGCCACCGCCGCCGGACCGGTCGCGCCGACCGGCTTCACCGCGCGTGTGACGAGAGTGCTGCTGTCGCCGTGGTCACGGCTGTCCCTGCTCGTCGCCCTGCTGGCCTCGGCCGCGACGACAGTGGTCCTGTTCCAGCCGCAGCAGTTGCTGACCGACGGCTGGCCGCCGCAGCTCGGGGGTGCGGCGGCGGCCCTCGCGTACGCGCTGGCGTACGGGCTGTGCACGGTCGCCTTCGTGCCCCGCCCGCTGCTCAACCTGGCGGCCGGCGCCCTGTTCGGCTCGCAGCTGGGGCTGGCCTCCGCGCTGGCGGGGACGGTGCTCGGCGCCGGGATCGCCTTCTGTCTCGGCCGGGTGCTCGGCCAGGAGGCGCTGCGACCGCTGCTGCGGGGCAAGTGGCTCAAGGCCGCGGACGGGCAGCTCAGCCGGCACGGCTTCCGCTCGATGCTGGCGGCGCGGCTGTTCCCCGGGGTGCCGTTCGCCGCCGCCAACTACTGCGCCGCCGTGTCCCGGATGGGCCTGCTGCCCTTCCTGCTGGCGACGGGGCTCGGCTCGATCCCCAACACCGCCGCCTACGTCGTCGCGGGCGCCCGCGCCTCGACGCCGACCTCCCCCGCCTTCCTGATCGCGCTGGCCTGCATCGCCCTGCCGGGGCTCGCGGGCGCGGTGGTGGCCTGGCGCAAGCGGCACCGGCTGCGCGGGCACTGACGGGGCGTTACACCGCCTCCAGGATCATGGCGTTGGCGAGACCGCCCGCCTCGCACATGGTCTGCAAGCCGTAGCGGGCGCCGCGGTCGTGCAGGGCGTGCACGAGGGTGGTGGTCAGGCGGGTGCCGCTCGCGCCCAGCGGATGGCCGAGCGCGATGGCCCCGCCGTGCACGTTGACCTTGTCGAGGTCGGCGCCGGTCTCCTGCTGCCAGGCCAGCACGACGCTCGCGAAGGCCTCGTTGACCTCGAACAGGTCGATGTCGCCGAGGGAGAGCGACGCCCGGCGCAGCACCTTCTCGGTGGCCGGGACGACGCCGGTGAGCATCAGCAGCGGATCGGAGCCGGTCACGGCGAAGCTGTGCAGCCGGGCGAGGGGGCGCAGGCCGAGGCGGGCCGCGGTCTCGCTCGACGTGATCAGCACGGCCGAGGCGCCGTCGTTGACGGGGCTCGCGTTGCCCGCCGTGACGTTCCACTCGATCTGCGGGAACCGTTCGGCGAAGGCCGGGTCGTGGTAGGCGGGCCTGAGGCCGGCGAGCACCTCGACGCTGCTGTCCGGACGGACGCACTCGTCGCGCGAGACACCGTCCAGGGGCGCGATCTCGGCGTCGAAGCGGCCGGAGTCCCAGGCGGCCGCGGCCTTCCGGTGCGAGGAGACGGCGAAGGCGTCCATGCGCTCCCGGGTGAGCGACCACTTGGCGGCGATCAGTTCGGCGCTGATGCCCTGCGGGACGAGCCCCTCCGGGTAGCGGGCGGCGATTCCGGGTCCGAAGGGGTCGGCACCGGGCGGCACGTTCGACCACATCGGCACCCGGCTCATGGACTCGACCCCGCAGGCGACCACGAGGTCGTACGCCCCAGCGATGACACCCTGCGCGGCGAAGTGGACGGCCTGCTGGGAGGAGCCGCACTGCCGGTCCACGGTGGTCGCGGGGACGGACTCGGGGAAACCCGCGGAGAGCAGGGCGTAGCGGGTGGTGTTCATGGCCTGCTCGCCGACCTGGTCCACGGTGCCGCCGATGACGTCGTCGATCAGCGCCGGGTCGACGCCGGACCGCTCGACGAGGGTGCGCAGCGTGTGCGCGAGGAGTTCCACGGGATGGACGTGGGCGAGGGCGCCGTTCGGCCTGCCCTTTCCGATGGGGGTACGTACGGCTTCCACGACGACTGCGTCACGCATGGTGCGGGCCTCCGGTGGTCGGTGGTCGGCGAACTGCCGGTGCGGAACTACCAGTGAGTAGGAAATCTGGACTCACCATAGACCGGTGAGTTGGAAATTCAAACCCTCTCGTGGTCCTCGCCTAGACTGGCCGTCATGGCCGCCGCTCCCAAGAACCCGCGTCCCTGTTCGATCGCCGACACCCTGGCGCTCGTCGGCGAGAAGTACTCCCTGCTCGTCCTGCGCGAGGTCTGCCTCGGCAACGGCCGCTTCGACCAGCTGGTGCGCAACACCGGCGCCCCGCGCGACATCCTCACCACCCGGCTGCGGCGGCTCGTCGACGCGGGAATCCTGGACCGGCGGCCGTACAGCGACCGCCCGCGGCGCTTCGAGTACCGGCCGACCCGGGCGGGCCTGGAGCTGGAGCCGGTCCTGATGACCCTCATGGCGTGGGGGGACCGGCATCTGCGCGCGGACGGCGACCGTCCCATGGTGATCGAGCACGCCTGCGGCCACGAACTGGTCCCCCAGGTCACCTGCCCCGCCTGCGGCGACACCGTCCGCCACGAGGACCTGACCGCCCATCCGCAGGTCCCCGGCTGGACGGTGGCGGGCCCCGCGGTGGCGTAGCGGCCCGCTCACCCCCGTCGCCCGGGGTTCATTTCGGGGCGCTACGCTGCCCCTCGGCACGCCAGGTCCCGATCACCGCACGCGACGGTTCGGCGTGTCCGCCGACCGTTTATCGCCGTTCCCCGATCGCCGCTTGGACTGACGCAACGCCATGTCTTGGTTTGAATCCCTCGTCCTCGGACTCGTCCAGGGACTGACCGAGTTCCTCCCCGTGTCCTCCAGCGCGCACCTGCGGCTGACCGCGGCGTTCTCCGGCTGGCACGACCCGGGTGCGGCCTTCACCGCGATCACGCAGATCGGCACCGAGGCCGCGGTGCTCATCTACTTCCGCAAGGACATCGGGCGGATCATCGCGGCGTGGACGCGCTCGCTCACCGACAAGTCGATGCGCCACGACCCCGACGCGCGCATGGGCTGGCTGGTGATCGTCGGCTCGATCCCGATCGGGGTGCTCGGACTGACGCTGAAGGACCAGATCGAGGGCCCCTTCCGCGACCTGCGGATCACCGCGACGATGCTGATCGTCGTCGGCGTGATCATCGGCATCGCCGACCGGATGGCCGCCCGGGACGAGAAGGGCGGCCGGCACCGCGCGCCGCAGCAGCGCAAGGAGCTGGAGAACCTGGGCGTGCGGGACGGCCTGATCTACGGCCTGTGCCAGGCGGCGGCCCTCATCCCCGGCGTCTCCCGCTCCGGCGCGACCATCAGCGGCGGCCTCTTCATGGGCTACCGGCGCGAGGCCGCCGCGCGGTACTCGTTCCTGCTCGCGATCCCCGCGGTGCTCGCTTCCGGCGTCTTCGAACTGAAGGACGCGATGGAGAGCGACCACGTCTCCTGGGGACCCACGCTCTTCGCCACGGTCATCGCCTTCGCCACCGGGTACGTGGTCATCGCCTGGTTCATGAAGTTCATCTCCACCAAGAGCTTCATGCCGTTCGTCTGGTACCGCATCGCGCTCGGCATCGTCATCATCGCCCTGGTCGCGGCCGGTGTCCTCAGCCCGCACGCCGCGGAGTCCGCCGGCTGAGACGAACCGCTTGTGTAGCCGAGCGGTAGCGCAGTGTCAGTGCTTGCCCCTAGGCTTGCCCGCATGTCCCCCGATTACATGACGCCTGGTTCCGTGCGGTCCGCCGCGGAACTGAACGAGCAGATCCGCGCGCTGTGGCGGCGCGCGGGCGGGACCCTGTCCGCGCAGGAGCGCGTGGAGTACGAGTTGCTGGTGGTCGAGTGGGCGACCGCGATCCGCGGCGAGGTCATCGAGGCGGCCTGAGCGGCAAACCACCCCGCGCCGCCCCGGCCGGCTCCAGGGCCCGGTCAGCGCCCGCCCGCCACCCGGAGCACCGTCCCCGTCGTGTACGACGCCTCGGGCGACAGCAGCCAGGAGATCGCCGCGGCGATCTCCTCCGCCCGGCCCGCGCGCCCCAGCGGCACCGCCGCCCCCATCCGCGCCGCCCGCCCTGCATCGCCCGCCGCCGCGTGCATCTCGGTGTCGATCACCCCGGGCGCGACGGCGTTGACCCGGATCCCGTCCGGGCCGAGTTCCTTGGCCAGGCCCAGGGTCAGCGCGTCGACGCCCGCCTTGCTCGCCGCGTAGTGCACGTACTCCCCCGGGCTGCCGAGGGTCGCGGCGCCGGACGACACGTTCACGATCGCACCGCTCCCGCGCGGGGTCATCAGCCGTGCCGCCCGCCGGGCGCACAGCAGCACGCCCAGCAGGTTGACGTCGAGGACCCGCCGCAGGTCCGCGGGGTCGCTGTCGGCGAGCCGCCCCAGCGGGCCGGTCACGGCCGCGTTGTTCACCAGCCCGGTTACCGGGCCCAGCCGCTCCTCCGCCACGTCGAAAAGCCGCTCGACGTCGGCCTCGACGGACGTGTCCGCGCGCACCGCGACACCCCGGCCGCCCGCCTCGCACACCCCCGCCACGACCGTTTCGGCGGCCGCGGAGTCACGTGCGTAGCCCACGACGACGTCGTGGCCGTCCGCCGCGAGGCGCAGAGCGGTCGCCGCTCCGATCCCCCGGCTGCCGCCGGTGACCACCGTGATGGGCCGTGTCATGACTACCTCCGCGCTTTGATCGATCATCGATCATCCTAGGTCAGGTCGCACGCGCCGGACAGGCCTCGGTGTGACCGGCACGGACTTCGGTGTGATCAACTGAATTCGCCCTCGTCGCGTGCGCACACTGGAGGGATCACCGGGTAGGGATCATCGATAGGGAGGAGCCCATGAAGACGCTCGACCACTGGCTCGCCTCCCCGTGGCGGCGCTCGGCCCTCGCCGTGCTCGCCGGGGCCCTGCCCGTACTCGCCTTCCCGGGCCCGGCCCTGTGGTGGTGGGCCTGGTGCGCGCTGGTCCCCTGGATCCTGCTGGCCCGGACCGCGCCGGGCGGCAAACGCGCGGCGTACGACGGGTGGTGCGGCGGGTTCGGCTTCGTGCTGGCCATGCATCACTGGCTGCTGCCGAATCTGCACGTGTTCACGTTCGTCATCGCCGCGCTGCTCGGCGCGCTGTGGGTTCCGTGGGGCTGGCTGGTGCGCCGGACACTGGGCGGGGTGCCGTCCGCCGGGCGGGTCGCGGCGGCCCTGGTGGTGCTGCCGTCGGGCTGGCTGCTGGCGGAGCTGGTCCGCTCCTGGCAGGGGCTCGGCGGTCCCTGGGGGATGCTCGGTGCCAGCCAGTGGCAGGTGGCCCCGGCGCTGCGGCTCGCCTCGGTGGGCGGCGTGTGGCTGCTCAGCTTCCTGGTGGTGACCGTCAACGTCGCGCTCGCCGTCCTCGTCGCCGTGCGCCGGGCGAGGGTGCCGGCCCTGGCGGGGCTCGTCGCCACGGCCGCGGCCACCTCGGCGGCCTGGGTCTGGTCACCGCGCCCCGACTCCGACGAGCGGGCCGCGATCGCCGTGGTGCAGCCGGGCGTCGTCGCCGGGGCGGACAGCGCCGACCGGCGGTTCGACCGCGAGGAGCGGCTGACCCGGCGGCTCGCGGACCGGGACCTCGAACTGATCGTCTGGGGCGAGAGCAGCGTCGGCTTCGACCTGGGCGACCGGCCCGACCTCGCCCGGCGGCTCGCCGCGCTGTCCCGGGAGACCGGCGCGGACATCCTGGTCAACGTGGACGCGCGGCGCTCCGACAAACCCGGCATCTACAAGAGTTCGGTGCTCGTCGGCCCCCAGGGCCCGACCGGCGACCGGTACGACAAGATACGGCTCGTCCCCTTCGGGGAGTACGTGCCGTTCCGCTCGGTGCTCGGCTGGGCCACCTCCGTGGGCAAGGCGGCGGGCGAGGACCGCAGGCAGGGCACCGAGCAGGTGGTGATGGACGTCGGCGACGGCCTGCGGATCGGGCCGATGGTCTGCTTCGAGAGCGCGTTTCCCGACATGAGCCGCAGTCTCGTCGCCGACGGTGCCCAGGTGCTGGTCGCCCAGTCCTCGACCTCGACCTTCCAGCACACCTGGGCCCCCGAGCAGCACGCCTCGCTGGCCGCGCTGCGCGCCGCCGAGACCGGCCGGCCGATGGTGCACGCGACACTCACCGGCGTCTCCGCCGTCTACGACGCGAACGGCGCGCGGATCGGCTCCTGGCTCGGCACCGACGCGAGCGCCTCGCGGGTGTACGAGATCCCCCTCACCCACGGCAGCACGCCGTACGTCCGCTACGGCGACTGGACGGTGTACGCGGCGCTGCTCACCCTCGCGGCCTGGGGCGCCGCCGAGGGTGTGCGGACGGTGCGGCTCAGGAGGAGCGGTCGAGCACGGCCCGCACCACGCGCTCGCACAGCTCATGGGTCTCCAGCGCGTCCCGGGCGCTGAGCACCCGTCCCGCGCGCACCGCGTCGAGGAAGGCGAGCACCGCCTGCTCGATGCCGCGCTGCCGGGCCACCGGAACCCAGTCGCCGCGCCGCCGCACGGTGGGCTGGCCCTTGTGGTCGATCACCTCGGCGAGGTTGACCACCTGCCGCTTGGTGTCCTGGCCGGAGACCTCCAGGATCTCCTCCGCCGAGCCGCTGAGCCGGTTCATCACACCGAGCGCGGTGAAGCCGTCCCCGGCGAGCTGGAGCACGACGTGGTGGAGCAGGCCGTCCTCGGCACGGGCGCGCACGGTCACGTCGTCGACCGGTCCCGGCACCAGGAACCTCAGCGTGTCGACGACGTGGATGAAGTCGTCGAGGATCATCGTGCGCGGGTCCTCGGGCAGTCCGGTGCGGTTCTTCTGCATGAGGATCAGCTCGCGCGGGTGCTCGGCGCACTGCGCGTACCCGGGGGCGTGGCGCCGGTTGAAGCCGACGGCGAGGCTGGTACCGCGCTCTTCGGCGAGGGTCACCAGGCGCTCGGAGTCGGCGAGTTCGTAGGCGAGGGGCTTGTCGACGTAGGTGGGGACGCCGGCTTCGAGGAGCCGGGTCACGATCTCGGGGTGGGCCGCGGTCGGCGCGTGCACGAAGGCGGCGTCCAGGCCCTGCGCGAGGAGCGCGTCGAGGTCGGCGTGGCGCTGCGCCGGCGGGATGCGCAGCCGGTCCGCGACCCGGGTGAGGGTGGCGGGGGTGCGGGTCTGCAGGTGCGGTTCGATCCCGGGAAGGGCGGCGAGCACCGGCAGGTAGGCCTTCTGCGCGATGTCGCCGAGTCCGATGCAGCCGACCTTCACGGGATGTGCTCCTCTAACGCTCGTGACGCTCTGCGACCTGGGTCCGCCGGGAAGCATACGGGGGCTGCGGGGGCCGCCAGTCGGCGATGCCGTCGAAGCCGCGCAGGAACAGGGCCGGTCCGGTCTTGGACAGGGCGAGGATCGCGGCGTCGCGGACGGCGATCCCGGCCCGGTTGCTCATCAGGTTGAGGCGGGCGACCTTGACGGCCTGCCGGGCGACCGCGGAGGTGCGGGGCAGCCGGGCGGCCGTGTAGGCGGCGAGGTCCTGGCTGTGGTGGGCGAGCACCACCGCGTCCTCGACGGCCTGGTTGCCGCCCTGTCCGAGCATGGGCGGCATGGCGTGCGCGGCGTCCCCGAGGAGGGCGACCCGGCCGCGGTGGTAAGCCGGCAGCGGTTCGGCGATGTGGTGCACGTCGTGGCGCAGGACGTCCTCGGGACGGGCGGCCGCGAGGACGGCGGGGACGGGGTGGTGCCAGTCGCCGTAGCGGTGCAGCAGTTCGGCCCTCTCGTCGGCCGCGTGTCCGCCGGCCGGGGCGAGGGCGGCGGCGTAGGCGTAGACCCGGCCGTCTCCCAGCGGGTGCGTGCCCCAGATGCGGCCCCGGCCCCAGGTCTCGTGGGAGGCGAACTCGGCGCCGGGGACCGGGATCACCACCCGCCAGGTGGTGAAGCCGGAGTAGACGGGGCCCGGGTGGTCCGGGAAGAGCGCGCGGCGCGCGGCGGAGTGGATGCCGTCGGCCGCCACGACCAGGTCGGCCTCCAGTTCGCCGTCCGGGGTGCGAACGGTGGCCGGACGGTCGCGGTCCCCGGGGTCGGCGACCCTCGCGTCGGCGGCCGTGCGGACGGCGTCCGGCGGCAGCAGCGCGGCGAGGCGCTCGATGAGGGTGGACCGGTGCAGCAGCACCAGCGGACCGCCGAAGCGTGCCGCGGCGGCCTCGGCGCTGGACCGGGAGAGCCAGCGGCCGCCGGGGGTGCGCAGTCCCCCGTCGCCCTGCCAGGCGGCGAGGCCGCGGATCTCCTCGCCGAGTCCGATCACGTCCAGGGCGCGCAGGGCGTTGGGCGACAGCGAGATGGCCGCGCCGATCGGCCGGAGCGAGGGTGCGCGCTCCAGCACGGTGACCCGCAGGCCGCTCTGGTACAGGGCCGCCGCCGCGGTCAGGCCGCCGATGCCGCCGCCGATCACGACGGCCGTCTTGGTGCGTGTCATGGCTCTCCTCGGCACTTCCTCGACGCCTGGCTCACTACAGATGTAGTAGCACCTGCCGCCGACTGTACTACAGCCGTAGTGAGGCGGGTAGGTTGATGTCCATGTCCGCACGCACCGCATCCCCCGGCCCCTCGGCGGGCGCCTCCCGCGCCGACCTGGTCGCCGACGCCGCCCTGGCCCTGCTCGCCGAACGCGGGATGCGCGGGCTCACGCACCGGGCGGTCGACGAGACGGCCGCACTCCCCCAGGGCTCCACCTCCAACGTCGCGCGGACCCGGCAGGCGCTGCTGGAGCTGGCGGTGCGGCGGCTGGCCGACCGGGAGGCCCGGGTGCTGGCGCTGCACGAGATGCCGGACCCGCGCGCCGGCCTCGACGCCCTGGTGGACGCGCTGGCGCTGGCGACCCACCGCGCCCTGACCCGCAACCGCGCGCTGACGCTGGCCCGGTACGAACTGGCGCTGGAGGCCACCCGCCGCCCCGAGCTGCGGGCGCATTTCGACACGGCGGGCGCCCGCTTCCGGGAGCAGCTGGGCGCCCTCGTCACGGCGATGGGCTCGGCCGACCCGGCCCGGCACGTGCTCTCGCTGGTCGCCTGGGCGGACGGCCTGATGTTCAGCTGCGTGGCCGGGACCTTCCACGCCGAGGTGCCGGGCCTCCAGGAGGTGCGGTCGGGGCTGCAAGAGCTCCTGGACGGCATGCTGGGCGGCGGGCCGGACAGCTGAAATCCCCTGGTGGGACCGGCCGTTCTGAGCGAGGATGCCGGGATGACGACCGAACGCCGCGAACCCCCCGTCGACGCCGACGAACGCACGATGCTGGAGGGCTGGCTCGAGTACCACCGGCAGACCCTCGCCTGGAAGTGCGAGGGACTCACCGACGAGCAGTTGAGGACCGCCGCCGTGGCCCCGTCGACGCTGTCCCTGATGGGACTCGTCCGGCACATGGCGGAAGTGGAGCGCAGCTGGTACCGCAGAGTGCTGGCGGCCGAGGACGCGGGCCCGATCTACTACTCCGACGACGACCCGGACGGCGAGTTCCGGCTCACCGAGTCGGACACCTTCGCGCAGGCCCACGCCACCTGGCAGGCCGAGATCGAGGCGGCCCGCCGCAACGCGGCCGGAGTCCCCCTGGACGAACCGACCCGGGGCAAGCACCTGCGCACCGGCGAGCGCTACACCCTGCGCTGGATCCACACCCACATGATCGAGGAGTACGCCCGTCACAACGGGCACGCGGACCTGATCCGCGAGCGCCTGGACGGAGCCACCGGCGACTGACGTCACCTCTGGTCGCCCGCGGGACTCCGTACGGGGCCGGAGATCACCCGTGCGGGGCAACCTCCGCTCGTCCGGCGCCGGTCGGGGGTGCCCGAACCAGCAGAGTGACGCGGGTGCATCGAACGACGACCACCGCAACGCTTCTGGTGACCGTGGCTGTCTCGGCCCTGACCGGCTGTACGACGGTCAGGAGCCCGGCCCCGGACGGCCCGCCGACGGCCGGCGCCCGCTCGTCCGCGCCGCGCCCGGACGGCCCGGCCGAGCCCCGGGTCGTCCAGGCACCGGCCCGGGAGGCGCTGGAGATGATTGGCCCCTCTCCGAGCCCAGAGCGCGCCGGCGGGGAGCCGCGCCGCACGCGGCCCCCGGCGGCCCCGTCCGCGCCGCACCGTCCCCCGGCCGCCCGCGCCCCCGAACGGCGGCCCGCCCGCCCCGCGCCACCGGCGCACACCCGTGCGCCCGAGCCCTCCCGGCCCCGGGTACCGGAACCGCCCCGCGTGTCCGGCGGCGGCACCGGCGGTAAGGCGGACGTGTGCTCCCTCGGCAAGCAGTACGGCGGTTGGCGGCCGGGCAGCCCCGAGGCCCGCATCTGCGAGCAGGCATACGGCCACTGACCCGGCCCGCACCGCACGGGGGGCCGGGGACTAGGGCCGCTGCCGCGGCGGCCGGCCCCACTCCCCCGGCCGGTCGGGCCCGTCCGGGCCCCGGCCGGCGCGGTCCAGACGCAGCTCCAGTCGCTCGATGGAGGCGCGTACGCCCTCCCCGTAGCGCCCGGGGGCCAGGGACTCGGCCGCGGCGCGGGCACGCCTCAGGTGCAGCCGGGCGGCCTCGCGGTGCCCGAGCCGGTCGTAGTCCGCCGCCACGTTCAGGTGGAGGGAGGGATACAGGGCCCGGGCGGCGGGCGTGCCCTCGTGCCGGTCGGCGAGCAGGTCCGTCAGTTCCTCGGCCGCCGACAGCGCCCGCAGGTCCCAGGCCAGCTCCTCCTCGGGGTCGTCCTGGGTGTCGGCCAGGTAGTGGGCCAGCGTGCAGCGGTGCAGGGCGTCGCCGCGCTCGCCGATCTCCGCCCACAGGCCGAGGAAGCGGTGCCGGGCCTCCTCGCGGTCGCCCGCGTGGTGCAGCATGGCCACCTGGCCGATCCGCGTCAGCACCGCATCCGGCGCCGCCTGCTCCTGTCCCTTCGCCACCGCGTCCTCCGTGCCCTCGTCGGCTGTCCCGACGACGCTAACCGCACGCGTCCGCTTTGCCCGTCAGGCGGCACCGGGCCCGGCTCAGCCCAGGTTCGGGATGGTCCAGTCGATCGGTTCGTGGCCCTGCGCGGCGACCGCCTCGTTGATCTGCGTGAAGGGGCGGGAGCCGAAGAACTTCTTCGCGGACAGCGGGGAGGGGTGCGCCCCCTTGACCACGACGTGCCGCCTCTCGTCGATCAGCGGCAGCTTCTTCTGCGCGTAGTTGCCCCACAGCACGAACACCGCCGGGTCGGTCCGGTCGGCCACCGCGCGGATCACCGCGTCGGTGAACAGCTCCCAGCCGCGGGACTTGTGCGAGTTGGCCTCGCCGGCCCGGACCGTGAGCACCGCGTTGAGCAGCAGGACGCCCTGCTTCGCCCACGGCATCAGATAGCCGTTGTCCGGGATCGGGGTGTCCAGCTCCGCGTGCATCTCCTTGTAGATGTTGCGCAGGGACGGCGGGACCTTCACCCCAGGGCGGACCGAGAAGCACAGCCCGTGCCCCTGGCCCTCCCCGTGATACGGGTCCTGGCCGAGGACCAGCACCTTCACCCGGTCGAACGGCGTGGCCTCCAGCGCGGCGAAGACCTCCTCGCGCGGCGGGTAGACGGGGCCGTTCGCCCGCTCCTCCTCGACGAACTCCATCAGCTCCTTGAAGTAGGGCTGTTGCAGCTCGCCGCCCAGCACCTCGCGCCAGGACTCGGGCAGCATGGCGATGTCGGTCACGTCAACTTCCTTACGCTGTGCGGTGGCTTCCACTGCTCACGAACCTACCGCCGACCACTGACAACGGGGGCGCCTACCAGCTCGTCTTCCGTTCGAGCTGCCACATCATCATGATCGTCGACGGGTCCAGGGCCTGCTCCGCGCCCGAGATGTCCGTGCTGGCGGCCACGTACTGCTTGCCCTGCCACAGCGGCAGCAGCCGCGCGTCGTCCACCATGATCTGCTGCGCCTGCTCGAACTCCCGCTCCACGTTGGCGCGGTCGCTCTCCCGGCGGGAGCGCGGCAGCAGCGTGCCGGTGATCTCCGGGGTGAGGTAGGGCGTGCCGAGCGCGTTCTGCTCGCCGACGAAGGGGGCGATGAAGTTCTCCGCGTCCGGGAAGTCCGGGGACCAGCCGCGTCCGAAGACCGGGTACTCGCCCTTCTGGTAGCCGGCGACGTACGTCTTCCAGGGGCGGCTCTTGAGGGTGACCTTGAACAGGCCGGAGGCGTCGAGCTGCCGCTTGATCTCCTCGAACTCCTTGGCCGTCTCGGAGCCGTAGCGGTCGGTGGTGTACCAGAGGGTGAGCGGGACCGGGTCGGTGATGTTGGCGTCCTGGAGTATCTTGCGGGCCTTGGGGACGCTCGGGTCGCCGTAGTCGTCGAAGAAGCCCGTGGTGTGACCGGTGAGGCCCTTGGGGACCATCGAGTACAGCGGGTCGACGGTGTCCCGGTAGATCCGGTGGGCGATCACCGTCCGGTCGATCACCTGGGCGACGGCCTGGCGCACCTCCTTGCGTCCCGCCCACGGGTCCTCGGGGTTGAAGACGAGGTAGCTGATCTCCGTACCGCTGCCCTCGACCAGCTGGAGGTTCTCCTCCTTGCCCTCCTTGCCCTGGAGCGTGACCACGTCGTCGGCGGCCAGGCCGCGGTAGGTCGCCTGGATCTCTCCGTCGCGCAGCGCCTTCACCATGCCGGCGGAGTCCTTGAAGTAGCGGATGGTCACCGCCTTGTTGTGCCGTTCGGCGAAGCCCTCGTAGCGGTCGTTGCGCACGAGTTCGGCCCGCTCGCCGTCCTCGTACGTCTGGAGGGTGTACGGGCCGGAGCCCACGGCGCCGTTGCCTTCGCGCAGGGCGTCGGCGGGGTAGTCGCCGGGGTCGACGATCGACAGGGCGGGCGTGGCGAGCACGAACGGGAAGGTGGCGTCGGGCTTGTTGAGGTGGAAGACCACCTCGCGCTCGCTGGGCGCCTGCACCCGTTCGAGGCTGCCGAGCAGGCCGGCCGGCCCCCCGTTGACGTTGATGTCCTTGATCCGGTCGATCGAGTACTTGACGGCCCGGGCGTCGAGGCGGTCGCCGTCGGAGAAGGTCAGGCCCTCGCGGAGCCGGCAGCGGTAGACCTGGTTCGTGCTGTCGGTGAACGAGCACTGCTCGGCGGCGTCGGGCTGGGGTGCGGTGGCCCCGCTGGGGTAACTGAGGAGCGTCTGGTAGATGTTCCGGAACAGTTCCCAGGAGCCGTCCCAGGACGCGGCCGGATCGAGGGTGCTGGGAGCGCTGGTGGTCCCGACGACGATCGGCTCCTCGTCCTCCGGACCGTCGGACGACAGGATGCCGCATCCGGTGACCAGTGACGATATGGACACGATGGCCGCGACCCGCCGCAGGCCTCGCTTCCGGTTGAACACGCGCACGCTCCTCGATCCGCCGTACCAAGGGTCGGCAGACCATACCGCAGCGCCCTGCCCCCTGAACCCCCTTCTGAACAGGGGTTTTGATCATTTGAGGATGACTACGTTGTCATCGTGCACGGGGTTCCGATACGCGGACACGGGCGCCGTTCGCGTGGACGGCGCCCGTGTCCGGGATCGATCTGGAGGGGTTCTCGTGGGCGAGATCAGGCCACGCCGGCGTTGAGGAAGATGCCGCCGTCGACGACGAGCGTCTGGCCGGTGACCCAGTCGGACTGCTCCGAGGTGAGGAACGCGGCGGCGCCGCCGATGTCGGAGGGCACGCCGAGCCGGCCCAGCGGGTAGCCCGCGGCGGCCTCCTCCTCGCGGCCCTCGTACAGGGCGGCGGCGAACTTGGTCTTCACGACCGCCGGGGCGATCGCGTTGACCCGCACCTTGGGCGCGAACTCGTGCGCCAGCTGCGCGGTGAGGTTGATCAGCGCGGCCTTGCTGACGCCGTACGCGGCGATGAAGGGCGAGGGCGACAGGCCCGCGACGGAGGCGATGTTGACGATCGCGCCGCCGTTGTCCTTCTGCCAGGCGTGCCAGGTGCGCTGGGCGAAGCCGAGCGCCGAGATCACGTTGGTCTCGAAGACCTTGCGCGCCACGTTCAGGTCGAGGTCGGCGATCGGGCCGAACACCGGGTTGGTACCGGCGTTGTTGACCAGGAAGTCGACGCGGCCGAAGGCCTCCATCACGCGCTCGACGGCGACGGCCTGGTGGGCCTCGTCGTGCGCCTTGCCGGCGACGCCGATGACCCGGTCGGAGCCGAGCCTGTCGACGGCCTCCTTCAGCGCGTCCTCGTTGCGGCCGGTGATGCAGACCCGGTCGCCGCGCGCGACGAGCGCCTCGGCGACGCCGTAGCCGATGCCGCGGCTGGCGCCGGTGACGAGCGCGACCTTGCCGGAGAGGGCGGGGAGTTCAGTCATGTCAGTGGTCCCTATTCCCAGTGTTCCCTAGTCTCCGCGCGCCCTAGTCGAGCGGTCCGCCGGCCACGTACAGCACCTGGCCGGAGACGAAGCCGGCGGCCTCGCCGGTGAAGAAGGCGATGGCGTTGGCGATGTCCTCGGGCTCGCCGACGCGGGCGACCGGGATCTGGGTGGCGGCGGCGGCCTTGAAGTCGTCGAAGCCCATCCCGACGCGGTCGGCGGTGGCCTTGGTCATCTCGGTGGCGATGAAGCCGGGGGCGACGGCGTTGGCGGTGACGCCGAACTTGCCCAGTTCCTTGGCGAGGGTCTTGGTGAAGCCCTGGAGACCGGCCTTGGCGGCGGAGTAGTTGACCTGGCCGCGGTTGCCGAGGGCGGAGGAGGAGGACAGGTTGACGATGCGCCCGAACCTGGCGTCCACCATGTGCTTCTGGCAGGCCTTCGACATCAGGAAGGCACCGCGCAGGTGCACGTTCATGACGGTGTCCCAGTCGGAGACGCTCATCTTGAACAGCAGGTTGTCGCGCAGCACGCCCGCGTTGTTGACGAGGATGGTCGGGGCGCCCAACTCCTCCGCGATCCGCGCGACGGCCGCCTCGACCTGTGCCTCGTCGGAGACGTCGCAGCCGACCGCGATCGCCCGGCCGCCGGCCGCGGTGATCTTCTCCACGGTGTCCTTGCAGGCGGCCTCGTCGAGGTCGATGACGGCGACGGCGCGGCCCTCGGCGGCCAGTCGTACGGCGGTGGCGGCACCGATGCCGCGCGCGGCTCCGGTGACTACGGCGACCCGCTGCTCAGTGGTGGACATTCGCTGCTTCTCCTCGTCCTGGGGATGCGGCCCGTGCGGAGCGTGCGCTCTGGGTGAGCGACCGCTTAGTACCTTCCGCAGACGTGACGCTAGAAGCCCTGGCACCCGGTGTCAACGGGACACCGGCCCGGTGTGATCCATTACCTGGCCTTCCCGGTGCGCCGGGCCGCCCCGGTCGCCCGATCGGCCCAGCGCTGCGGGCCGCCCGGCCGCCGGGCCCCTAGCGTCGAAGCGCGAGCCACTCGTGGCCGGAAAGGAGGCGTCCATGCGCCGTCGCACCGGTGCAGCAGGCATAGCCGTCGCGATCGCCGCGATCGTGCCGCTGGCCAGCCCCGCACCCGCCCAGGACCTCAACGCGAACCTGGAACCGGACTGCCGGAGCTTCACCTATCAGGAAGCGGTACCGATCGGGCTGGACGGGGACCCGGGTGCCCCGGACCCGTCGTGCCCCGAGGCAGGGTACGAAGACCCGTCCGACGAGGCCCCGCTGGAGGAGGGCGGGCTCGACGAGGGCCGACTCGACGGGGACGGAGTCGACGACGGGCGACTCGACGGGGGGCTGCCCGACGGCAGCGGAGCGGGCCAGGCCCGACCGGACGAGAACGGCCTTGGCGGGGACGGACTCGGCCGGGACCGGCCCGACGAGGGCCGGATCGGCCAGGACCGGCCCGGGCAGTCGCACACCGCCGGCCAGGGTCCCTTCGACCCGGGCGGGATCCGTGAGGTCCGGGAGGACGACGGCGCGGGCGGCGCGGCACGGGCCGACCGGGACCAGCTCCCGACGATCTCCGCCACCTCCGTGCCGCGGCCGGCCACCACGGCGCCCGCCCCGGTGACCACACCGGCGCCCGTGACCTCCCCCGCCGTGACGCCGACGCTCGGCACCCAGGGCGGCCTGGGCGGCGCCTCGGGCGCCGGGCCCAGCGACTGGGACATCGGCATCGGGCTGAGCTTCGTCACCGGCGCCGCGCTCGCGGCGGGTTACGTGATCAGGCGCCGCCGACGCGCCTGAGACCCCCCGGGCCGCACGCGCCCGGTCGTCCGGGCGGGCCCCGCCCTACCGCACCAGCAGGTCGAGGAGCCGTTCCGTCTCGGCCGCCGGATCGGCCGTGAGGCCGGTGTGGACGGGGCCCGGCTGGACGATGGTCGACCGGGGCGCGATCAGCCAGCGGAACCGGCGGCCGGGATCGTCCCCGGCCGCCTGCCCCGCCGCGTCCCCGCCGGCGCACACGCCCTCCACGGCGCGCAGCGCCGCGCGCACCCCGGGCAGGTCCACCCGCGGGTCCAGGGCCAGCAGCCGGTTCTCGTCGAGGTGCGTGCGGGCCCCGACGTAGGACCTGGCGCGGCAGTAGACGAGTACGCCGGCGTTGACGCACTCCCCGCGCTCGACGCGCGGCACGACGCGCAGCAGCGCGTACTCGAAGACGTGGCGGTCGCTCACCGCACCCCCTTGACGCGTTCGTGGATCGTGGCGGCCCGCGCGAGCAGGGGTCGGGCGTAGGCCCTGCGGAGGTCGTCGGGTGTGGCGAAGCCGGGTTCGTCCCGCAGCCAGACGTCCGGGATCTCGGCGGTGACCTCGGCGAGGAGTTCCTCGGTGACCAGCGGCGCGAGTGCGGCGGCGGCCGAGCGGACGTCCGGCGCGAAGCGCGCGAGGGCGTGGTCGGCGGCGTCGTAGGGGCGGGCGGCGGAGGTCTCGGCGCCGGGCCAGTTGTGATGCCAGATCATGGTGGCGCCGTGGTCGATGAGCCAGGTCTCGCCGCGCAGGCGCAGCAGGTTGGGGTTGCGCCAGGAGCGGTCGACGTTGTTGACCAGCGCGTCGAACCAGACGATCCGGCCGGCCTCCTCGGCGCTCACCTCGAAGGCGAGCGGGTCGAAGCCGAGCGCGCCGGAGAGGAAGTCCATGCCGAGGTTGGTGCCGCCGCTGGACTTGAGCAGTTCCTGCACCTGCGGGTCGGGTTCGCCGAGCCCGAGCACCGGATCGAGGTCGACGGTCACCAGCCGCGGCACCCGGAAACCCAGTCGGCGGGCGAGGTCGCCGCAGACCACCTCGGCGACGAGCGTCTTGCGGCCCTGGCCCGCGCCGGTGAACTTCAGGACGTAGGTCCCGAGGTCGTCGGCCTCGACGAGTCCCGGCAGCGAGCCGCCCTCACGCAGCGGCGTGATGTAGCGGGTCGCGAGGACCTCTCTCAACACGTGTGCGGGCCACCCGTCTCTTCAGCCTTGCCCGTCCCCGCGGGGAGACTTCCCCCGGGCATGGGGTGAGCATAGTGACCGCGGGTGACCGTCGGCGAGACGGGCCCGGCGCGACTCGGGGAGTTCCGCGCGCGGTCGCCCGGCGACCGGTCGGCGGGGGACGGCTGCCGGCTCTGAACACCACGTGCCGCGCGGCCGTACCTCTCGGCAGATCGTCACGCACCCACCCCGGAAGGGACCCCAGCATGACCAGCGCTTCGTTTCATCCCGCGGCGGGACCGGCCCGTCGTACCGTCGTGGCGGCGGCCGGGGCGGCGGGACTCACCGCCGTGCTGGCCGCGTGCTCAGGCTCGGACGACGACGCGTCCGGCGACACCGGCACCACTCCCTCCGGCAGCCCCTCCCAGGAGGCGGGCGGCGGCGAGAAGGCGGGGGCCGGGGCCGCGCTCGCGGCGACGGCCGACATCCCCGAGGGCGGCGGGAAGGTCTTCCCCGACCAGAAGGTGGTGGTGACCCAGCCCGCGGCGGGCGACTTCAAGGCGTTCTCCGCCACCTGCACCCATCAGGGCTGCGCCGTGAAGAGCGTCGCCGACGGTCTCATCAACTGCCCCTGCCACAACAGCAGTTTCTCGATCACCGACGGCAGCGTGCAGGGCGGTCCCGCGCCCAAGCCGCTGCCCGCCGTGCCGATCACGGTCAGCGGGGACTCGATCCGGCTGGCTGAATGACCGTGACGCGGCGCCGGGTGCGCCGGATCATGATGACCCGGTCGCCTCCTGGGACTTCCGCAAGCCGGCGTCCGGGGAGCCCGGCATCCCCGCGCGGTCGTCGCCCCGCCCGCCGTTCACCCCTCCGCGCCCACCTCCCGCGCCACCGCCCGCAGCGCGTCCACCGCCGCGCGGATCGACGGGCGGCGGTCGGCGTCCGCGCGCCAGACCACGTACACGTGCCGGCGCACCCGCTGCTTCAGCGGCACGGTGACGACCTCGGCGGGCATCGGATGGCGCCCGAGCAGGGGGGCGATGCACACGCCGAGTCCCGCGGCGACCAGCCCGAGCTGGGTGTGGGTCTCGGCCGCGCGATGGCCGACGATCGGCTCGATGCCCTTGGAACGCAGCGTGAACATCAGCCACTCGTGGCAGAACTCGCCCTCGCCCCACGTGATCCACTCGTCCTCGGCGAACTCGGCGAGGTCCACCTCGTCCCGGCCGGCCAGCCGGTGGCCGACGGGCAGGGCGACGTCGGCGGGGTCGTCCAGGAGCGGCGCCTTGACCAGACCGTCGGGCAGCGGCATCGGCTTGTTGTACCAGTCGAGCACGACGGCCAGGTCCAGGTCGCCGCGGACCACGCCGTTGATGCCGCGCTCCGGCTCCAGTTCCGAGGAGCGGATGCGCAGCGCGGGGTGCTCGGTGCGCAGGGTGGCCAGCGCGGCGGGGAAGAGTCCCCGGGCGGCCGTCGGGAACGCGGACAGCCTCAGCTCGCCCGCCACCTGTCCGCGCTGCGCCTCCAGGTCGGCCTGGGCCAGCTCGACCTGGGAGAGGATGCGGGCCGCGTGCTCGGCGAGCAGCCGGCCGGCGTCCGTGAGCCGTACGCCACGCCCGTTCTTCGCGAGGAGCCGCTGTCCGGCCTCCCGCTCCAGCTTGGCCAGCTGCTGGGAGACGGCCGAGGTGGTGATGTGCAGTCCGGCGGCGGCACCGCTGACCGATCCGTGCCGGGCGAGGGCGTCGAGGGTCCGCAGACGCTCCAGGTTCAACATGTAAGCGATTCTACGAGATACCCCGTGCGAATTCTCGATTGTGCTACGAGGACGGCTGCCTCATCGTTGCCTGCATGAGCAGCAGCGTCCCGTCCCCCTCCGTCCCCTCCCCGGCCCGCCGCGTCCTCGACTGGCGGCTGCGCTTCGGGTTCCTCTCCCTCGTCTGGGGCTTCAGCTTCCTCTTCATGAAGGTGGGCACCGAGAGCTTCGCCCCGTTCCAGGTCACGCTCGGCCGGCTGGCGTTCGGTACGGCGGTGGTGGCCGCGGCGATGACGGTGAAGCGGGAGCGGCTCCCGCGCGGCGCCTGGACGTGGGTGCACCTGACGGTGGCCGGATTCCTCCTCAACGCGCTGCCGTTCTCCCTGTTCGCCTTCTCGGAGCTGACCATCCCGTCGTCGCTCGCGGGCATCTGCAACGCGACCTCGCCGCTGTGGGGCATGGCCCTGTCGCTGGTCGCGCTGTCCGAGGACCGCCCGACGCGACGCCGGGTGGCCGGTCTGGGCATCGGCTTCCTCGGTGTCCTGACGGTGCTGGGCGTGTGGCAGGGCTTCCACGGCCTCGACGCCACGGGCACGGCGCTGGCCCTGCTGGCCTCGCTCAGCTATCCGGTCGGCTGGATCTACGTCCGCCGCACCCTGGCCGGGTCCAGCCACTCCCACCTCTCGCTGACCGGCGCCCAACTGGGTCTGGCCACCCTGCAACTGGCCGTCGTGACGCCGGTGTTCACCTCGGTGCCGACCGGTTTCCCGATGCTCCCCGTGCTGGCGGTCGCGGCCCTGGGCGTCCTCGGCACCGGGCTCGCCTTCCTGATCCAGTACGACCTGGTCGCCGAGATCGGCCCGACGACGGCCCAGATGGTCACATACTTCACCCCGGTCATCGCCACGGCCGCGGGCGTCGCGCTCCTCGGCGAGTCGCTGTCCTGGTCGACACCGGTCGGCGCGGCCGTCGTGCTCGCCGGCGCGGCACTGACCCAGTCCCGCCCCAGGACCGGCCGAGGCGCCGCCGCGCCCGCACCGGCGCCGCAGACGTCGCCGCGAACGTCGCCGGGGGTACGTGAGGGGTCGCGGGTCTGAGGAGCGGCGCCGCTCGGGGCCACGTCAGGGGACGCCGCCTCAGACGTAGCTCCGTGGCGGTCCGGCCCCCGGCCCCACCGCCGCCGCGACCGCCGCGGCCAGCGGCCCGGTGTCCTCCTCCCCCAGCGTCGAGACGGTGATCCGGATGCCGGGCGGCGCGCCCAGCCGGAAGCGGGCGCCGGGGGCCACGGCCCAGCCGGCGTGCAGGAGCCGGGCGACGGCGCCGGTCTCGTCCGGCACCGGGATCCACACGTTCATGCCGCTGCGGCCGTGTCCGGTGACCCCGTGCTCGGCCAGGGCGCCGAGGAGCGCGTCCCTGCGCCGCCCGTACACCCCGGCGACCGCGCGGGCGTCCACCGCGCCGTCGGCCCACAGCCGGGCCACGGCCCGCTGGGTGATGCGGCTGACCCAGCCGGGGCCGAGCCGCTGCCGTCCCCGCACCCGGTCGAGCGTGAGGGGGTCCCCGGTGAGCACGGCGAGCCGCAGGTCGGGGCCGCAGGCCTTGGCGGCGGAGCGGACGAAGGCCCAGGCGCGGGTCGTCCCGGCGAGGGGGTGCAGCGGGAGGTCGACGATGCCGTGGCCGTGGTCGTCCTCGATGAGCAGCGTCCCGGGGTGGTCGCGCAGCACGGACCGCAGGGCACGCGCACGGGCCGCGCTCACCGCCGCGCCCGTCGGGTTCTGCGCGCGGTCCGTGACCACCAGGGCGCGGGCACCGGCCGCCAGGACCCGGCGCACGTCCTCGGGCAGCGGCCCCTGGTCGTCGACTCCGACGGGGACGGTGCGCAGACCCAGCGCGGGCACCAGGTCCAGGAGGCTGCCCCAGCCGGGGTCCTCGACGGCGACGGCGTCACCGGGCTTGAGATGGGCCGCGAGGACCCGCTCCATCGCGTCCAGCGAGCCGGACGTCACCGCCACGGGCCCGTCCGGCACCCCGTCGGCGTCCAGTTCGGCCCGCGCGACCCGGGCCAGCTCCGGGTCCACGGGCGCATGTCCGTACAGCACCGGTTCGCGGTCGCCCTGTCCGGCCGCCGCGGCGAAGACCGGGCCCAGCGCGGGCAGCAGCGCCGGGTCCGGATTGCCGTCGGACACGTCGCGCACGCCCTCGGGCACGTCGACGCGGATGAACTCCCGCCCGGTGGTGGCCGGCTTCGCGCGCACCCGGCTGCCCCGCCGCCCGGCCGTCTCGATGACCCCGCGTTCGCGCAGGGTGCGGTAGGCGGCGGCGACGGTGTTCGGATTGACGCCGAGCCGCTGCGCCAACTCCCGCATCGGCGGCAGGGGTTGCCCCGGCCGCAGCTCCCCCGAGCCCACCGCCCGCTCGACGCTCGCGGAAATCTCCGCTGCGCCCCGCCCTGTGATCCGATACTCTCCTAGCACAAAGCCAAGTATGCACTAGTGCAATGGAGAGCGCCATGCAGGGGACCACGGGGACGCCGTCGCGGCCCACCGACACCTACCCGCCCACCGACCGCACCGTCCCCACCCGCTCCCCCGAGCGGGCCGCGTACGACAAGGAGCTGGTGCACTCGATACTCGACGAGGGCTACGTCTGCCACCTCGGCTTCGTGCGCGACGGCGCCCCGGTGGTCCTGCCGACGCTGTACGGCCGGGTGGGCGAGCGCCTCTACGTGCACGGTTCGACGGGCTCGCGCCCCCTGCGGATGACGGGGGCGGCCGACCCGGGGCTGCCGGTCTGCCTGACGGTGACGCACGTGGACGCGCTGGTGCTGGCCCGCTCGGCCTTCCACCACTCGATCAACTACCGGTCGGTGGTGGTGCACGGCACGGCGTACGAGGTGACGGACCCCGAGGAGCGGCGCACGGCCCTGGACGCCCTGGTCGACCACGTCGTCCCGGGCCGTTCCCGCGACTCGCGGCCGGCCAGCAAGAAGGAGCTGGCGGCCACGGCCGTGATCCGGCTCGACCTGGACGAGGTCTCCGCCAAGCTCCGCACCGGCGGGGTGAACGACGAGCCGGAGGACCTCGCCCTCCCGCACTGGGCCGGTCTCGTCCCGCTGCGCAAGGGGTACGGGGCTCCGGTCGCCGACCCGGGCCTGGCGCCCGGGACGGCGCTGCCCGACTACCTGTCGGCCGGCTGACACCGGGCCCGCGCGGGAGGCACGGGGGCCCTGGGGAAGACCCCCGCCGTCACGCGGGCGTGGGGCGTGCCCGCACCTCCCGCGCCGCCCGGGTCTCCGCCACCGCGAGCCCCGCGACCGAGCCGAGCATCAGCAGCGTGCCGGCCAGGGTCGCCGCCGTGAGGTGCTCGCCGAGCAGCAGGACGGCGAACGCCGCGGCGCTGACCGGCTCCAGGAGCATGATCACGGAGACGGTGGCGGACCGGACGACGGCCGCGCCGGCGAAGTAGAGCCCGTAGGCGAGGGCGGTCGGGACGGCGGCGACGTAGGCGAGGAGCCACAGCAGCCGGACCGGTTCGGCGGTGTGCGGCACCAGGCCCTCCAGGAGCGCGAGCGGCAGCAGGCACGCACTCGTGACGGCGAACGCCCCCACGGACGTGCCGGCCGCGTCCGCCCCGCCGTCCCGGCCCCACCAGCGGGTGAGCAGCGTCATCGCCGAGTATCCGGCGGCGGACAGCAGCGCGAGGAGCACACCCGGCAGGCGGACGGTGGTACCCCCGCCGCCGAGGACGAGCACCGCGAGTCCGGCGAGCGCGCCGACGACCGCCGCGGCGCCGCCCGCCCCCAGGTGTTCACCGAGGGCGAGCCGGGCGCCGAGGGCGATCAGCACGGGCCCCGCGCCGAGGGTGACGACGGTGGCCACGGCGAGCCCGGTGGACTGCACGGCGGCGAAGTAGGCGGTCTGGAACACCGCGAGCCCGAGACCGGTGACGAGGGCGCGCAGCGCCTTGCGCGCGAACGGTTCACGGACGGCCGGGCGCCGCACCCGCGGGCGCAGCGGGCGGACGGCGAGCAGCAGGAGGAGCCCCAGCGCGCACCGCCAGAACGACAGGGCGACGGGGCCCATGTCGCTGACGCGGTAGACCAGCGAGGCGGCGGCACCGGCGGTGCCCCAGGCGACACCGGCGACGATCAGATAGAGGAGGCCACGCCCGACGGGCAGGCCGGAGACGGCATTCGACACGAGTTCTCTCCGCAGACGCGCACGAGGCGCGGAAGTTCGGGGCGGCCCGGGACGACCGGGGCGCGGGGACCTTCGTCTGCGGGCAGCACCGTCCGGCCCGGCGACAGCGCGCCGGGCTCGTCACAGGGGCCCGCCTCAGGCGGCCGGAGGCGGGAGGACGAGTGCGTCGAAATGCATGGTCCGCACCCTAGGTCGCGGTTCCCCGGCTCGACAACTCCCTTTCGGGCCCGCCCCTGGCCACCGGGTCCGCGGCGCCCTTCGCCGGGGTCGAGGACTGGGCGATGAAGGCACCGGCCAGCACGACGACACCGCCGACGATCTGCGGGGCGGAGAGGTGCTCGCCGAGCAGCACCCAGGCCAGGACGGTCGCGATGACCGCTTCGAGGCAGGCCACGACTCCGGCGACCTGCGGCGACAGCCGGCGTACGGCGACGATGCCGGTGACGTAGGCGAGCACCGTGGCGATGAGCACGATCCAGGCCAGCAGCAGGGCGGCGGCGACGGGTGTGCCGTCCATGGGGGCGGTGCCGGCGAGGACGGACCAGTCCATCGACCAGGGCCGGGCGACGAGGGTCAGCACGGCGGCGCCGACGAGCAACCCGTAGGCGATGACGCCGAGCGGGTCGGGCGCCTCCTCGCCGGCGTCGCTGCCCTGGTCGGACAGGACGAAGTAGCCGACCTGGCAGCAGGCGGCGCCGAGGGCGAGCAGCAGTCCGAGGGCGTCGAAGCCCAGCCCGGACCAGACCTCGACCACGCAGGCGAGGCCGCCGACCGCCAGGACCACCCCGAGCGCGGCGGCCCGCGTGACCGGCCGCCGCTGCACGAACCGCACCCAGCCGAGGACCAGGGCGGGCGCCAGGTACTCGACGAGCAGCGCGACGCCCACCGGGATGCGGGAGATGGCGGCGAAGTAGCAGGCCTGCACACCGGCCACGGCGAGCAGCCCGTACCCGGCGACCAGTGCGGGGCGGCGGCGCGGCAGCGCGCGGTGGCGCACGGCGAGCGGCAGCATCACCAGGGCCGCGCCGGCCACCCGCAGCCAGACGACGTGGAGCGGATCGAGTCCGGCCTCGATGAGGGGTTTGGCCGCGACTCCGGAGCCGCCGAAGGCGACCGCGGAGGCCAGTGCGAGGCCGAGCCCGGTGCCCTTGCCGCGGTTGCCGCGGGCGCTGTCAGACGTATGCACCGGCACATGATGACAGGGGTCGACATGACCGTCACCCCCGATGACACCTGTCTCACCCGCTGGACGGCCGGGGCGTCCGCGAAGGGAGCGACGGGACCCGCGGAGGGAGCGACGGGAAGCGTGCTCAGGGCGTCGGCTCGAAATGGCTCTCGACGCGGGCGAGCACGGCGGGCGGTTCGACGGCGGCTCGGGCCAGCACCTCGCCGGCCCGCGTCCGCGGGTCCGCGACCAGGGCGGCGAGCAGGTCCACGCCGGCGGCCCGGGGGGACCCGCGCCGGGCCGCGCGGGCGCGGGCGTCCTCCAGGGCGGCCGCGGCCGGCGGGGAGAACCCGGCGGCGCCGGTCACGACGGGTACGGCGCCGGAGTCCTCGACGGAGCTCTGCCAGCGCAGGCCGTAACCGATGCTGCGCTGCACGAGGTAGCCGAGGACACGGGCGATCCGTGGACCGTCCCCGAGCAGTTCACGGGCCTGCGCGTCGCACTCCAGCAGCGAGTGCAGCAGATGGGCCGTGTCGATCTGCCGGTCCCCGTCCCGCACCGCCCGGCGGCGGGCACCGGAGACCGCCGAGGCCAGTTCCGCGCTGAAACTCTCCTCGACGTCGGTGCCGTCCGGCCACCGGCCGCCTTGCTCGCCGGCCGACTGCCGGGGGATACGGGGTTGCACATCTCCCAGCTCATCAGTCCCGCGTGGCCCGGTCATCCCCGAGGGGAAGCATTTCGCCGTCCCACACAGAGTGGACCGCCGGGACGGAATCTCCTCCTTGGGGATGAGATCAGGCCGTTTTGGCAGGCCGGGCGCGCGCCGCCTTGCCACGCGCCCGGGGGCAACCGAAAGGCCGCCTCGCGGGTCGAACAGGACATGAGGAGCAGGTGCTGGCTCGTGGCACTGCCCGCCGTCGACGGCAGGCAGTACGTGTACCGGGTGGACGCCCCCGCGGAGGCGCTGCCCGCCGACCTGTTCTGGGATGCCTGGCACTGCCACGACGAGAGTGCCTTCCCGCGCGCGTGGGACGTCTTCGACGCGGCGGTGATACGGCGGGTCGACTGACAGCGCCCCCGCGGCCGGTCCGGTTCAGTCCTCGTCGGCGAGGATCAGGTACAGCTTCTTGCGGGCGTCGCCGATGACGGCGAGCGCCTTCTCCCGCTGCTCCTTGCTGCCGGTCTTCCAGACCTGGCCGAAGGCTTCCATCAGGCCGAAACCGGCCTGCCGGATGTCGTTGAGTGCCTCCCAGTCGACACCCCGCGAGGCCTCCTCCCAGGGCGCCTCCGGGCCTTCCTCGGCCGCGGTGCGGCCCGCCTCGGTGAGCGCGAAGAGCTTCTTGCCGCCCTCGCTCTCACTGGCGATCAGCCCCTCGTCCTCCAGCAGCTGGAGGGTGGGGTACACCGAGCCGGGGCTGGGCTTCCACGCCCCGCCGCTGCGCTCGGCGATCTCCTGGATCATCTCGTAGCCGTGCATCGGGCGGTCCTTCAGGAGGGCCAGGATCGACGCCCGCACGTCGCCCCGCCGTGCCCTCCCCCTGGGCCCGCCGCGTCCCCGGCCGCCCCAGGGGCCCCCGTGACCGAAGCCCGGCCCGAAGGGACCGCCGGGGCCACCGCCGGGACCGCCCGGCCCGAAGGGACCGAACGCCGCGCGTCGCCCCTCGAAGCCACCTCGGCCGAAGGGTCCGAAGGGGGCGCCTTCTCCGTGGCCGGGGCCGTGTCCACCGTGTCCGCGCTCGTATCCGTGGTTGCGCATCGCCATCACTCCACTCAGTCGTTGATCGGTCGCGATGCCTCAACGATATATCGGAATGTGTCGCAGGGCAAGCATCTTGAAGCCCTACGGTGTGCGGCCGTGAGGTGGGTGCGGCCGACGGCTCCGCCTCACCGAGGCACCGTCGAGTCCCGTCCGGCCCGCGTCCGCGTCCGTGCCCGCGAAGACCTGCCCAACCGGCGACTGGGGCCGCCGCTCCCGCGAAAAGCGGTCCAACACTCCGGAATTGGCCTTGGCCCGCGGCCCCCGGCAGGCCCTAGCGTCGGGGCATGCGCATCCGAATCGTCGACGCCTTCACCGACCGGCCCTTCGCCGGCAACCCCGCCGGGGTCCTGCTCCTCGACGCCTTCCCGGACGACGACCGGCTCCAGCGGGTCGCCCTGGAGGTCAACCACTCCGAGACGGCCTTCGCCCACCGCCTGCCCGCGGGCGGCGAGGCCGACTGGGCGCTGCGCTGGTTCACGCCGGCCACCGAGGTCGCGATGTGCGGCCACGCCACGCTCGCCACGGCCCACGTCCTGCACACCACCGGCGCCCACGAGGGCCCGGTGCGGTTCGCCACCCGCAGCGGGGTCCTGGCGGCGACGCCCCACGAGGACGGCTCGATCACCCTGGACTTCCCGACCGCGCCGCTCACCCCGGTCGAGACCCCGGCGGGCGTCGCCGCCGCCCTGGGCGCCGAGCCCCTCACCGTCCTGGACACCGGGCCGAACATCGGGGACCTGCTGGTCGAGGTCGCCGACGAGAGCACCGTCCGCGGCCTGACGCCGGACCTCAAGGCACTGGCTGCCCACTCCGAGCGCGGCGTCATCGCCACCGCCCGCGCCGAGGACCCGGCCCGCGGCTACGACTACGTCTCCCGGTGCTTCTTCCCCAACGTCGGCATCGACGAGGACCCGGTCACCGGCAGCGCACACACGGCCCTGGCGCCCTTCTGGTCCGAGCGCCTCGGCCGCCCCGGCCTCACCGGCCTCCAGGCGTCGTCCCGCTCCGGCCTGGTGCGCACGGAGGTGCGCGGCGAGCGCACGCTGCTGAGCGGGCACGCGGTGACGGTGGTCGACGGCGAGCTGCTGGCCTGACCCTGGCCCGGGCCCCGGTCCTGGCGGCGGCGCGGGGCCCGCACGGTCACGCCGTCGGCAGCCAGTCCACCTTCCCGGCGAGCAGCCCGTAGCCGACGAAGGCCCCGATGTCGAGCAGCGAGTGCGCCACCACCAGCGGGCCCACCCGCCCCCAGCGGCGGTAGAGGTAGACGAACACGACGCCCATCACCATGTTGCCGATGAACCCGCCGATGCCCTGGTAGAGGTGGTACGAGCCGCGCAGCACCGAGCTGGCCGCCAGCGACGCGCCCGTGCTCCAGCCGAGCTGGTCCAGCCGGCGCAGCAGGTAGCCGACGACGATGACCTCCTCCAGGACGGAGTTCTGCACCGCCGAGAGGATCAGGACCGGGTACTTCCACCACACGTCGGGCAGGGCCTCGGGCACCACGGTGAGGTTGAAGCCGAGGCCGCGCGCGGCGAGGTAGAAGGCGATGCCGGTGCTGCCGATGACGGCGGCGACGGCGGCCCCGCGGCCGAGGTCCGGCCACGGACGGGTGCGGTCGAAGCCGAGGGTGCGCAGGCTGCGCCCCTCACGGAGCAGGAAGTGCGCGACGAGGGCGACCGGGACGAGTGCCGTGGTGATCCCGAAGAGCTGCCAGGCCAGGTCGAGCCAGGGGCGGCCGGGTGCGGCGGAGGCGTTGAGGGTGGCCGCCTGGTCCTTGAGCCCGCCCGGCCGGGTGACCGAGCCGATGAAGCTGATGAGGGCGGACACTCCGCTCGCACCGAGCGACAGCGCGAGGACGAGCAGCGTCTCGTCCCGCAGGATCCGCCGTGAGAGCCGCTCCTCGGTCAAGGGCTGTTCGCCGAGTCGCTTCTGAGGGAACGCGTCGTCCACCGGGCCCGCCTCCGCCATGCACACCTGCCTCCAGCTGGGACGTCACAGCTTGCCCGATCAGTATGGGGCGGCGCGCGGCGGGGGCGGGCCGGGCGGCGGTCAGCCGAGGGGGGCCGGTTCCGGCAGGCCCACCGGCCACAGGTGCACCGGGTCGCCCTCGCGCATCAGCTCGACGTACCGGCGGGTCGTGGCGGCCAGCGCGGCCTCCCGGGACAGGCCCGCCTCCAGCGCCCGGTGGAACGTGGCCGCCTGCCAGGACGCGCCGTTGACCCGGCGTCGGCACCGCTCCTCGATCACACCGAGGTAGAAGTCCCGGTCGGCGGGCTCCACCCCCCACGCGTCGAGACCGGCCGCGGCGAGCGGCAGCAGTTCGTCCCGTACGAGGACGGCGGCGTCGACCTCGGTGGTGCCGCCGAGGCGGCCGCGCCGGGGCCACTCGAAGCGGGCGTCGATGCCGTGCCGGCACGCGGCCTCGAAGTTGGCGGCGGCGGCCTCGAACAGCAGCCGGGTCCACACCGGCCGGGGCTCCTCGGCGAGCGCGCGCACGACGCCGTAGTAGAAGGCCGCGTTGGCGATGACGTCGGTGACGGTGGGGCCGGCGGGCAGCACGCGGTTCTCGACCCGCAGGTGCGGGACGCCGTCGGCGATGTCGTAGACGGGGCGGTTCCAGCGGTAGACGGTGCCGTTGTGCAGGACGAGTTCGGACAGCGAGGGCACCCCGCCCGCGTCCAGGACCTCCAGCGGGTCCTCGTCGTCGCAGATCGGCAGCAGGGCCGGGAAGTAGCGCCGGTTCTCCTCGAAGAGGTCGTACGCCGAGGTCACCCAGCGCTCGCCGAACCAGGTGCGCGGCCGGACGCCCTGGGCCTGCAGTTCGGGCGGGCGGGTGTCGGTGGACTGCTGGAACAGCGGGGGCCGGGACTCGCGCCACAGTTCGCGGCCGAAGAGGAAGGGCGCGTTGGCACCGACGGCGATCTGGGCGGCGGTGACGGCCTGGGCCGCGTTCCACACGTCGGCGAAGCGGTCCGGGGTCACCTGGAGGTGCAGCTGCACCGAGGTGCAGGCGGCCTCGGGGGCGATGGACTTGGAGGTGCAGGTCAGACGCTCGACGCCCTCGATGTCGAGGGTGAAGTCCTCCCCGCGGGCGGCCACGATCTGGTCGTTGAGCAGGGCGTAGCGGTCGACGGCGGAGAGGTTGGACGAGACCAGGTCGTCCCGGTCCAGCGTCGGCAGAATGCCGATCATCGCGATTCCCGCGTCCACCTCGCCCGCCTTGCGGTCCGCATATGCCAAGGAGGTGCGGATCTCCTCGGCGAGCCGGTCGAATACCCGGCCGCCCAGGCGGTGCGGAGCGATGTTGACTTCCAGGTTGAACATGGCCAGCTCGGTCTGGAAGTCCCGGCTCGCGATGCGCTCGAGGACTTGCGCATTCAACATTTTCGGCATCCCGTCGGCACCGACGAGATTCAATTCGATCTCCAGCCCCATCAGGTTCTTCGGGCGGTCGAACCGCTTCTCCGCCAGAAGTCGCTCCAGGCCCGTCAGGCACCGCTGGAGCTTCTCGCGGTAGCGCTGGCGATCGGACAGGTCGTACTGACCTGCCACGACCTTCTCCCCCATGGAAGAGTCCCTTCTCGGAGCGATGAGTGGAAGATCCGGCCGCCGCCGTCCGGTGGCCGGTCAGGTGGGATGATGCCCCGCCGAAGCGATCGATAACGTCCCCGCGCCGACCCGGCAGCCGCTACGCTGTGCCGATGTGACCGATGGCACATTCACCGGGCATGGCACGACGAGCAGTTTCCCGGGTCGGCAACTCGTGAAAAACGCCGACGACAATTGGCCGACCGCGCGGTGAACATTCCCCGAGGTCATCGCCGTACACCTGGCCCGAAATGCGGAGGATTACCGCATCTCGGCGGCCGAATTCAACCTTGTACTGGTTGCCGGAATCGGCTAGCCGAAACACAGCCTGAACACATGTCGTATAAACTCCGCGGACAAGGCAGCGGATCGGCGCCCACGGTCGAAGGATTCTGCCGTCGCGCCGACGCGCGGCAGGCCTCTCCCGCATCTCGGTTCCCGGACCCGGCCCCTGCCTTCCTCAGCCCTGTGAGCCGACAGCGTCGTCCGCCCCGCTCCGCCCTCGCGCCACCGTGCCTTCGAATGAGAGGCGACCCACCATGCCCCTGCGTGTCCCCCAGGCCCCCGCGCCCGCCCTGCGCTCCGTCCTCACCGCCCTCTCCTCGCCCACTGCGGTCCGCGAGGCCCGGACCCCCGCGCTGCTCGGCGCCCAGGGACCCGCGACACCCGAGCTGCCGCTTCCCGTGCACGTGCTCGACCGGGTCACGGCGGAGGGCGTGGCGGCGACGCGACTGGCCGGGTGGCGGTTCCACATCCGGTGCGGCGACCGGGTGGTGGCGGCGGCGGAGACGATGCTGACCCCCGACGGCTGGGCGTTCTCGCACTTCTTCGAGGGCCCCTACGTCGCCTCGACCGAGCGCGCGCTGCGGCAGGCCGAGTCGATGGCCCAGCCCTTCCAGCCGCGCCTGCTGTCGGTTCCCGAGCTGTACATGCTCACGCTGTGGCTGCACGGCGACGGCACCGCGGACGCCGCCGCCGGGCACCCCGCGGCCACCGACCTTCTGGTGCCGCTGGCGCCGGCCCCGCCCGGCATCGCGGCGCACCGGCCGCACCGGGTCGCCGAGCTGCTGCCGGTCCTCACCCACCGGGTGACGCCGACGCGGCTGCTGGGTTCTCCCGCCTGACCCGTGCCGCCGCGGCGCTCCCCCGCCCACCCGCGCGGTCTAGTCCCATTCGGCCATGCCGAACCATCCGAAGTGACAGTGCAGTTGAGCTGAACCGTCCGCGCGGGTGACGCGTCATCAACCTGTGAGAAGTGGTACTGCGAAATACCTGCGGATCGACGCCCATGGGGCAACACTGGGTTCGAACGACTCACACAACGGGGGGCGGCCATGAACGAGGCTTCACGCCGCGAGACAGACACAGCCGAGACAGCCAAGACAACGAACTCACCCGTCACCACAGACCGAGAGACCCCACTCATGTGTCAGCACCAGCCACCGTGCCCCTCAGCCGTCTCCGCCGACCGGGAGTCCGCCCGTCTCGTGGCGCACCACCCGGAGCAGGGGTGGAGCCTGCTGTGCAACGGTGTCGTCCTCTTCGAGGACACCGGTGAGCTCCTGCCGGACGGTCAGGCCATCGCCCCGCACCGCCCCGTCGGCGCGGGGCTGACGCCCGCCGCCTGACCACCCGCCGGGCGGTGCCCGTCACCGCGCCCGGTGCCTCACGGGGCCGGCCCGCAGCCACGGCTGCGCACCGGCCCCCACGCGTGTCCGGGGCCGGTCACCGCGCGTGACGTGCCCGTTCCGCCGCGATGACCGGCCCGGTTTCCTGGTCCGGAACGGCTTCCCCCGGGCGCCCGGTCTCCGGAAGACTCCTGGAGGTTTCGCGGTCGGTGTCGGCGGAGGTGGGGGAAGTGGCAGCAGACGAGGCCCGGGCCGTACCGGCTTCCGGCCGCCGGGGCAGGGTCACGATCACGGACATCGCCCGCCGCGCGGGCGTCTCGGTGCCGACCGTGTCCCGCGTCGTGAACGGCCGCTCGGACGTGTCGCCCGGGACCAGGGCGCGGGTGGAGGAACTGCTGCTCCGGCACGGGTACCGCAAGCGCGCCACGGCACCCGGCCGCCGGGCCGCCCTGATCGACCTGGTCTTCAACGACCTGGACAGCCCCTGGGCCGTGGAGATCATCCGTGGGGTCGAGGAGGTGGCCCACGCCGCCGGGGTCGGCACCGTGGTCTCCGCGATCCACGGACGCTCGGGCGACGCCCGCCAGTGGATGCGCAATCTGCGGGCCCGGGCCTGTGACGGCGTCGTCCTCGTCACCTCCGCCCTGGACCCCGTACTCCACCAGGAGCTGCGGATCCTCGGCGTCCCGCTGGTCGTCGTCGACCCGGCGGGCTCCCCCGCCCTGGACGTGCCCACCGTCGGTGCCGCCAACCGGTCGGGCGGCCTCGCGGCCACCGAGCATCTGCTGGCGCTGGGGCACCGCAGGATCGGCCTGATCGCCGGGCCGGCGCGGCTGCTGTGCTCGCGGGCCCGCCACGACGGCTACCGCGCCGCCCTGGAGGGCGCGGGCATCGCCGTGGACGAGTCCCTGATCGTCCCGGGCGACTTCCGCCACGCGTCCGGCTTCGCGGCCTGCGAGGCCCTGCTGGGCCTGCCCGAGCCGCCGACGGCCGTCTTCGCGGCCAGCGACCAGATGGCGCTCGGCGCGATCGAGGCGCTGCGCCGGCGAGGACTGGGGGTGCCGCAGGACATGAGCGTCGTCGGCTTCGACGACCTTCCGGAGGTGCGCTGGTCGGCACCGCCCCTGACGACCGTGCGCCAGCCGCTCGCCGACATGGGCCGGACGGCCGCGCGCACGGTGCTCGGCCGGAGCCGCGACGAGCGGCCGGACCCGCCGCGGGTCGAACTGGACACGGACCTGATCCTGCGCTCCAGCACGGCACCCCCACCCGCTCCCCGCTGAGCGCTCCCGCGCGGCCTATCGTGACCGGCATGCAGTCCTACACGATCGGCCAGGCGGCGCGGCTGCTCGGCGTCAGCCCGGACACCGCGCGCCGCTGGGCCGACGCGGGCCGGATCACCACCCGCCGCGACGAGGGCGGACGGCGCGTCGTCGACGGGCGCGACCTGGCCGCGTTCTCGGTCGAACTCGCCCGCTCCGGCGGCGCCGACGACGAGACCCCGCACACCTCGGTCCGCAACGCGTTTCCCGGGATCGTGACCGCGATCAAACTCGGGGACGTCGCGGCCCAGGTCGAGATCCAGGCCGGCCCGCACCGGCTCGTCTCCCTGCTGACCAGGGAGGCGGTGGAGGAACTCGGCCTGGAGGTCGGCGTGGAGGCCACCGCCCGGGTGAAGTCGACGAATGTCCATATCGACAGAACGTGAGCGCCCGGCCGGCGGACGGGCGACAGCACCTCGCCCACCGTGGGAACGCACATGCCAGCCTTTCCTCGCCCATGGCTCGCTCATGCGATGCAACAGGAGACATGGCCCTCGCAGATGCGGAAGTATGATCGGCGCAATGGGGGCACCGTCCGCTCGGCCGCCGAGCCGTCGTTCCCCGTCCAGAACGCCGAGGGAGTGGCCCGTGACGACCCGTTCCGTGCGCAGGACCCATCGCATCCGCCGTACCGCGCGGGTGGCCGGCGCGGGGGCCGCGGCGCTGCTGGCCCTGAGCGCGTGCTCGTCGTCGGACCCGGACTCCGACTCCGCCGGCGCCTCGTCGTCCTCCTCCGCGAAGCTCTCCGGCCAGGTCACCGTCTTCGCCGCGGCCTCGCTCAAGGAGAGTTTCACGACGCTCGGCGAGACCTTCGAGAAGCGGCACCCGGGCACCGAGGTCACCTTCAACTTCGCCGGCAGTGACACCCTCGCCGCCAGCATCACCGGCGGCGCCCCGGCGGACGTGTTCGCCTCCGCCGGCCCGAAGCCGATGGCCACCGTCACCGACGCCGGGGCCGCGGCCGGCACCCCCGCCACCTTCGTGCGCAACCAACTGGAGATCGCCACGCTGCGTGGCAACCCGGAGCACATCTCCTCCCTCAAGGACCTCACCGGTTCCGGTCTCAAGGTCGTGCTGTGCGACGAGACCGTGCCGTGCGGCGCCGCGGCCCGCAAGGCGCTGGACGCCGGCGGTGTCGCCCTCACCCCGGTCTCCTACGAGCAGGACGTCAAGGCCGCCCTCACCAAGGTCGAGCTGAAGGAGGCGGACGCCGCCGTCGTCTACCGGACCGATGTGCGGGCGGCCGGCGACAAGGTGACGGGCGTGGACTTCCCGGAGTCGGCGAAGGCGGTCAACGACTACCCGATCACCCTCCTCGAGGACGCCCCCAACGCCGACGCGGCCAAGGCGTTCATCGCGCTGGTGACATCCGCCGAGGGACAGCGGGTGCTCACCGGGGACGGATTCCGCACGCCGTGACCAAGTCCGCCGCAACGACGCCCGCGCGCCCCGGGGCCGACCCGGTGGCCGGTGGGCCGCGCCGTCCCCGCCGCCGGGGGCGCATGGTGCCGGTCCCCCTGCTGGTGCCCGCCCTGATCGGCCTGGCGTTCCTGCTGCTGCCCCTGCTCGCCCTGGTGGTACGCGCGCCGTGGCGCGGCCTGCCGGAGCAGCTGTCCAGCCCCGAGGTGTGGCAGGCGCTGCGGCTGTCGCTGCTGTGCGCGACGTCCGCGACCGCGCTGAGCCTGCTCGTCGGCGTGCCGCTGGCCTGGCTGCTGGCCCGTACCGACTTCCCCGGCCGGGGGTTCGTCCGCGCGCTGGTGACGCTGCCGCTCGTGCTGCCGCCGGTGGTCGGTGGCGTCGCGCTCCTGCTGGCGTTCGGACGCAACGGCGTCGTCGGCCAGTGGCTCGACGCCTGGTTCGGGATCACCCTGCCGTTCACGACGACGGGCGTCGTCCTGGCGGAGACGTTCGTGGCGATGCCGTTCCTGGTCATCAGCGTGGAGGGCACCCTGCGCGCCGCCGACCCGCGCTACGAGGAGGCCGCCACCACCCTGGGCGCCTCCCGCTTCACCGCGTTCCGCCGGGTGACGCTCCCGCTGATCGCGCCGGGCATCGCGGCGGGCGCCGTGCTGGCCTGGGCGCGGGCCCTGGGCGAGTTCGGGGCGACGATCACGTTCGCGGGCAACTTCCCCGGCCGGACCCAGACCATGCCGCTGGCCGTCTACCTCGCCCTCCAGAACGACCCGGCGGCGGCGATCGCCCTCAGCCTGGTCCTGCTGGCCGTCTCCATCGCCGTCCTGGCCGGACTGCGCGACCGCTGGATGAGCGCGTCATGACCGGCACCGGTGAACGGAAGGCCGCCATGGACTCCCCCGAAGCCCACCCGTCCGGGGACGGCCTCGACGCCCGGCTCGTCGTGGACCGCGGCGCCTTCCGCCTGGACGTCCCGCTCACCGCCGCGCCCGGCGAGGTCGTGGCCCTCCTCGGACCCAACGGCGCGGGCAAGACCACCGCCCTGCGCGCGCTCGCCGGTCTGGTCCCGCTCACCGGCGGTCACCTGCGCCTGGACGGCGCGGAGCTGGACCGCACGCCGCCGGAGTCCCGCCCGGTCGGCGTCGTCTTCCAGGACTACCTGCTCTTCCCGCACCTGACCGCCCTCGACAACGTGGCCTTCGGGCCGCGCTGCCGAGGAGCGAGCAAGGCGGAGGCCCGGACGCGGGCCGCCGCGTGGCTGGACCGGATGGGCCTGGCCGACCACGCGGGTGCCAGACCGCGCCGCCTCTCCGGGGGCCAGGCCCAGCGCGTCGCCCTGGCCCGCGCGCTGGCCACCCACCCGCGGCTGCTGCTCCTGGACGAGCCCCTCGCGGCCCTGGACGCCCGGACCCGGCTGGAGGTGCGGGCCCAGCTCCGCCGCCACCTCGCCGAGTTCGAGGCGGTCGCCGTACTGGTCACGCACGACCCGCTGGACGCCATGGTGCTGGCCGACCGGCTGGTCGTGGTCGAGGACGGCGCGGTCGTGCAGGAGGGCGGGCCCGCCGACATCGCCCGCCGGCCCCGCACGGACTACATCGCCCGGCTGGTCGGCCTGAACCTCTACCGGGGACGGGCCGACGGCCACACCGTGCGACTCGACGCGGGCCCCGCCCTCACCACCACCGAGGACCTCGCGGGCCCGGTCTTCGTCGCGTTCCCGCCGAGCGCCGTGACCCTGTACGGCGCACGCCCCACCGGTTCCAGCGCCCGCAACCTGTGGCGCTGCGAGGTCGCGGGCCTGGAGAGTCACGGCGACCAGATCCGCGTGGACCTCACCGGCGAACTCGCGCTCGCCGCCGACCTCACCACGGGCGCCGCCGCCGAGCTGGGCCTGCACCCGGGCGCGCCGGTGTGGGCGACGGTCAAGGCGACGCAGACCCACGCATACCCGGCATAGCGCCTCCGCCGGGCTACGGTGCCCCCATGAGCCTGAGCATCCGCAACCAGCTCCCCGGCACCGTCACCGCCGTCACCCCGGGCGAGGCCATGGCGACGGTCGGCGTCCGTCTCTCCGGCGGCCAGGACCTCACCGCGGCGATCACCCGGGAGGCCGCAGAGGACCTCGCGCTCGCCCCCGGCACCGCCGTACGGGTCCTGATGAAGTCCACGGAGGTGGCGCTGGCCACCGGGCGCGCCGACGGCCTGTCCCTCCGCAACCGGCTGCCGGGCACGGTCACCGCCCTCACCACCGGCGCCGCGATGGCCTCCGTGTCGGTCGCCGTCGAGGGCGCCGAGCTGACCGCCGCCATCACCCGGCAGGCCGCGGACGCGCTGGAGCTGTCCGTCGGCGTTCCGGTCGTCGCGCTGGTCAAGTCGACGGACGTGTCGCTCGCCACGGGATGAGACGCCGAGAGGCTCCGTCCAGGGCTGGGGAGCCCGGACGGAGCCTCTCTCACTGCTGCGGCGGGACTCAGTCCTCGTAGGCGTCCAGCGGCGGGCAGGAGCAGACCAGGTTCCGGTCGCCGTAGGCCTGGTCGATGCGGCGCACCGGCGGCCAGTACTTGTCGGCGGCGGACACCCCGGCCGGGAAGACGGCCTCCTCGCGCGTGTACGCGTGGTCCCACGCGCCGCCCAGCGCGCCCGCGGTGTGCGGGGCGCCGCGCAGCGGGTTGTCGTCGGCGGACCAGGCACCGGAGCCGACCTTCTCGATCTCCGCGCGGATGGCGATCATCGCCGCGCAGAACCGGTCCAGCTCGGCCAGGTCCTCGGACTCGGTCGGCTCGATCATCAGCGTGCCGGCCACCGGGAAGGACATCGTCGGCGCGTGGAAGCCGTAGTCGATCAGCCGCTTGGCGACGTCGTCGACGCTCACGCCGGTCGCCTTGGTCAGCGGGCGCAGGTCGATGATGCACTCGTGCGCGACCAGCCCGCCGGGGCCGGTGTACAGCACCGGGAAGTGCGGCTCCAGGCGCTTGGCGATGTAGTTGGCGGACAGCACGGCCACCTGCGTGGCCCGCTTGAGGCCCTCGCCGCCCATCAGCCGGACGTACGACCAGGAGATCGGCAGGATCCCGGCCGAGCCCCACGGCGCCGCCGAGATCGGTCCGACGCCGGTCTGCGGACCGGCCGCGGGCTGGAGCGGGTGGTTGGGCAGGTACGGCGCCAGGTGGGACCGTACGGCCACGGGGCCGACGCCGGGACCGCCGCCGCCGTGCGGGATGCAGAAGGTCTTGTGCAGGTTCAGGTGGGAGACGTCGCCGCCGAAGTGGCCGGGCTTGGCGAGGCCGACCAGGGCGTTGAGGTTGGCGCCGTCCACGTAGACCTGGCCGCCCGCGTCGTGCACCTGCGCGCAGATGTCGGCCACGTGCTCCTCGAACACGCCGTGCGTGGAGGGGTACGTGATCATCAGCACGGCCAGCTCGTCGCGGTGCTTCTCGATCTTGGCGCGCAGGTCCTCGACGTCGATCTCGCCGTCCTCGGCGGTCTTGACGACGACGACCTTCATGCCGGCCATCACCGCGCTGGCGGCGTTGGTGCCGTGCGCGGAGGACGGGATGAGGCAGACGGTGCGCTGCTCGTCGCCGTTGGCCCGGTGGTAGCCGCGGACGGCGAGCAGTCCGGCGAACTCGCCCTGCGAGCCGGCGTTGGGCTGGAGCGAGACCTTGTCGTACCCGGTGACCTCGGCGAGCCGCTCCTCCAGCTCGCGGATGAGGGTCAGGTAGCCCTGCGCCTGCTCGGCGGGCGCGAAGGGGTGCAGCTGCCCGAACTCGGACCAGGTGACCGGCTCCATCTCGGTGGTCGCGTTGAGCTTCATGGTGCAGGAGCCCAGCGGGATCATGCCGCGGTCCAGCGCGTAGTCCCGGTCGGCGAGGCGGCGCAGGTAGCGCAGCATCGCGGTCTCGGAGCGGTGCTGGTGGAAGACGGGGTGGGTCAGGAAGTCGTCGGTGCGCAGCAGCGCCTCGGGCAGGGTGTCCCCGGCCTCCGCGTCCAGCGCCTCGACGTCGCCCTCGACGCCGAACGCGTTCCACACGCCGCTCACCTGGGCGCGCGTGGTGGTCTCGTCGCAGGCGAAGGAGACGTGGTCGGCGTCGACGAGCCGCAGGTTGATGCCGTTCTCGCGGGCGGCGTGGACGATCGCGTCGGCCCGGCCGGGCACCCGCGCGGTGACCGTGTCGAAGTAGGCGCCGTGCACGATCTCGACGCCGCCGGCGGCGAGTCCGGCCGCGGTGATCGTGGCGTACCGGTGGGTGCGCCGGGCGATGGACCGCAGGCCCTCGGGGCCGTGGTAGACGGCGTACATGCCGGCCATGACGGCGAGCAGCACCTGCGCGGTGCAGATGTTGCTGGTGGCCTTCTCGCGGCGGATGTGCTGCTCGCGGGTCTGGAGGGCCAGGCGGTAGGCCTTGTTGCCGTCGGCGTCCACGGAGACGCCGACCAGGCGGCCGGGGAGGCTGCGGGCGAACTTCTCGTGCACGGCCATGTAGCCGGCGTGCGGTCCGCCGAAGCCCATCGGCACGCCGAAGCGCTGGGTGGTGCCCACGGCGATGTCCGCGCCCAGCTCGCCGGGCGAGGTGAGCAGCGTGAGGGCGAGCAGGTCGGCGGCGACGGTGACGAGCGCGCCCAGCTCGTGCGCCCGGTCGATCACGGGCTTGAGGTCGCGGACGGCTCCGGAGGCGCCCGGGTACTGGATCAGGACGCCGTTGATCTCCCGCTCGGCGATCTCGGCGGGGATGCCCTCGCTCAGGTCGGCGACGACGACCTCGACGCCGGTCGGCTCGGCACGGGTCTGTATCACGGCCACGGTCTGCGGCAGCGCGTCCGCGTCGACCAGGAACAGGCCCTTCTTGTTCTTGCCCATGCGCCGGGAGAGGGCCATCGCCTCGGCCGCGGCGGTGCCCTCGTCGAGCAGCGAGGCGCCGGAGGTGGGCAGGCCGGTCAGCTCGGCGACCATCGTCTGGAAGTTCAGCAGGGCCTCGAGACGGCCCTGGGAGATCTCCGGCTGGTAGGGCGTGTACGCCGTGTACCAGGCCGGGTTCTCCATGACGTTGCGCAGGATGACCGGCGGGGTGAAGGTGCCGTAATAGCCGAGGCCGATCATGGAGTCGAGGACCTGGTTGCGATCGGCCAGGGAGCGCAGCTCGGCCAGCACCTCGGCCTCGGAGCGCGCGCCCGGCAGGTCCAGCCGGTCGGCGTTCTTGATCACATCCGGCACCGCGGCGGCCGTCAGTTCGTCGAGCGAACCGTAACCGACCTGCGCGAGCATCTTGGCCCTGGCCTCGTGGTCGGGGCCGATGTGGCGCTGCTCGAAGGGCATGGCCTGTTCGAGTTCGGAGAGCGGAGTGCGGTGGGCGGTCATTGCGGAGGCCTCCTGGTCTGACGACCTTCGAGGGGCACCACGGCGCGGGTACCCGGACGGCCTCCCCCTCTGTCATCTCAACCTGAGAGCTTCACCGGGCGAGCCCTGGGGCTCTCCCGGCTTTCACCGTCGGTGAGAGCGGAAGCCGTCGACACCCGCCCTGCTTTCCAGAGTGACCTCGTCCGTGCGGTACGTGAGCCTGAGAGATTCCGGGGAGGATTTGCTCCTTCGGCGCCTCCGGTGGTGTCCGGAGGACTCTCCCGCGCGGGGTCAGCAGCCGTTTGCCAGCGTACCAGCGAGGCCACCGCACCGACTTCGAGTGGCCGACCCGCCACTTGTGCCCTTTTGTAGTACTTACGGATGATTAAGGCGGCTGGTGTGCGATCCCAGTGCGGCCCAGTGGTGCGATCAAGTGGAGGGCCCCGTGCGTACTGACATCGATCCGCGGAACCTGATCGGCCGCAAGGCGTTCGACCGCGACGGCACCAGGATCGGCACCGTGGACGAGGTCTACCTCGACGATGCCACCGGCGTCCCCGAGTGGGCGGCGATACGGACCGGTCTCTTCAGCAGGGACGCCTTCGTCCCGCTGGAGCCCAGCGAGCTGGTCGACGGCGCCCTGCGCGTGCCGTTCGACCGGGCACTGATCAAGGAGGCGCCGGACTTCGGTGTCGGCCGCCACCTCTCGCCCGAGCAGGAACTCCAGCTCTACCACCACTACGGCCTGGACGTGGCGGCCGCTCCCCCGCCGCCCGACCACGACTTCGGCAAGCTGGCCGGCAAGGGCAAGGGTCCCGACGAGGGCTGACCCGCCCCGCCCGCACCGTCCGCCGCGTCGGCGACCAGCGGCAGCGGGTCCGCGGGCGTCAGCTCCGGGTCGTCCACCGCGAAGGTCCGCACCCGTCCGACCTCCGAGTACGGCGTCTCGAAGCGCACGGTGACCCGCCCCAGACCGCTGCCCTGCACCCAGCCGTGCCCCAGCTCCGTGTGCCGCACGTCGTGCCCCGCCGGCCAGCGGCGCTCGGTGGGCGAGGGTGTGCGCTGCTCGGTGGGCTCGGTCTCGGGCTCCTCGGCCGCTTCCTCGGCCCGGTCCCCCGCGGCCTGCGCGAACAGGTCCTCCTGCGTATAGTCGGCGAGCCCGCTGACGCCCACCCCGAGCAGCCGCACGCCGCCCGTGGTGTCCACCGAGTCCAGCAGTCTGGCCGCCGCCTCGCGCACCACGGCGGGGTCGTCGGTGGGCCCGCGCAGGGTCTCGGAGCGGGTCAGCGTGGAGAAGTCGTATCTGCGCACCTTGAGCACGATGGTCCGCCCGGACAGACCGGAGGCGCGCAGCCGCCGCACGCAGCGGTCCGCGAGCCGCCCCACCTCGACGCCGACCCGCACCCGGTCGTGGATGTCGACGTCGTAGGTGTCCTCGACCGACACCGACTTGGTCTCCCGCTCGGCCACCACCGGCCGCTCGTCCCGGGCCAGCGCCATGGCGTACAGGGCGTGGCCGTGCGCCTTGCCCAGCAGCCGCACCAGCTCGTCCTCGCCCGCCTCGGCGATCTCGCCGACCGTTGTGATCCCGGCCCGCCGCAGGTGATCCCCCGTGGCCGGTCCCACCCCGGGCAGCGTCCGCACGGTCATCGGCTCCAGCATGGCCCGCTCCGTCCCGGGCGGGATGAGCACCAGTCCGTCGGGCTTGGCCTCCTCCGAGGCGATCTTGGCGAGCATCTTGGAGGCGGCGAGGCCCACGGACCCGGTGAGGCCCGTGACGGTGCGGATGTCCGTGCGCAGCTTCGCCCCGGCCAGCCGCGCCGACTCCGCGTCCCAGGCCGTCCCGCCGGCCTCCAGATCCACGAAGGCCTCGTCCAGGCTCAGCGGCTCCACCAGCGGCGACAGCTCCCGCAGCAGCCGCATCACCTGCTCGCTGATCGACCGGTAGAGCTCGAAGCGCGGCACCAGGTAGGCGGCGTGCGGTGCGAGCCGGCGGGCCTGGCCCATCGGCATCGCGGAGTGCACGCCGAACACCCGCGCCTCGTACGAGCAGGTGGCGACCACGCCGCGCGGTCCGAGGCCGCCCACCACCACGGCCTTCCCGCGCAGGCTCGGCTTGGACGCCTGCTCCACCGAGGCGAAGAAGGCATCCATGTCGAGATGCAGGATCGTGGGCGCGGTTCTCACATCTCCGATGCTGCCCTACGCCACTGACAATCCCGCCGTCACCGGCCGACGGAAACCCGCGGCGCCGTGCGGTTCAGACCGCGCGGTTGTTCCGCCGCCGGGCCAGTTCGTCGGCCGGATTGTGCCCGACCAGGGTCTCGCCCGTGTCGACCCGCTCGCCGTGCAGCTGGGACAGCGCGCTCTCCACGTCCCGCCACACCACGCCGACGGCGATCCCGAAGACGCCCTGGCCGCCCTGGAGCAGGGCGTGCACCTCGTCGGGAGACGTGCACTCGTAGACGGTGGCGCCGTCGCTCATCAGCGTCATGCGCTCCAGGTCGCGGAATCCGCGCTCCCTGAGGTGCTGGACGGCGGTCCGGATGTTCTGAAGGGACACACCGGTGTCGAGGAAGCGCTTGACGATCTTCAGCACGACCACGTCGCGGAAGCTGTACAGGCGCTGCGTCCCGGACCCGTGCGCGGGCCGCACGCTGGGCTCGACCAGGCCGGTGCGGGCCCAGTAGTCGAGTTGCCGGTAGGTGATGCCGGCGGCCGCGCAGGCCGTCGGGCCGCGATAGCCGATCTGCTCGGACGCCATGGACGTCGCCCCTCCGCTGGTCGGCACGGCTGCCGGTCGCTGCGGACCGGGATCGACCGCGCCACCGTGCTGGGCGTGGCCCGCGCTCGCGCGCAACCGGGAACCCGGGGGCGGGTACGGACCGCCTGCCCCGAGGCTGTGCCCGGGGCCACCCCCAACCGTACCGTCGCCGCTGATTCTCACGCCGACCTCCGTCCTTGACCTGCCTCCTCGAAGGTAGGCAGTCACCAAGGGTGCGTCAACGATCGCCACACTCGGCACGCCGAGTGATAATCACCCTACGAGTGGTTTCGCGTGCCCTGTTCCCGGGAAAGGCTAGCCGGATGTGCGCGGACGGGGCCGCGTCTCACTGGTTGCTGGTCCCGAAGTCCTCGGGCGAGATCTGGTCGAGGAACTCGCGGAACTTCTCCACCTCGTCCTCCTGCTCGTCCGGAATGGCGATCCCGGCGTCGTCGAGGACCGTGTCGCTGCCGTAGATCGGCGTACCGGTGCGCAGGGCCAGCGCTATGGCGTCGGACGGCCTGGCACTGACCTCGACCCCGCTCGCGAAGACCAGCTCGGCGTAGAAGACCCCGTCGCGCAGGTCGGTGATGCGCACTTCCGTGAGCTCCTGGCCGACGGCTTCCAGCACGTCCTTGAACAGGTCGTGGGTCAGCGGCCGCGCGGGAGCCATGCCCTGCTGGGCGAAGGCGATCGCCGTCGCCTCCCCCGGTCCGATCCAGATGGGAAGGTAACGGTCGCCGCCCACCTCGCGCAGCAGCACGATCGGCTGGTTGGAGGGCATCTCGACCCGGACACCTACGACATCGAGCTCGTTCACACAGCAACCCTAGGCCGTGCCCGGGACGTTTGGGTAGTCGGGCCGGGATCGGGTGGGCGATCCAGGTCTGGATCGGGCGGGTGATCCCGCTCCGCGGTCCCGCTCGTCTCAGGGCAGCCGCACGCCCAGGGCGGTCTGCACCAACGCGGCGTGCAGCCGTACCGCCAGTCCGGCCAGCTCCTTGGTGCGGGCTTCCGCGTGTGCCCTGGTCTGCGGGTTGCGGTGCCGCTTCAGGGGGGCCACCACCTGGTCCACCAGCCCGGCCTCCCGGTCGGCCGCGGCCTTCATCACCCGCAGGTGCCGCGGCTCGATGCCGAACCGTCCCAGCTGCACCACCAGGGACGCCACCGTGACCGCCTCGGCGTCGTACGCCCCGTCGGGCAGCGGGGCGAGGAGTCCGTACGACTCCCACTCCTTCAGCTCCTGGTCGCCGATCCCGGCCGCGGCGAGCAGCTCGTCCCGCCCGATCCGGGCCACCGTGGGGCTGTCGGCGGATTCCGGTACGGCCTCGCCGTCCCGCTGCCGGCCGACCCGGGGCAGCGCGACGGCCTCGCCGCGCTCCACGGCGTCCAGGTGCTCGCGGATCACCTTGAGCGGCAGATAGTGGTCCCGCTGCATGCGCAGCACGTGGCCGAGGCGCTCCACGTCGTGCGCGCTGAACTTGCGATACCCGGCCGGGGTCCGCCGCGGCTCGACGAGGCCCTCCGACTCCAGGAAACGGATCTTGGAGATGGTGATGTCGGGGAACTCGTCACGCAGCGCGTTCAGCACTGCGCCGATGCTCATCAGCCCACTGTCCGTGGCGGCGGCGCCGTGCCCGGCACCGCCGCTCGGTGTCTGAAACATGGACCTTCCCTGGAGGTTCCCCGGGCGGGCGGCCCGGGGGCGGGTCAGTAACCCCGCTGGCTCGCGTAGAACACCAGCCGGTACTTGCCGATCTGCACCTCGTCACCGTTCGACAGGGCGACCTGGTCGATGCGCTCCCGGTTGACGTAGGTGCCGTTCAGGCTGCCGACGTCGGCGACCGTGAACGAACCGTCCGGGCTGCGGCGGAACTCCACGTGCCGGCGCGAGACCGTCACGTCGTCCAGGAAGATGTCGCTCTGCGGGTGACGGCCGGCGGTGGTCAGCTCGCCGTCCAGCAGGAAGCGGCTGCCCGAGTTCGGACCGCGGCGCACGACCAGGAGCGCGGAGCCCAGCGGCAGCGCGTCCACGGCCGCCTGCGCCTCGGGGGAGAGCGCCGGGATCGCCGTCTGGCCGGTGACCTCGGCGTCGTAGGCCTCCAGACCGGAGATGGAGATCGTGGAGGTCGTCTCGGAGGCGCGCTCCGGGACCGCGCCGGCTCGCAGCGGAGCTCCGCAGTTGGAGCAGAAGCGGCTGTTCTCCGCGTTGCGGTTGCCGCACCTCGTACACACCAGGGCCGACATGGACGGATCCTCCTGCCGCGGCTGCCCCGCCGGGGCGTTCGACGCGTACGGGTCGGGGTTGAACCCTCCACCCGTACCCGGGGCCGAGGGCTGGCCGAAACCTATGCCGCCGGACTGAGCAGGGTCAACAGACGGCGCGCCCGGACCACCCACCTGGTCCCGGTACATCGGGCGTCGGCCCTCCGCGTCGGGCTGTGCGCGATGACGGGCGGTCGCGTTGTCGCCGCCGCCCTCTCGCGCGCTCTTGCCGAACAACTTCGCAAACAACTTCACGGGCGATTCCCCTTGACCGAAACAGACCCGCCCGTGGGGCAGGACGAACCCTTACTGAACGCACTGGCCGACCCGGACACCTTCACAACGTCCGTCTCCACCAGACAGTTTCCACCACGCACCACCCAATCGGTGCGGCGACCCCCCGCAACCTCATGCCCTCGCCGGACGCCCCCCATGCACCGTCGGTTCACTGGGAGGACGACCGAGCGTAGTCAGGCCGCTCCGCCGCTCGCAAGGCGTCCACGACGATCTTGCTCGACCGCTCAACAGTAACGGTGGCCTGTTCCTTCTCCAGAGTCTGCACCACTCCTCCAGGAATGTTGAGAGCCGGTTCGAGGTCCTGCGGCTTGCCGATGACCTGGAAACGATAGGGCGCGTTGATCTTGTTCCCGTCGACGCTGACGGACTTGTCGGCGTCCGCGAGGTACGTGCCGGCGACGACCCGTACGCCGTTCACCTGGATCGCCTCCGCACCCGCCGCGCGCAGCTCCTGGATCGCGTCGAGCAGCATGTCGGCCTCGACCGTCCCCTTCGTGTCCTCGATGGTCACCGTGATGCCGGGCCCCTGCGCGGCCACGGTGCCCGCGAGAATGCCCAGTTGCCGCTCCTTCTCGAGCGTCTGCTTGCGGGCCTCCTCCGCCTGGTCGGAGCTGTTCTCCAGCCCGTCGCGCTGCTTCTCGAGACCCTGTTTCTCGTCTTCAAGACGCTGAGTTCGGTCATCCAGTTCATCGAGGATGCGGACCAGATCCTCCTGGCGGGCCCCACGCAGCGCGCTGTCGCTGTCGCTGTTGGACGCCACCTGGACCGCTAGGCCGAATCCGAGGCCGAACAGGAGCAGGGCGACGATGAGTTGCGCCCGGGTCAGGCGCGGCGGCCACAGCCCCTTCAGGAGCCGCTGCCTGCCCGTCAGTCCGTTCCGCTCCGGTCGTGCACCCTCCGGGGCGCCGTCCGCCGGGCCGTCCCCCGACGCGGACCGCGACGACGGCACTTCGTCGGGCAGCTCCTTGCGCAGCCTGTGCGCGTGCCGCTGCTCATGGTCGCTCATCGGCCTCACGCCCGGAAGACGTGGCGTCGGATCGCCGCGGCGTTGGAGAAGATGCGGATGCCGAGGACGACCACGACACCGGTGGACAGCTGGGCGCCGACGCCCAGCTTGTCGCCCAGGAACACGATCAGCGCGGCCACGACCACGTTGGACAGGAACGACACCACGAAGACCTTGTCGTCGAAGATGCCGTCGAGCATGGCCCGCAGACCACCGAAGACGGCGTCCAGCGCCGCCACGACGGCGATCGGCAGATACGGCTCCACGGCCGCCGGCACCTCGGGCCGGACCAGCAATCCGGCCACGACTCCCACGACGAGGCCCAGTACGGCGATCACGATGTGCCCTTCTCGGTTATCGGCTGTGCTGTACGTACGATCACACTCGGTGCGGCCGGCAGCTTGAGGTCGTCCGCGACGGAGATGGCGGTCCGGATGCCGTAGCTCTCCTCCAGGGCGTGCAGGTACAGCCCGTCCGCGCTGTCCTGGAAGCCCCTGCTCAGCCGCTCGCCGTCCCCCACCGCGAGCACCGTGTACGGCGGCACCAGCGGCCTGTTGTCGACCAGTATCGCGTCCCCTGCGGCCCTGATCGCCGACAGCGCGGTCAGACGCTGCCCATTGATGGAGATGGCCTCGGCACCCGACTCCCACAACCCGTTGACCACGCGTTGCATGTCCCGGTCCCGTAGCCGGCCCGTGTCGGAGAACCCCGAGGTGCCCCGCGGCTGCCCGTCGGCGCCCGTGCCGACGTCCTTGGCGTCGTCCACCACGAGCTTCACGCCGGGGCCGTGCACTTCCACCGCGCCCGACAGGATCCCCATCAGGTCGGACCTGTCGCCGTCGCCGCTCTTCTCGAGCGCCTCGCGCCGGCGCGCGTTCACGTCGTCGCGCAGCTCGTCGACGCTCTTCTCCAGTTTGTCGGCCGCCGAGGTCTCCCCCTCTATGCGGTCGACCAGCTCTTCACGCTCCTTCGCGACGACGGGGGCCGCGACCCGTGCCTGGGCCGCGCCGACCGTCACGACCAGGGCCGCGAGGACCAGGCCGGCCGCCAGGCCCAGCTTGGCGCGCACCGTCCTGGGCATGCCGCCGCTGCCGTCGGCCTTCTTGCGGGCGGCGGCCTCGGCGTAGCCGTCGTCGAGGCTGTGGTCCATGACGTTGGTGAGCAGCGACATGGACGCGTCCGGGCGCGCGGGCCGCGTGGATGTGCTCCGAACGGGGGGTGGCTGCGGCATGCCGCACATCGTCGCACGCCACCGCCACTACCTCCGAACGGGCCCACCGGCGTGCCGGACCGGCCCCCTGGGGGACACGTGTCCGGCACGCACGCGTGCGGTGGGTTCTCAGCGGCCCGCGCTGTCCACCACCGCGGCCCACTCGTCCAGCAGCGCCTGCGCGGAGGCGTCGTCGGGACCCTCGGCCCACAGGTGGGTGACCGCTTCCGCCGGGTCGGGCAGCACCATCACCCAGCGCCCGTCGGTCTCGACCACCCGCACCCCGTCCGTGGTGTCCACGAACCGGTCTCCGGCCGCCTCGACGACCCGTCGCATCACCAGGCCCTTGACGGCCCACGGGGTGGCCAGATCACGCTTGAGGACATGGGCCCGCGGGATCCGAGCGTCGATCTGGCTCAGCGTGAGCTGCGTCCGGGCGACCAGCCCGATCAGCCGCACGAAGGCCGCCGTGCCGTCGTAGACGCTGCTGAACTCGGGGACGATGAAGCCGCCCTTGCCGTCGCCGCCGAAGATCGCGCCCTCCTCGCCGCCGACCCTGGTCAGGTCGTCCGGAGAGGTGGTCGTCCACTCGACCTGCGTGCCGTGGTACGCGGCGACCTGCTCGGCGATCCTGGTGGTCGTCACCGGGAGCGCGACCCGCCCGCTGCGCCGCTCGGCCGCGATCAGGTCCAGCATCACCAGCAGCGCCCGGTCGTCCTCGATGATGCGGCCCTTCTCGTCGACGAGCGACAGCCGCTCGCCGACCGGGTCGAACCGCACGCCGAACGCGGCCCGCGAGGACGCCACGATCTCCCCGAGGCGCACCAGACCGGAGCGCCGCATGTCGGCGGACTCGGTGGGCCTGGCCTCGTCGAGTCCGGGGTTGATGGTCAGCGAGTCGACGCCCAGCTTCCCGAGCAGGCTGGGCAGCACCAGTCCCGCGCTGCCGTTGGAGGCGTCGACGACCACCTTGAGTCCGGACTCCGCGATGCCGGTGATGTCGACGTTGCGCAGCAGGGACCCGGTGTACGAGTCGAACACGCTGGACGGGAAGTGCAGGTCCCCGATCTCTCCGGGGAACGCCCGCCGGTACTCCTGTCGCGCGAACACCCGGTCGAGCTTGCGCTGGCTGCCCTGCGACAGGTCGGCGCCCTGTCCGTCGAAGAACATGATGTCGACGGAGTCCGGCACTCCGAGGGTGGTCCGGATCATGATCCCGCCGGCGCTGCCCCGCGCGGTCTGCTGCCGTGCCACGGGCAGCGGTACGTTCTCCAGGTCGCGTACGTCGATGGCACTGGCCTGCAACGCGGAGATCACCGCCCGCTTCAGCGCACGGGCACCACGGGAGTGGTCACGGGCCGTGGTGACGGTGGACCCCTTCTTCAGGGTCGTCGCGTAGGCACCGGCCAGCCGCACGGCGAGCTCGGGGGTGATCTCCACGTTCAGGATGCCGGAGACCCCGCGGGCGCCGAACAGATGCGCCTGTCCCCGGGACTCCCAGATGACCGAGGTGTTGACGAAGGCACCGGCCTCGATGGTCTTGAACGGGTAGACCCGCACATTCCCCTGGATGATCGATTCTTCGCCGACCAGGCATTCGTCACCGATGACCGCGCCGTCCTCGATCCGCGCGGCACGCATGATGTCGGTGTTCTTGCCGACCACGCAGCCCCGCAGATTGCTGTGCGGTCCGACGTACACGTTGTCGGCCACCACGGCCTTGTGCAGGAAGGCGCCGCTCTTGACGACGACGTTGGACCCGATGACGGTGTGCTCGCGGATTTCGGCGCCGGCCTCGACCTTGGCGTAGTCGCCCACGTACAGGGGTCCGCGCAGCACGGCGTCGGGATGCACTTCCGCACCTTCGGCCACCCAGACGCCGGGCGAGATCTCGAAGCCGTCGATGTCGACGTCGACCTTGCGCTCCAGGACGTCGGCCTGGGCCTTCACATAGCTCTCGTGGGTACCGACGTCCTCCCAGTAGCCCTCGGCGACATAGCCGTAGATGGGCTTGCCTTCCTTCATCAGCTGCGGGAAGACGTCACCGGACCAGTCCACGGGCACATCGGGGTCGACGTAGTCGAAGACCTCGGGCTCCATGACGTAGATCCCGGTGTTCACGGTGTCGGAGAAGACCTGGCCCCACGTCGGCTTCTCCAGGAAGCGCTCGACCTTGCCCTCTTCGTCGACGATGGTGATGCCGAATTCCAGGGGGTTGGGCACGCGCGTCAGACACACCGTGACGAGCGAGCCCTTTTCCTTGTGGAAATTGATCAGGTCGGTGAGGTCGAAGTCGGTCAGGGCATCACCGGAAATCACGAGGAAGGCATCGTCCTTCAGTGCCTCCTCGGCGTTCTTGACGCTTCCGGCGGTACCGAGTGGCTTCTCCTCGTTGGCATAGGTGAGCTCCATACCGAGCTCTTCACCGTCACCGAAATAGTTCTTGACCAGCGAGGCCAGGAACTGAACGGTCACGACGGTCTCATTGAGCCCATGCCTTTTGAGCAGCCGCAGAACGTGCTCCATGATCGGCCGGTTGACCACCGGCAGGAGCGGCTTGGGCATGCTCGAGGTCATGGGACGAAGGCGTGTGCCTTCGCCTCCAGCCATCACGACGGCCTTCATGTCGGAAGCGTCCTCCTCTGAGAGACGAAGGTTTGGCCGACTTCACCCGCCCAGGATCCCGCACTTTTCCAGCGGGGGCCATCCGGCCACCGGGACCGCGGAATCAGCGAGTTCAATCGGCTGCGACGTCCGCACGCACCAGACGGCGGACCTGCACCACATAGAGAACACCTGCCCACCAGTACAGGGTTGTACCCCATCCGGCGAACGCCCATCCGAAAACTGCGGCGAGTGACGCGATCCATCCGCTTCCGTCACTCAGCAGAAGCAGCGGGAAGGCGTACATGAGGTTGAACGTGGCCGCCTTGCCCAGGAAGTTCACCTGTGGCGGCGGATAGCCGTGGCGCCGGAGGATGCCCACCATGACCAGCAGCATCGCTTCCCGGGCAAGCAGTACAAGCGTCAACCAGAGCGGGAGAATCTCGCGCCAGGTGAGACCCACCAGTGTGGAGAGGATATAGAGCCGGTCGGCCGCCGGGTCCAGCAGCCGGCCGAGGCTGCTGATCTGGTTCCAACGCCGCGCGAGCTTTCCGTCCAGGTAGTCGCTGACCCCGCTCAGGGCCAGCACCAACAGCGCCCAGCCGTCGCTCTGCGGACCGCCGAACTCGGGCCGCAGGATGAGCCACAGGAACAGGGGCACGCCGAGCAGGCGCGCCATGCTCAGGATGTTCGGGATGGTGAGGACCCGGTCGGTCTGCACGCGGGTCTCCTGGACCTCCACGCGGGGGCCTCCTGGTGGGAAACGAGCCAATGATGCCCACTGACCCTACCTCAACGCAAAAAAGCTCTGGCTCTCGGGCTGTGTGCCCAAGAGCCAGAGCTCTAAAAGAAGTTCGGCGGCGTCCTACTCTCCCACAGGGTCCCCCCTGCAGTACCATCGGCGCTGTAAGGCTTAGCTTCCGGGTTCGAAATGTAACCGGGCGTTTCCCCTACGCTATGACCACCGAAACACTATGAAACAGACAACCAACCGGTGACCAACACGGTCTGATTGTTCGTGGTTTCAGAACCAACACAGTGGACGCGAGCAACTGAGGACAAGCCCTCGGCCTATTAGTACCGGTCACCTCCACACCTTGCGGTGCTTCCAGATCCGGCCTATCAACCCAGTCGTCTACTGGGAGCCTTAACCCCTCAAAGGGGGTGGGAGTCCTCATCTCGAAGCAGGCTTCCCGCTTAGATGCTTTCAGCGGTTATCCCTCCCGAACGTAGCCAACCAGCCATGCCCTTGGCAGGACAACTGGCACACCAGAGGTTCGTCCGTCCCGGTCCTCTCGTACTAGGGACAGCCCTTCTCAAGACTCCTACGCGCACAGCGGATAGGGACCGAACTGTCTCACGACGTTCTAAACCCAGCTCGCGTACCGCTTTAATGGGCGAACAGCCCAACCCTTGGGACCGACTCCAGCCCCAGGATGCGACGAGCCGACATCGAGGTGCCAAACCATCCCGTCGATATGGACTCTTGGGGAAGATCAGCCTGTTATCCCCGGGGTACCTTTTATCCGTTGAGCGACGGCGCTTCCACAAGCCACCGCCGGATCACTAGTCCCGACTTTCGTCCCTGCTCGACCCGTCGGTCTCACAGTCAAGCTCCCTTGTGCACTTACACTCAACACCTGATTGCCAACCAGGCTGAGGGAACCTTTGGGCGCCTCCGTTACTCTTTAGGAGGCAACCGCCCCAGTTAAACTACCCATCAGACACTGTCCCTGATCCGGATCACGGACCCAGGTTAGACATCCAGCACGACCAGACTGGTATTTCAACGACGACTCCACCCACACTGGCGTGCGAGCTTCACAGTCTCCCAGCTATCCTACACAAGCCGAACCGAACACCAATATCAAACTGTAGTAAAGGTCCCGGGGTCTTTCCGTCCTGCTGCGCGAAACGAGCATCTTTACTCGTAGTGCAATTTCACCGGGCCTATGGTTGAGACAGTCGAGAAGTCGTTACGCCATTCGTGCAGGTCGGAACTTACCCGACAAGGAATTTCGCTACCTTAGGATGGTTATAGTTACCACCGCCGTTTACTGGCGCTTAAGTTCTCAGCTTCGCC